>JANNAF010000024.1:0-15416 GCA_031384005.1 Rhodobacterales bacterium | reverse complement strand
ATCATGCCGGCGGGCCTCAAGACGGTTCTGTATCTGGGTATCTTCATCGCCCAGTTGCTGTGTGGTCTGGCCACGGTCACTTCGGCCAGCCGGATGCTGTTTGCGTTTTCGCGCGATGATGGTGTTCCGGGGGCGTCCAAGGCGCTGTCGTCCGTGTCGCCCAAGTACCGCACGCCGGTCAACGCGATCTGGACCTCGACAGTGCTGTGCATCCTCTATGTGCTGCTTGCCATGTCGATCAAGATCGAGGGCACCTCGATCTATGTGATCGTCGTGAACTCGACCCTGGTGTTCCTGTTCTTGTCCTTTACCGTGCCGCTGGTGGCAGGTCTGTTCGCCTTTGGCACCGCCAAATGGCCAACCCCCGGCCCTTGGGCCATGTCTGCGGGCGTCTACAAACTGGTTACGGTGTTGTCGGTTGTCGGCATGGGCGTGATCTTGTTCATCGCCGTCGCCCCGCCGAACGAGCGTGTGCTGTATGTCGTGGCGGGTTTTGTGGCCTTGGCGCTGGTCGTCTGGGTGCTGTTTGAAAACCGCCGCTTCCAGGGCCCGCCGGTTGGCGACGCCGTGAAACAGCGTGCCGCCGCGATTGCGGCCGCCGAAGCAGCGGTTGGCGAACGCGGCTGATAACGGTTAAGGTTGGTGACAGGCCGGGGTTCGCGCCCCGGCCTTTTGCTTGGGTCCAAAGGGGGATTTGATGACCTATCTGCTGATCAAGGCGGCAATTTCCGGCATCCTGATCGCGCTGGCGTCCGAGATTGCCAAACGCTATGCGGGTCTTGGCGCGCTGATCGCCTCGTTGCCGCTGGTGTCGGTTCTGGCGATGATCTGGCTGTGGCGCGACACTCAGGACACGGCACGTCTGGCCGACCATGCGGCGGCGACGCTGTGGTATGTCTGCCCATCCCTGCCGATGTTCGTGCTGATACCAGTGATGCTGCGGGCCGGATATGGGTTCTATCCGGCGCTGGCGGCCGGTTGTGCGCTGACCTTTGTGCTGTATCTTGTGACGATGTGGGTCGGGCACCGGATGGGCCTTGCGCTTTAGCCACAATCGCCCCTTGCGCCCCCGGTCCGCGTGGCTATAACCCGCAAAGTTTTGCGCTGCCGAGC
Organism: Rhodobacterales bacterium; assembly: GCA_031384005.1. Taxonomy (GTDB): domain Bacteria; phylum Pseudomonadota; class Alphaproteobacteria; order Rhodobacterales; family Rhodobacteraceae; genus Stagnihabitans. The sequence continues at coordinate 14,303 of JANNAF010000024.1, read as the reverse complement.
GCGATTTGAGGGGGCCGCCATGCCGAAAAGAACCGATATCAAATCCATCATGATTATCGGCGCTGGACCCATCGTGATTGGTCAGGCGTGCGAGTTTGACTATTCCGGCGCCCAAGCCTGCAAGGCGCTGCGCGAGGAAGGGTACCGGGTCATCCTTGTCAACTCGAACCCCGCCACGATCATGACCGATCCGGGGCTGGCCGATGCCACCTATATCGAACCGATCACCCCCGAAGTCGTCGCCAAGATCATCGAGAAAGAACGTCCCGACGCCCTGTTGCCCACCATGGGCGGACAGACCGGGCTGAACACGGCGCTGGCCTTGGCCGATATGGGAATATTGGAAAAGTACAACGTAGAGCTGATAGGGGCCAAGCGTGAGGCCATCGAAATGGCAGAAGATCGCAAGTTGTTCCGCGAGGCGATGGACCGCATCGGTCTGGAAAACCCCAAGGCGACCATCATCGCAGCACCCAAACTGCCCTCGGGCAAATACGACATCGCGGCTGGTGTGCGCGAGGCGATTGCCGCCATCGACTATGTCGGCCTGCCCGCCATCATCCGCCCCGCCTTTACCCTTGGCGGCACCGGCGGCGGCGTCGCCTATAACCGCGACGACTATGAGGCGATTGTCAAAAGCGGGCTGGAGGCGTCTCCCGTCGCTCAGGTTCTGGTGGATCAGTCGCTGCTGGGCTGGAAAGAGTTCGAGATGGAGGTGGTGCGCGACAGCGCCGACAACGCCATCATCGTCTGCGCCATCGAAAACATCGACCCGATGGGCGTGCATACCGGTGACAGCATCACCGTGGCCCCTGCCCTGACCCTGACCGACAAGGAATACCAGATCATGCGCAACGGCTCGATTGCCGTGCTGCGCGAAATCGGGGTTGAGACCGGCGGATCCAACGTGCAATGGGCGATCAACCCCGCCGATGGCCGCATGATCGTGATCGAGATGAACCCGCGCGTGTCGCGTTCGTCGGCGCTGGCGTCCAAGGCGACCGGTTTTCCCATCGCGAAAATCGCCGCCAAACTGGCAGTCGGCTATACGCTGGACGAGTTGGACAACGACATCACCAAGATCACACCGGCGTCTTTTGAACCCTCGATCGACTATGTCGTCACGAAAATCCCGCGCTTTGCGTTTGAAAAGTTCCCCGGCGCAATCCCCAACCTGACCACCGCCATGAAATCGGTGGGCGAGGTGATGGCGATTGGCCGTACCATCCACGAATCGATGCAAAAGGCGCTGGCCTCGCTTGAAACCGGCCTGACCGGGTTCGACGAAATTGCCATCCCCGGTGTTTCGGAAACCGGCACCCCCGACCGCGCCGCGATCACCAAGGCGCTGGCGCAGGCCACCCCAGACCGCCTGCGCGTCATTGCCCAAGCCATGCGCCATGGCCTCAGCAACGACGACATCAACGCCATCACCTCGTTCGATCCGTGGTTTCTGGCCCGCATCCGCGAGATCATCGACGTCGAGGCCGAGGTCCGCGCCAAGGGCCTGCCTTTGGACGCCGCAGGTATCCGGCGGCTGAAAATGATGGGCTTTACCGATGCCCGCCTTGCCACCCTGACCGGGCGTGACGAGGGGCAAATCCGCCGCGCCCGCCGCAACCTTGGCGTGATTGCCGTCTTTAAACGCATCGACACCTGCGCCGCCGAGTTCGAGGCCCAGACCCCCTATATGTATTCCACCTATGAGATGCCCGCGATGGGCGACGTCGAATGCGAGGCGCGTCCTTCGAATGCCAAAAAGGTCGTGATTCTGGGTGGCGGCCCCAACCGCATCGGGCAGGGCATCGAGTTTGATTACTGCTGCTGCCATGCCTGCTATGCTCTGACCGCCGCTGGCTATGAAACCATCATGGTCAACTGCAACCCCGAAACCGTCAGCACCGATTATGACACCTCGGACCGCCTGTATTTCGAACCGCTGACGCTGGAACATGTGCTGGAGATTCTGCGCGTTGAACAGGAAAACGGCACCCTGCACGGCGTCATCGTGCAATTCGGCGGCCAGACGCCCCTGAAACTGGCGCAGGCTTTGGCCAACGAAGGCATCCCGATCCTTGGCACCACCCCCGACGCGATTGATCTGGCCGAGGACCGCGAACGCTTTCAGCAACTGTTGCACAAACTGAACCTGAAACAGCCCCACAACGGCACCGCGCGTTCGCGGGACGAGGCGTTCAAGGTGGCCGCCGATGTCGGCTATCCGCTGGTGATCCGGCCCTCGTTCGTGCTGGGTGGCCGCGCCATGGAAATCATCCGCGACGATGCCCAGTTGGAACGCTATATCGCCACCGCCGTTCAGGTTTCCGGCTCCTCGCCCGTCCTGCTTGACAGCTATCTGTCCGGCGCAATCGAGGTGGATGTTGATGCCCTGTCCGATGGCAAGCATGTTCATGTGGCCGGTATCATGGAACATATCGAGGAAGCGGGCGTCCATTCGGGCGACAGTGCCTGCTGCCTGCCGCCGCACAGCCTGTCCGCCGAGACGGTGGAGGAGTTGAAAAAGCAGACCGTTCAAATGGCCCTTGCCCTGAACGTGGTCGGCCTGATGAACGTGCAATTCGCCATCAAGGACGGAGTGATCTATGTGCTGGAGGTGAACCCCCGCGCCTCGCGTACCGTGCCCTTTGTCGCCAAGGCGACCGACAGCGCCATCGCCTCCATCGCCGCCCGCCTGATGGCAGGCGAGCCGCTCTCGAACTTCCCGATGCGCCCGCCCTATGCCTTGGGTGTCGGCCCCGACACCCCCCTGCCCCTGATGGACCCCATGACGCTGGCCGACCCGAAAACCCCGTGGTTTTCGGTCAAAGAGGCCGTGCTGCCCTTTGCCCGCTTTCCCGGCGTCGATCCGGTGCTTGGCCCGGAAATGCGCAGCACAGGCGAGGTGATGGGCTGGGACCGCACCTTTGCGCTGGCGTTCCTCAAGGCGCAAATGGGTGCAGGCACCATCCTGCCCGAAACCGGCCGGGTGTTTCTGTCGGTCAAGGATATGGACAAGACCCAGGCCTTTGCCGATGCCGCCCGTAGCCTGATTACGATGGGATTTGAACTGGTTGCCACCCGTGGCACCGCAGGCTGGCTGACCTCCCAGGGGATCGCGTCGACGCTGGTCAACAAGGTCTATGAGGGGCGTCCCAACATCGTGGACCGCCTGAAAGACAACGACATCGCCCTGGTGATGAACACGACCGAGGGGACCCAAGCCATCAACGACAGCCGCGACATCCGCCGCGTCGCGCTGATGGACAAGATCCCCTATTTCACCACCGCCGCCGCCAGCATCGCCGCCGTTCAAGCGATGACGGCGCGGGGCGAGGGGTATGGCGTGCGGACGCTGCAGGGCTAGGTCGGCACCGGTGTCGGGCGGGGGTTTAACCCCGCCGTTGTCCGGTGGCCCCCAGCGGCGCCGGCCCCTGTTTGGCATGCTGCGGCGTAACGGCGGCAAAATCTTGTGCCGCATGGCCGTTTGCGCCCGCGTCCAGCTTGCATGCAGCCCGTGAAACGCCCAGACAGGGTGGACAGGTCCGGCAGATGGGCCTGCCTGATGCACCCCCGGATCGCAACCTGATGGCCCGCAATCGAAACCGTCTTACCACGTCCCTGCGGACTGCCCGGGCAATGGTCGGGCATCGGCGGTCGGGCCGACGCGACTTTGCTCTTGCCACGGTGTTGGCGGCCATCGCCGGGGCGGCCAATGCGGGCGGTTTCTTTGCTGTTGGCAAGTATACCTCGCATATGACCGGCTATCTGTCGCAACTGGCCGACAATATCGCCATTCTGAACTGGCTGGCGGCTTTGGTGGCCTGCCTTGCGATTGCGGCCTTTGTGACCGGGGCGGCGTTCAGCACGCTGTTGATCAACGGCACCCGACAGGTGAACCACCGCCACCAATATGCCCTGACCCTTGCGGTGCAGGGCGTGTTCTTGTTTCTGTTCAGCTTTGGCGGGCTGTTCACCACGCCCGCCGGGCGGATGTTTTCGTTGGCCTGTCTGTGTTTCATCATGGGCATGCAGAATGCCACGATCACCAAAATCTCGGGCGCCCGGGTGCGAACAACCCATGCGACGGGCATGGTCACCGATATCGGCATCGAAATCGGTCGCGCCGTGGGTGTGGGCGTCTTTCGCTTTGGCGGCACCCCTGCCGATGGGCGCAAGCTGACCGTCCTGATCAGCCTTGTCTTTGCATTCTTTGCGGGCGGCATTGTCGGCGCGGTCGGTTTTGGCCGGTTCGGCTTTTTCTTTTCGCTGCCGCTGTCGGTGATATTACTGGGCCTGTCGATCCCGACCCTGATCATGGACCAGCCGCCGCCCAAGACCGGGACCCCGACCTGAGCCCCGCGGGCGCGGCTCAGTTCGCCTTGTACCACGCACGCATCGCCTCGACCGAGGCCATGGTCGGGCTGACCGCACCCTTGCGGTCAAACCTCGGGTCGCCATTGGGCGGCCATTCCCCCATGCGGGCCTTGTGCATGTTTTCCGTGACGATCTTGGTGCCCACATTCATCACCGGGCCAAACATCGCAAAGACGACAAAGATCAGCACAGTCGCCACCGTGGGGTCCATGACCGGATCCAGCACGCTGTCCTTCAGCAAAAAGGCCAGAATTGCCACGACAATCGGACCATATCCCAGCGTGACCGGACCCCATTTCGGCCCAAGACGCATCGCCGCATCATAAAGTGCAAGGTAGGGCCGTGCAAAGGGTCGAAGCAGGGTTGTGTACATGCGCTGTCCTTAACCAGGATGGGTAGGGTGGGTGAAACCCACCGCCCCTGTCAGGCGTATAGCCCAAGCGGGGCCATGCTTTCAATCTGGTTAATACCAAAACACAAGGCATTGATATATAACGAAATCCCACATGTCCCACGCGTGGACACCGTCACAGCAGCTTGCGGTCGCGGGCGATCATCGCGGCATGGGTGCGGTTCTTTGCGTTCAGTTTGCGGCTCATCGTCTTGACATGCAGCTTGACCGTCACCTCTTGCAGCCCATAGTCGCGGGCAATTTCCTTGTTCGACTTGCCCGCACAGATCCCGCGCAAAACGTCAACCTCGCGGCTGCTTAACAGCCCCTCATTGCCCTTGGGGATCATCGAGATCGGGGCGAACACCTCGCCCCCGATCATCGCCTTGACCGCAGCCACCATGTTGCGCGATCCCAAGGTCTTGGGGACAAAGCCCGCAGCCCCCATCTCCAACGCCGCCGCCGCCGCATCAGACGAAATCGCGCCAGACATCAGGGCGACGGAACTGGGCCGGTTGGCGGCGATCAGCCGCGCCAGACCGGTCAACCCCTCCATACCCGGCATGTCATAGTCGACCAGGATCAGGTCGAACGGGGCCCGCGCCACCAGCGCCATTGCCTCGGCCACATTTGACGCAAGGCGCACCTCGGCAAACCCCTCAGTCTGCAAATATGCGGCAAGCGTCTCGCGGACGAGGTCGTGATCGTCCGCCACCAGAATTCGTGCCATCAGAGTTTTCCCCTAGGTAGCAACCAGCCGGGGCCCCGTTGCTGCAATCGCCCCACCATAGAGTTGACCGCGACATCATACGCCAGTCCTATCCTTTGGAATAGTGCATTTTCTGTCGCTACTTCGCACATAGTGCGGATATGACAGTTGGCAAGTGCAGTCATTCCCAGTGTGCAAGGGCGGTCTTGGCCATGTTGAAACAAATGATATTAGCCTGCGTCGCCTTGATCTTGTTGGTGACCCCCGGTTTTGGCCAAACCCAGCCAAAGGGGCCCGTCATCCTGACCGTGACCGGTCTGGACGAGGCCGCCTTTCCCGGAGGCCAGATGGCCTATGACCGCGAAATGCTGGCCGCCTTGGGCGAGGCCAGCATCACCACGTCATCAATCTGGACCGAGGGGACGCATGTCTTTGACGGTGTCCGGCTGATCGACCTGATCCGCGCCCTCAAGATCGACGCGCCGGTGTTGCGGCTGCACGCACTCAATAAATACTCGGTCGAGTTTCCGGTCACCGAGGCGACACAAGTGGCGCCGCTGCTGGCCTTTGCCATGGACGGGGTTCCGATGTCCGTACGGGACAAGGGCCCGGTTTGGGTGATCTATCCCTACGATTCCAGTGCCGCGTACCGGACGGATCAGATCTTCTCGCGCAGCATCTGGCAACTCGACCGGATCGAACTGCTGCGCTAGGTTGGCGGGGCACGTCACAGGATTGCGACCCTTGACCGAAACCCGAAAACTGGGCTTTTTGCCACTGAACCGCCTGCGCGTTGCGGTGGCGGGGATCATCCTTTTGGCCGTTGCGATCAGCATTGCGGTGCTGTCCGTCGATGTCATGCGGCAGATCGACAAGGAAAGTGAATCGCGCACCGATAACGCGCAATGGGCCTTGTCGCAGCTGGAACTGGAGTTGATGCAGCTGATCCTGGCCTTGGACGACGCGCGGAACGGCGCGGGCAGTCTGAACGACGTGCGGTTGCGCTATGACGTCCTGTTCAGCCGCGTGGCGATCCTGCGGGATGGCAAAGTGTTCGCCGGGCTGCGCGACCAGCCGGGTTACACCCAAAGCATCGCACAGATTTCCGATTTCATGCAGGCCCAATTGGCACTGATCGACGGTCCGGATCAGGCGCTGCGCACCAACCTTGCCGCGTTTTCCAGTGATGCACGGCGCATAACCGAACAAACCCGGTCAATCGCCCTGTCCGCCGTCAGGGTCATTGCCGTGGCGTCTGACCGCAAACGTGCCGATATTGCCCGGACATTGATCCTGACCGGGTTGATGTCGGCGACATTGGTCGCGCTTTTGGTTGGCCTGCTGATTTTGTTGATGCAACTGTACCGCGACAACCGCCGTACCGCCGCCGAAAACCTGGAAACCCTGTCGCGGCTGGACAAGATCGTCGCCACAGCGATGGAGGCGATCATCACCTCGGACAGCCGGGGCCGGATTGTCGATTTCAACGCTGCGGCCTGCGCCACATTGGGGTTCAGCCGGGACGAGGTGGTGGGAACCGATCTGGCCGATCTGGTGACCCCCTCGCCGGATGCCACGACACGCTTCCTCAAAGGCAAACCGCCCGAGATCCGCGCAAGTCGCCGCCTGCGCGTCGTGGCGCGGCGCAAGGAGGGCGACGACTTTCCGGCAGAGATGGCCATTTCGCGGACCGGGGACGGCGATCACACGTTGTTTGTGGCGTTTTTGCGCGACCTGTCCGGGCAATTGGCGGCCGAACAGGCGCTGACACTTGCCCGTGACGAGGCTTTGGCAGGCGAGAAGGCCAAGGCCGATCTGTTGGTCGTGATGAGCCACGAAATCCGCACGCCGCTGAATGGCATGATCGGAACAATCGAACTGCTGGACACCACGGATTTGCAGCCCCATCAGCGCGAATACCTGCGGATCATGGCAGCGTCGGGCAGGCTGCTGATGCACCATGTCAATGACGTGTTGGACATTGCCCGGCTGGACAGCGGGCGCGCCCCCTTTACCCCCACGCCGATCGATCTGGTGGCGTTGGTGCAAGAGGTGATGGAAAATCAGGGCCCTGCCAGTCAGGCCAATGGCAACACCATGCGGTTTTGTGGCCCCACCGATGGGCGCAGTCTGGTTGAATGTGACGGGGCGCAGTTGCGGCAAATCTTGTTGAACCTGCTTGGCAATGCGGTCAAGTTTACCCAGAATGGCCATATCGCCGTTGAAATCCGGCATCTATCGGATACCGGCCCCACGGAAATCAGCATATCTGACACGGGTATTGGCATCCCCAAAGCTGACCTTGACCGCATCTTTGACGATTTTGTCACGCTGGATGTCTCTTATGCACGCCGCGCCTCGGGGACGGGTCTGGGCCTTGGGATCGTCAAGCGGTTGGTGGGCCGGATGGACGGCAACCTGACCGTGGAAAGCGAGGAGGGGCGGGGCAGCACCTTTCGCATCCACCTGCCGCTGCCCATCCTTGGCGTGCCCCCCCAAATTGCCGAGAACCATCGCCGCATCACCGAAAACGCCAGCCCCCTTGTGGTTCTGGTTGTCGAGGATAACGACTTCAACCGGTTGATCATACGCGAAATGCTGTTGAAGGAGGGGCACGAGGTGCATGAGGCCCACGATGGCGAAGAGGGCATCGCAATGGCCGCGGCACAGCGGTTCGATTTGATTTTGATGGACATTTCCATGCCGCGCATCGACGGGTTGCAGGCGGCGGCAGCCATTCAGGCGGGCGGCGGCGCCTCGGCTCATGCGCCCATCGCGGCCATGACCGCCCATGCGCTGGCAGATGAGGTGGCCCGGTTCCGCGCAGGCGGAATGGCACAGGTTCTGGTCAAACCGATCACCCGCGACGCCCTGCGCACGGTGTTGGCGGGGTTGCCGTTGCTGCAACCCGGGCAAACCGGGCCAATCGACAGGGTGATCCTGATGTCGCTGGGGCAGGATCTGGGGGCTAAACGGGCGGGGGAACTGGTGAAAAGGTTCATGGCCGAAACCCGCGGCATTGTTGCACGCGTCGCCACGGGGCTGGTGTCAGCCGCGCCGGATCAGGCCCTGATCCGCGATTTGCACCGGTTGCAGGGCTCTGCCGCGATGTTTGGCGCGCGCGCCCTGCAAACCCATCTGGCCACCATTGAAACCGCGTGGAAACTGGGCAGCACACAGGATGCTGAAACGCTGCTGGCCGATCTGCAACGGGTCTGGCATGCGACCGAGCACAGTTTTCAAGAGTTCGAAGGTTTCCCCCAGCCCTCCAGCTTGCGGTAAAGCGTCGAGGGCGACAGGTCCAACACCCGCGCCGCCTTGGGGACCGACCCGCTGTAGCGGGCAAGGGTCGCGGTGACGATGATGCGCTCGACCTCGGCCAGGGGACGGCCCAAAAGCCCCTCCAGTGCCGGCTCCTCAGGGTCACGCAGGGGGGTGGCGGGCGCCTGTTGCGACGGACCCTCGCTGGCACGGACCAGATCCTCGGGCAACATCGCAGGCGTCACAACCCCGCCGTCATTCAGCACGACCACATTGCGGATCACATTCAACACCTGACGCACATTTCCGGGCCATGGCAGCCGCAAGAACAGGTCCACCACATCGCCCGACAAACCGTCAAAGATGCGGCCCTCTTCGGCGGCAAACTGGGTCAGGGCAGAGCCCGCAATTTCGATCACATCATGGCCCCGGTCCCGCAACGGCGGCATGTGAATGGGCACGACGAACAGGCGGTAATACAAATCCTCACGGAAATGGCCGCGACGCACGGCATCCAGCGGGTCGCGGTTGGTGGCACAGATGATGCGGACATTCACCTTTTGCGGGCGGTTCGACCCAACCGGCAACACGGTCGATGTTTGCAAAAACCGCAGCAGTTTGGTCTGCAAGGCCGGGGCCATTTCGCAAACCTCGTCCAGAAACAGCGTCCCACCATCGGCCGCCTTTGCCGCCCCCGGCCGGTCGGAAATCGCCCCGGTAAACGACCCTTTCACATGGCCGAACACCTCTGATTCCAACAGATCATGCGGGATGGCCCCACAGTTCAGCGCAATGAACGGCCCCTTGGCGCGGGCCGATGTGCCATGAACGGCAAGGGCGCACAGCTCTTTACCGGTGCCGCTCTCGCCGGTGATGAACACGGTCGCCATCGAATTGGCAACCGAGGCGATCTTGGAATGAACCCGCAGCATCGCATCGGACGATCCCATAAACGGGGGAAGGGTTACCGATTGCTGGCCCCTCGCCGCTGGCACACGGTTCGCGGGACGGCCTGACGCAGGCAGGGTCAGCGCATGCAGGGTCAGCGCATTCTTGACCGCGTTCAACAGCCGGCTTTCATCAAAGGGTTTCACCAGAAACTCATGCGCCCCGGCGCGCATCGCCTCGACCGCCTTGTTGATCGACCCGTTCGCGGTGATCACGATGATCCGGGTTTGCGCCCGCACCGACAAGATATCCTCGATCAGATCCAACCCATCCCGGTCGGGCAGCCCCAGATCCAGAACCACCACGGCAGGGGCCAGTTTGGCAAATCGCGCCATCCCGTCTGTCGCCGTACCGGCAACATTCACACCGTACCCCGCACCCTGCAACACACTACGGTAGATCAATTGCAGCGCGGGCGTATCCTCGATCAACAGGATGGTGGGTGGTATGGCGTCCGAACTGGCCGGTTTCATAGGCTGGCCATCGCTTCGCGCACGTGCCGCACCCGCCCGATCAACAGCGCCAAAAGCGCCCTGATCTCGGTCAAAACCTCGGCCACAGGGCCGCGTTCGGTGCCCCGCGCCAGCCGGTTCAACCGGTCCGCCATCAGATACAACCGCATGGCCCCCACCGTCCCTGCGACGGCCAGCAACACATGGCTGTGCGCACGCAAGCTGTGTGGATCATCCTGCACATCGGCCGCCATCAGCGCTGCCGCGATGCCAGACAGATCGTCGTCCAGAAGCCGCGTCAGTTCATGCAAATGTGCTGGACCTGCCATGGCCAGCAGGGCGTGAAACTTGTCTTCATCAAACTGTTCATTCACGCTGGGGCCCGCTCGATTTCAAACAAATGCCGCAACCCAGAACCTGACCTGATCGCAGGGCACACCGTTCCGGGACAGGTTAACTTTTTGGACCGCAAAGTCCAGTCAATCAACCATAAAGCGAAACCGGTGTCGCCGCGAGCGCCGAGACGTTCAGCAAACCCCGCGCCGTGATGGACGGCGTGACGATATGGGCACGGTTGCCCATCCCCATCAGGATCGGCCCAACCTCCAGTCCCCCCGCCTTCATCTTCAGCATGTTGCGCGCCGCGTTGGCGGCATCGGTATAGCCAAAGATCAGGATGTTGGCCGCCCCTTGCAACCGCGCATCCGGGAAAATCCGGGTGCGCAATTCGGCGTCCAGGGCCGCGTCCAGGCTCATTTCGCCCTCATATTCGAAATCCACCTCGCGACTGTCCAAAATCTCCATCGCGGCACGCATACGGCGGCCAGAATCGCTGTCCAGATTGCCAAAGTTAGAATGGGAACACAGCGCCACCTTGGGCGCCACGCCAAAGCGGCGGGCATGGCGGACAGCACCGATGGCGGTTTCGGCGATTTGTTCGGGGGTCGGTATCGGGTTGACCTGCGTGTCGGCCACAAACAGCGGCCCGTCCTCCATGATCATCAGCGACAAGGCACCGCGCGGATGCAAACCACCGCGCGCCAGCACTTGGCGGACATAGTTCATATGCCACAGATACTGGCCAAACGCGCCGCAGATCATGCTGTCGGCGTCGCCGCGGTGCACGGCCACAGCGGCAATCGCGGTGGAATTGGTGCGGATAATGGCGCGCGCCGTGTCAGGCGTCACACCCTGCCGCGCCAACAGTTCATGATAGCTGCCCCAATAATCGCGGTAGCGGCGGTCATTTTCGGGGTTGATCACCTCGAAATCGCGGTCAGGCCGGATCGGCAGGCCAGCGCGTTCGCAGCGCGTTGCAATCACCTCGGGGCGGCCAATCAGGATCGGCTTGGTCGTCATCTCCTCCAACATCGCATTGGCGGCGCGCAGCACCCGTTCATCTTCACCCTCGGCAAAGATGATTGTGCGGGTCGAGGCGCTGGCCGCCTCGAACACCGGGCGCATGATCAGGGCGGATTTGAACACCGACCCGTCCAACTGCTGGCGGTAGGCGTCAAGGTCCGCGATCGGGCGGGTGGCCACCCCGGTTTCCATCGCGGCCTTGGCCACAGCACTGGCGACAACACCAATCAGACGCGGGTCAAACGGTTTGGGGATCAGATAATCGGCGCCAAAGGTCAGTTGTTCGCCCTTGTACGCGGCGGCGGCCTCGGCGCTGGTGGTGGCGCGGGCAAGCGCCGCGATACCGTCGATGCAGGCCAGCTCCATTTCGGCATTGATGCTGGTCGCCCCCACGTCCAGCGCACCCCGGAAAATAAAGGGGAAACACAGCACGTTATTGACCTGATTGGGGAAATCGCTGCGCCCGGTGGCGATGATGGCATCGGGGGCCACGGCGCGCACCGCATCGGGCAGAATCTCCGGCGTCGGGTTGGCAAGGGCAAAGATGATCGGACGCGGCGCCATCTGCGCCACCATCTCGGGCGTCAAAACACCGGGGCCCGACAGGCCTAAAAACAGATCCGCCCCACCCATCACATCGGCCAGCTTGGCCGGAACGTGGCCTTGGGCAAACGCCGCCTTCTGGGTCGAGGTTTCAGTCGGGCGGTCGTGGTAGACCAGCCCGTCAATATCGCACAGCCAGATGTTTTCGCGCCGCACCCCCAGTTTGACCAGCATGTTCAGACAGGCAATCCCCGCCGCCCCGCCCCCCGTCGACACGATCTTGATATCGGCAAAGTTCTTGCCCGCCACCAACAGCGCATTGGTCGCCGCCGCCCCCACCACAATGGCGGTGCCATGCTGGTCGTCATGAAAGACCGGAATTTTCATCCGTTCGCGGCACAGCTGTTCGACGATAAAACAGTCGGGCGCCTTGATATCCTCAAGGTTGATCGCGCCAAAGGTCGGCTCCAGCGCACAGACGATGGCGGCCAGCTTCACCGGATCAGGCTCGTTCAACTCGATGTCGAAACAGTCGATATTGGCGAATTTCTTGAACAGAACCGCCTTGCCCTCCATCACGGGCTTGGAGGCCAGCGCCCCGATATTGCCCAGACCCAGCACGGCGGTGCCATTGGTCACAACCCCCACCAGATTGCCGCGAATGGTATAGCGGCTGGCAGTCGACGGATCGGCCTTTATCTCCAGACAGGCCTCGGCCACGCCGGGGCTATAGGCGCGGGCAAGGTCGCGGCCATTGGCCAAGGGCTTGGTCGCCCGAATCTCCAGCTTACCCGGCTTGGGGAATTCATGGTAATCCAGCGCCGCATGTCTGGTGTTTTCCTGCCTGCCCTCGGTCATTTTCGCCCTCATCCAAAACTGGTTTAGCCTTAAACCATTTCCCACAATCCGCAAAGCCCCGGTTTTTCCGGTCGCTTCTTGCAAATCGCCGCCCACCGTCGCAGTGTGACCGAAACAAATTGGAAATACCATGCCAGACACCCTGCCCCCCGCCCGCGCCGAGGTTCGCCTGCCCACGCAGGAATTGCGCCATGACTTGCCGTTTTACACCAAGGTTCTGGGGATGCGGCTTGACATGATCTATCCCGCCGACAGCCCCGAGGTGGCGGTGCTGTCGGGCCACGGCTTGCGCATCCGCCTGCAAAAGGGCGCGCCCGAGGGGCCGGGCACCCTGCGCATCCTGACTGACGACCCGACCTTCGCAGATGGTGCCCGCGAACTGACCGCCCCCAATGGCACGCGGATCGAGGTTGACGCCCTGAACCCGCCCCTCGTCCTGCCCGCCACCGAACACGCCTTTGTCGTGCGCCGTCTGGCCGATCAGGCCCCTTGGGTCATCGGCCGCGCCGGCATGGAATACCGCGACCTTGTGCCCAACCGTCTGGGCGGTGCGATGATCGCCAGCCATATCCGCGTGCCCGACGGCCCGGTGCCCGACATGGTGCATTATCACAAGGTCGGCTTTCAACTGATCTTCTGCGTCGCAGGCTGGGTCGATGTCCTGTACGAGGATCAGGGCGGCAAACTGCGCATCGCGGCCGGCGACTGCTTCATTCAGCCGCCGGGCATCCGCCACAAGGTCCTCTATTCCGAAGGCGTTCAGGTCGTTGAAATCGGCGTCCCCGCCGACCATGTGACCGAGATTGACCACGACATGAACCTGCCCACCCCGCATTTCCGCCCTGACCGCGAATGGGATGGCCAACGTTTCGTCCATTCCCTCGCCGCCAAAGGCAGCTTCGCCCCCTTTCGCATTCCGGGATTTCAGGCGCGCGACACCACAATCCACCAAAACACCAAGGGCGTCGCCTCCGTCATGGTCGCCCGGCCCACCGGCCCTGCGCCTTGGACGACACATGAGGGCGATATCCTGTTCACCTTTGTCCTCGGCGGCGAAATGACCCTCGAGGGGACTGGTAAGGACCCCTACCGCCTGTCGCCCGGCGACGCCTTCGTGATCCCGCCGGGCATGGCCACCCGCTACAGCGACACGACCCCGGATCTGGAACTGCTCGAGGTGTCGCTGCCCGGCAACCCGGTCACCACCTTCTGATCCGCCATCCTCGCTGGTCAAATATCCCACGGGGGAACAGCATTGCCCCGCGGGGCAAGGCTGTCGGGGGTGTGAAACCCCCGCTTGGCGACGCTTGCAACAGGCGCGAAACCGGCCCACAATCCTGATCAAATGGTCAATCAAACCGAGGCCCCCGAAATGCTGCATGAAGCCGCCACCGCTGTGCGCCTG
>JANNAF010000471.1:0-1841 GCA_031384005.1 Rhodobacterales bacterium | reverse complement strand
TCGCAGTCTGGGGGTGGCGCCCAAGCTGATCGAGGGGGCGTTTGAAAGCTTTGCCGGGCTGCCGCACCGCAGCCAGTTGATCGGTGAACGGGGTGGGGTCCGGTTCGTCAACGACAGCAAGGCGACGAATGTGGATTCGGCGGGCAAAGCGTTGCAGGCCTTTGCCAAGGTGCGCTGGATTGCCGGGGGCCTTGGCAAGGACGGCGGCATCAAGGGGTTGCTGCCCTTTGTCGGCTCGGTTCAAAAGGCCTATCTGATCGGCCATTCGGCGCGGGATTTCGCGCTGGAACTGGGCGATGTGCCGCATGAGATATGCGAGACGATGGAGCGGGCTGTCTTGCGGGCTGCAGAGGAGGCGGTGGCGGGCGAGGTGGTGCTGTTGGCCCCGGCGGCAGCGTCGTTCGATCAGTATCCGAATTTCGAGGTGCGGGGCGATGATTTCGCGCGGCTGGTCAAGGCGCTGATCGGGTAGTGTCCCACGCGTGGGCAAGGCAGGAAATCGTCTGAAATCAATATCTTGAGGATATAAATTAACCTTGCGGTAAGGGGGTTGCGATGGATGGCAGATGCACCTGTGGCGCGGTTCACTACCGCATGACCGAAACACCGCTGTTCGTGCATGCCTGCCATTGCACGTGGTGTCAGCGCGAAACCGGATCGGCATTCGCGCTGAATGCGATGATCGAGGCGGGGTTTGTCGAACTGCTGGCGGGGGAGCCCGAGGAGGTGGAGGTGCCTTCAGCCTCGGGGCGTGGGCAGATCGTGGTGCGGTGCCGGGCGTGTAGGGTGGCGCTGTGGAGCCATTATGCGGGCGCCGGGCGCAGGGTGGCCTTTGTGCGGGTGGGGACGCTGGACCTACCTGGCGCTTGCCCGCCGGACATTCACATTTTCACCACGACCAAGCTGGATTGGCTGGTGCTGGACGACCGTGTCCCGGTGATGCCGAAGTATTACAGGTGGAAAGACCTTTGGCCCGAAAGCAGCATCGCCCGTCGCGAGGCGATGGCACGGTGAGCCGCGCGACCAAGATGGGCAAACCCCCCGTTTCGCAAGGCGAACCGGGAGAACTGCCCATCCTACAAGTCACGCCGGACCTGCGAAGGGTTGCCGCCTTGTAGGATGGGCAGTTCCTCTTTCCCGAATGGGAAAGAGGGTTTGCCCATCTTGGCTACATCACCGCGCCCATGGCCCATGGCACAAACTCGGCCCCGCCAAAGCCCAGTTCTTCGGATTTGGTTTGCTGGCCCGAGGCGACGGCAAGGAACATCTCGAAAATCTGATCCGCCTTGGTTTGCAGGCTGACCCCGGCGGTGATGATATCGCCGCAGTTCAGGTCCATGTCGTCCGACATGCGTTCGTACATTTCGGTATTGGTGGCCAGTTTGATGCCGGGGGCGGGTTTGAAGCCCGAGACCGAGCCGCGACCCGTGGTGAACACGATCAGGTTGGCACCGGAGGCGATTTGACCGGTGACCGAGGTTGGGTCGTAGCCGGGGCTGTCCATATAGACGAACCCACGTTCGGTGATCGGTTCGGCAAATTTATAGACCTGGGTCAGGGGGGCGGTGCCGCCTTTGGCGACGGCGCCGAGGGATTTCTCCAGGATGGTGGTCAGGCCGCCCTTTTTGTTGCCGGGCGAGGGGTTGTTGTCCATCTCGCCGCCCCAGCGACCAGTGTAATCCTCCCACCACTTGATACGTTCGACGATTTTCTCGCCCACCTCGCGCGACACGGCGCGGCGGGTCAGCAGGTGTTCGGCGCCATAGATTTCGGGTGTTTCGGACAGGATGGTGGTGCCACCATGCGCCACGATCAGGTCAGAGGCGGCGCCAAGGGCGGGG
>JANNAF010000403.1:0-10196 GCA_031384005.1 Rhodobacterales bacterium | reverse complement strand
GGCGTGTAGGTATAGATGCCCGAGCGGTAGGTCGAGCCGACATCGTTGCCCTGCCGCATCCCGGTGGTGGGATCATGGCCCTCCCAAAAGGTTTTCAACAGCTGGTCATAGCTGATCACGGCGGGGTCAAAAATCACGCGGATCACCTCATTATGGCCGGTCAGCTGGGTGCAGGTTTCCTTGTAGGTCGGGTTCGGGGTAAAGCCTGCGGCATAGCCGGTCATGGTCAGCCACACGCCGGGCAGGTTGTAAAACTTGCGCTCGACCCCCCAGAAACAGCCCATGCCAAACATCGCCTCGGCCATTCCTTCGGGCACCGGGGATTTCAGGGGGAGGCCGGACAGGAAATGGGTGTCGGCGGTGGCCAAGGGATCGGGGCGGCCGGGAAGGGCGTTTTCGGGGCGGACCATTTCGGTTTTCTTGGCGGTAAAGCTGAACATGTCGGGCCTCCTTTTGAGTATGCATCGAATATAGGGTGGCGGGGGCCCGGCGGATAGGGGGCTGGCGCAGGCGTGATCGGCTGACACAAAGCCATCCCGCTGTTGCAGCGATC
Organism: Rhodobacterales bacterium; assembly: GCA_031384005.1. Lineage (GTDB taxonomy): Bacteria > Pseudomonadota > Alphaproteobacteria > Rhodobacterales > Rhodobacteraceae > Stagnihabitans. The sequence goes on along the minus strand of JANNAF010000403.1, from coordinate 9,643 downwards.
GCTCATGGCGCAAAACCCTTGATCGGTGTCGATTTTCGGGCATATTGTCAGCATCAGTTTTGATCAGAATTGACAGCAGACACCCTTTTCATAGCGGAGGCTCTGACATGGCCGTTATCCCTGGCGCCACGGCTGGCGCGGATTTCCTGTTGGGCACGGGAGGAAATGAAACATATCGCGCCCTTGAAGGCGACGACATCCTTGTCGACTTTGGCGGCGGGGATCGTTTTGACGGTGGACCCGGCAATGACACGATCCTTCTGGATGCCATCGGGCGCGTCACTGGCCAATTCCTGACTGACCGGATCGTGGACGTGATAGTTGATCTGGAACTGCGCACACAAAGCGATGGCGGCATTGCCGGCGACGCGGATGTCGTGATTTCGATCGAGAATTACACCCATTACGGCAATTTCAACTATTCCATTTCTGGCACCGATACCAGCAATGTCCTCAAGACCGATCGCGGCCAGGATATACTGTTGGGGCGGGGTGGAGCGGACAAACTGATGTCGGGCTTTAACGCAGACACCGTCGATGGCGGCGGAGGCCGCGATGTGATTGCCGGTGGGCGTGGCAACGATCTCTTGACTGGCGGGGCCGCTGCCGACCGCTTTGTGTTCAAACAGGGCGACGGCAGCGACACCATCACCGATTTCACCGACCTGGATATGGCGATAGACGACCAGATCGTGATTTCGCGCGCGCTGTATCAAAACCTGCAAATCACATTCGACAACGAAGGCACATTGCTGACTTTCGGCACCGCTGGCTCGATCTTCCTCACGGGTGTGGAGGCCGATACGATCGGACGCAGCGACTTTGTGCTAACCTGAGGGCCTTTGCCGCCTTTGCGGATGGTCCGGGCGCCGGGCAAATCGCCGCGCCTGGGCCATGCGGGGGTGCAATCGTCAGAACGCGACGAGTTGGTAATGCAGGGCGCTGCGCACCGCGATCTGGTCGGTGACACAGGCGGCCAGATCGACCATACCGTCGATATCGGTCTGGGCCCATGGCCGAGGCTGCACGTCAATCGCACACAGCGCACCAAGAGCGTTGCCTTTGGTGTCATGGATCGGCACGCCCAGATAGGCGCGCACGCCAAGGTCAGGGATGGCAAGATTGTCGCAAACCCGGGCATCGATAGGCGCGTTTTCGATGATCAGCGGACGGTTGTCGCGTTTCACATATTGGCAGAACGAATGGGACAGCGGTGTCTGTCGGGTCTTGGCCCATTCGCCGGTCAGGCCGATCTGGCTTTTGAAATACTGACGGCCACGGTCCTCCTCGACAAAGGAGACAAGGGCAACGGGGACCTTGATGAACCGCGCCACCAGCCGGGTGAACTTGTCAAACGACTCCTCCATCGGGGAGTCGACAAGGTGCAGCGTGACCAGAACAGAGTCGATTGCCTTGGAGTAGGCGGCGACAGTTTGTTTTGGCTGACAGATCAGTCTGGACGACAGGTCCTGCATTTCATTCTCCTCGCTCTGGTGAAACTTCTGGAGGAGTTGCTAAGGGAAGTTGATTTACGACATCCTAACCGCAGCCGGATTTACAAGAGGCCGATGGACGATATTTGCCTAGAACTTTTCACAGTGCAGCCTTGGGGTCGGTCAGTAAAAGCTTTGCGGGTCGATATCGACTGACAGGCGCAGGTTGGTGGGGATTTTGAACTGGGCCAGCCATTCGGCAAGGGCGGCCTGCAGGGGGGCGGATTTCTCGGCCTTGATCAGCAAACGCACCCGGTGGCGGCCACGGACACGGGCCACGGGGGCCGGGGCCGGGCCGAAAACCTGCGCGCCGATCCTCACCAAGGGGTCGATGCGGCGGGCAAGGTCAGCGCCGAAATCAAAGACTTGCGCGACGTCGGGGCTGGACAGGATGATGCCGGCCATGCGGCCATAGGGCGGCACGCCGGCCATGCGGCGCTCGGCCGCCTCGGCCTTCCAGAACGCCTCCTCATCGCCGCCCAGAATGGCGCGGATCACCGGATGTTCGGGCTGATAGGTTTGCAACAAGGCCGTGCCGGGCTTGTCGGCCCGCCCTGCCCGGCCCGCGACCTGACGCATCAGTTGAAAGGTGCGTTCGGCGGCACGCAGGTCTGACCCCTGCAAGCCAAGGTCAGCGTCGATCACACCGACCAGCGTCAGCAGGGGAAAGTTGTGGCCCTTGGCGACGATCTGGGTGCCGATGATGATGTCGGCCCCGCCCTCGGCAATCAGTTGGATCTGGTCTTTCAGCGCGCGGGCGGAGCCGAACAGGTCAGAGGACAGCACGGCAAGGCGGGCGTTGGGAAAGCGTTTGGCGACCTCCTCGGCCAACCGCTCGACCCCCGGGCCGACCGGGGCCATGCGGCCTTCGACCTTGCAGGCGGGGCATTCGGTCGGGATGGGTTTGGTGGCACCGCATTGGTGGCAGACAAGGCGTTTGAGAAAGCGGTGTTCGACCATGCGGGCATCGCAGTCGTCGCAGCCAACCTGATGGCCACAGGCGCGGCAGATCGTGATCGGGGCATAACCACGACGGTTCAGGAACAGCAGCGATTGTTCCTGCCGGTCGATCCTTGCCTGCACCGCACGGGCCAGGCGTTCGGAAATCCAGCGGTCTGCGGGCAATTTCTCCTCGCGCATGTCAAGGGCGGCCATTTGCGGCATGACGGCGGGGCCATAGCGGGCAGAAAGATCAAGCCGGGTGTATTTGCCGCTGTCAACATTGGCCCAAGTCTCCAGACTGGGCGTGGCAGAGGACAAGACCACCGGAAAGCCCGCGACAGCCGCGCGCAGAACGGCCATGTCGCGGGCGTGGTACAAAACGCCCTCCTCTTGCTTGTACGAGGTGTCGTGTTCTTCATCCACCACGATCAGGCCAAGGTCGCGAAAGGGCAGGAACAGCGCCGACCGCGCACCGACCACCAGTTGCGCCTGACCCTGCCCCACCATGCGCCACAACCGGCGGCGTTCGGTCATGGTGACGCCGGAATGCCATTCGGCGGGACGGGCGGTAAAGCGCCCCTCGACGCGGGCCAGAAAGTCGCCGGTCAGGGCGATTTCAGGCAGCAAAACCAGCGCCTGACGGCCCTGACGCAGGGTTTCGGCGACGGCCTCAAGATAGACCTCGGTCTTGCCGGACCCGGTGACGCCTTTCAGCAGGGTGGTGGCATAGGTGCCGATGGCGACGGTGGCGACAAGGGCATCGCCGGCGGTAACCTGATCGCCAACCAGATGGGGCCGGATGCCGGGGTGCATCGGGGGATAGGGCAGATCGCGGGGGGCGTCCTCCTCCAGGACCACGCCCAGTTTGACCAGACCCTTGACGACGGCGGGGCCGCAACCGGCAGCCTCGGTCAGTTCGGACAGGGTGACGGGGGCGCCGTGATAGTCGCGCAGCACATCCACAACGCGGTGGCGGGCATCGGTCAGGGCGTTCGGGATGGTGGGGCCAAGGCGGTAGATCCGCTTCATCGACGGCGGATCGCCCAAACCCGGCGCACGGGTGGCCAGGCGCAGCATGGCCGACAGCGGGGTCAGGGTGTATTCGGCGGCGCGCTGCAAAAAGGCGCGCAGTTCCGCCCGCATCGGCTCTGCATCCAGCACACGGGTCACCGGGCGGATTTTTGCCGGGTCAAACCTGCCCTCGCCAGGCCCCCAGACCACGCCCAGAACGCGGCGAGGCCCGAGGGGCACCTCGACAAAATCACCGGTGCCGCAGCCGCCCTCGGGTGAGCGGTAGTCCAGAAACCGGCCCAAGGGTTCGGCGGTCAGCACGCCAACCAACTCCCCCGCCTCATAGACCCGCTCGACCATAGGACTTTCCCCTGCACGTCCTTTGGGGTAAACCCGCCTCAACCCACTCGCAACCCATTCAAGGACCGCGCCCATGAAATTCTTTGTCGATACCGCCGATGTGCCCGCCATCAAGGAGTTGAACGACCTTGGCATGGTGGACGGTGTGACCACCAACCCCTCGCTGATCCTGAAGGCGGGCCGCGACATCATCGAAGTGACGCGCGAGATTTGTTCGATCGTGTCCGGTCCGGTGTCGGCCGAGGTCGTGGCGCTGACCGCAGATGAAATGATCGCCGAGGGCCGCAAACTGGCCGAGATTGCGGAAAACATCACCGTCAAGGTGCCGCTGACATGGGACGGGCTGAAGGCCTGCAAGGTGCTGTCGGGTGAGGGGAAAATGGTTAACGTCACCCTGTGCTTCAGCGTCAATCAGGCCATTCTGGCGGCCAAGGCCGGTGCCACCTTCATCAGCCCCTTCATCGGGCGGCTGGACGACATCAACCTGGACGGTCTGGAACTGATCTCCGACATCCGCCAGGTCTATGACAACTACGGGTTCGAAACCCAAATCCTCGCCGCCTCGATCCGCACCGCCAACCACATCACACAATGCGCCCTGATCGGCGCCGATGTGATCACCGCCCCACCCGCAGTGATCAAGGCGATGGTCAAGCATGTGCTGACCGATCAGGGGCTGGACCAGTTCATGAAGGATTGGGCCAAGACCGGTCAGAAGATCCTCTGATTTCATCTGTCCATAAATATCCCACAGGGGGGTCCGGGGGGATGTGAAATCCCCCCGGGTGTGTCCGCAGGGACTCAAGGCCCCAGAATTGCACGACAGACCCGCCCATCCTGTACAAATCCCGCTATACTGCCGCAAAACAACACACGGGCAGACCATGATGGATCAGGACACGCGGGACCGCATCATTGCGGCACCCGAGGCTTTGCTGGAAGATGCGGATGTGATGAACGCCCTGATCGCCGCGAACGAGCGGGCGATGGGGACGAACATCGTCGATCTGCGCGGCATCGCGATGGAGCGGTTGGCGCAGCGGCTCGACCGGTTGGAGGATACCCACCGCACCGTCATTGCCGCCGCCTATGAAAACCTTGCCGGCACCAATCAGGTGCACCGGGCCATCTTGCAGCTGCTGGACCCGCTGACGTTTGAGGATTTCCTGGCTGCGCTGAACGCCGAGGTGGCCCCGACATTGCGGGTCGATTGTGTGCGGCTGGTGCTGGAATCGGTGCAGGGCGAACAGGATGCGGCGCTGCGCAAGTTGGGGGATGTGCTCTATGTCGCACCGGGCGGGTTTGTTGGCGAATATATTTCGGCGGGCAGGAATATACCGCTGCGGCCTGTGGTCTTGCGGCAGGTTCAACCGGCGTCCGATGTGATTTATGGCGACAAGACCGGGTGGATCCGGTCCGAGGCGCTGATGAAGCTGGACTTTGGCGCCGGCCGGTTGCCGGGGATGCTGTGTCTGGGGGCCGAGGACCCGCATCAGTTCAAATCGACCCATGGCACGGATTTGCTGGCGTTTTTTGGTGGGGTGTTTGAACGCACCATGCGGCGTTGGTTGTCGTGACAGACCTGATGATCTCGGGCGCGCTGCGGGATGCCATGGCGCGCTGGTTGGATCACAAGCGCGCGCTGGATGGGGCGGCGGCCAATACGGTCACCGCCTATGCCGCCGATGTGGCGGGTTTTTTAAACTTTCTGGCGGGCCACCGTGGGCTGACCGAGGGGTTGGGTGCCGTCGTTGCCCTGCCGCAAACCGACTTGCGGGCCTGGATGGCATCCGAACGGGCGCGGGGGGTTTCGGCGCGGACGCTGGCGCGAGAGCTGTCAGCGGTCAAGAGTTTCACAGGCTGGCTGGCCGAGCGTGAGGGCTTCGATGCCTCGACCACGCTGTCGGCGCGCGGGCCGAAGTATCGCCGCAAACTGCCGCGACCGCTCAGCGAGACGGCTGCCTTTGCGATGATCGACCAGGTGGGCGACCTTGCGTCCAAGGAATGGGTGGCGGCGCGCGACCGGGCGGTGGTGACGTTGCTGTACGGTTGTGGGCTGCGGATATCCGAGGCGCTGGGGCTGACCGGGGCAGACAGCCCGTTGCCACAGGTGCTGCGGATCATCGGCAAGGGCGGCCGCGAACGGCTGGTGCCGGTTCTGCCGGTGGCGCAGGCGGCGGTGGCCGACTATATCCGCCGGTGTCCGCATGACCAGACCCGCACGGGGCCGCTGTTTCGAGGGGTGCGGGGCGGGCCGCTGAACCCGCGGCTGATTGCACTGGTGATGGAAAAGGCACGGGCGCAAATGGGGTTGCCGTCATCTGCCACGCCGCACGCGCTGCGCCACAGCTTTGCCACCCATTTGCTGAGTGCGGGCGGTGATCTGCGGGCCATTCAGGAATTGCTGGGCCATGCATCGCTGTCCACCACTCAGGCCTATACCGCCGTCGATGCCGCGCGCCTGATGGAGGTATACGACCGCGCCCATCCGCGGGCCTGAGCGCAGACCACAGCGCCACATGGCAGGATTGTCATTGCAAAACCGTTGGTTATGGGTTTTGGTGCCGGTTTGCAAGACAGTCCGAATGGTGCATGGGATGGCGGTGGTGGCGCAAACCGTCAGCAGGGCGGGCCGGGCGCTGACAGATTTGCGTTCATGGATACTGGCCAGATCGGAACCGGGGCAGGCAACGACCAAATCCCTGACGTCACATCTGGCGAAGGCCACCTTGTGCTGCTTGGGTTCGGGGTCAATCTGCGGTGGGTTGGAAACGCAGGTTTTACCGGGCAACGCGGCGCGGTTCGGTTTGTCTGGTGACCATGACGGTTCAGGTTGATCGCAACGGCGATGGCCGCGCGGAGGGTGTTGTCACAGTCATCGCAAAGGTGGTCGCGGCTGGCGACCTGATCCTTTGGGCGGCAAAGTCAGGCATTGGGGCGGGGTGAACCCTGCCCTACACTTGCGCGACGCCCGGTTATGCGGCATCACAGGCGCATGGATATCCGTTATAAAGCTCTCGCCGTTCACCTTCTGACTGCCAGTGGCGCGGTCTTGTCGATGTTTGCCATGCTGGCGGCGGTCGAGGAAAACTGGAGCCTGATGTTTTCATGGCTGGTGGTGGCGCTGATTGTCGACGGCATCGATGGGCCCTTGGCGCGGCGCTATGACACCACCACCAATTCGCCGCTGTATGACGGGGTTTTGATGGACCTGATCGTCGATTACCTAACCTATGTCTTTATCCCGGCTTATGCCCTGTTCAAATCGGGGATGCTGGATGGCTGGACCGGCTGGCTGGCGATCATCGTGATTTGCTACGGCTCGGTCATCTACTTCTCTGACACCCGCATGAAAACCAAGGACAAAAGCTTTAGCGGCTTTCCGGCATGCTGGAATATGGTGGTGCTGGTGCTGTTTGCCACAACGCCGCCGACATGGGTTGTGCTGATGATTGTCGTGGCCCTGACCGTGACGATGTTCCTGAACCTGAAATTCATCCACCCAACCCGCACAATGCGTTGGCACTGGATGAACCTGTCTGTGGCTGTGGTCTGGTTGATCTGTGCGGCATGGTCGGCGGGGGTTGATTTTCAGGAAGGGGTCCTGGTTGAATGGGCGCTGATCGCATCGTCGCTGTACCTGTGCCTCGCCGGGATCGCGCAAGAGATTTTCCCCGACCGGTCAACCGACCGCATCAAATGACCGGTCATCCGACCGTCACCCCCTGACCTTACAGCCGGGTCACCATGACCCCAGCCACGATCACCAGAGCGGCCAGCGCCTTGCCTTTGGTCATCCGTTCGCCAAAGACCAGCCAGCCGATCAGCACCGCAAACAGGATCGAGGTTTCGCGCAAGGCAGCCACCAGCGCGATGGGTGCCAGCATCATCGCCCAGACCGAGATGCCATAAGCACCATAAGACGCGACCCCGGCCACAATGCCGGTGATCCAGGGTTTGGCCTGACGCGGCAGAACGGCACTGCCTTTCCACGCAAGCATGGCCGTGGCAAAGCCCAGACCATCCACCACAAAGACCCATGCCACATAGGCAATCGCATCGCCCGCCACCCGGGCACCCTGCCCGTCGATCAGCGTGTAACTGGCCGTCGCAGCAGCCGAGCCCAGGGCAAAGGGGATCAGGCGGCGATTCTCACCTTGGGCAAACACGCCTTGGGCCATTAACAAGATACCTGCCCCAAGGATGGCGATGCCGGCATATTCATGGGGTGTCATCACGTCGGACAAATACAGCGCCGACACCACAGCCACCACCATGGGCGCAGATCCCCGCGCAATCGGATAGACGCGGGACAGATCGCCGTGTTCATAGGCATAGGTCAAAAAGAACTTGTAACAAAAATGCGCACAGCCCGAGGCGGCGATCCACGGGGCCACATCCCAAGTTGGCGGCGCCCGGAACAGGGCAACCGCCAGACCGATCGGCACCTCGGACACCGACAGAATGACCATGGCCCCCATCCGCGAGGTGCCGCTTTTGACCAGGGAATTCCACAGCGCATGCAGAAAAGCCGAGCCTAGGACGGCCAAAAGGACGGTGGTGGTCAAGGGTAGCCTCGCTTTGTCACAGAACCGTTACAAGTCCGGCGGCATGGCGGCAAGATATGATTGGATCCGATTAAATCAGAAGCGAGGCAGCACCTTCGTGTTTCAGCAACCAAACCTTGGTTTCCACGCCCCCCTTGGCCGAAAACCCACCCAAACTGCGGGCACCTAGGATGCGGTGACAAGGGATCAGAATGGGAATGGGGTTGGCACCGCAGGCCTGACCCACAGCCTGCGGCGGGGCACCGATCTGACGGGCAAGATCGCCATAACTGTGCGTTTCGCCCAAGGGGATGGCTACCATGGCGCGGCGAACCTGTGCCGCAAACCCCTGCCCCATGTCCAAAGGCAGGTCGAACCGGGTCAGACGACGCGCAAAATAGGCGTCCAACTGGCGCAGCGCCTCACCCGTCAAGGCTGAGGGGGCCTGCAGACAGGCAACCCACTCAAGCCGCGTGATCACACCCGCCTCCTCCGTCACCGAGAGGGGGCCCAGCGGCGTGGACAGACAGGCGCTATGCATCTTGTAGGATGGGCAGTTCCCCCTTTCCCGGACGGGAAAGGGGGGTTTGCCCATCTTCATCAGCCCAGCGCCGCATTGCACCGGGCGCAGGTATGGGGGTGTGAATGGCTGCCCACATCCGGCAGCACCTTCCAGCAGCGTTCGCATTTCTGGCCGATGGCCAGCTCGAACACCACGCCCAGACCGGGGATGTCGGTCAGGCGAAATGCCTCGGGCGGTTCGGCATCGGCGGTCAGCTGCAGGCCGGACGTGATGCACAAATCGGCAAAATCAATCGATTTCAATGCGGCCAGCAGGTCCTTGTCTTCGACATGCACCACGGGTGACGCCTCCAGCGACGACCCGATCACCTTGGCGGTGCGCTGAATCTCCAACGCGCCGGTCACCACACGGCGGGCGGCGCGGATGCCGTCCCATTTCGTCGCCAGGGCCGGGTTCAGCCATGCGGCAGGGGTTTGCGGCATGTCTTGCAGGTGCAACGAGCTGTCCTCGCCGGGGAAGCGGCACAGCCAGACCTCCTCCATCGTGAACACCAGAACCGGGGCCAGCCATGTGGTCAGGCGGTGGAACAATATGTCCAGCACAGTGCGCGCGGCGCGGCGCGTTGGGCTGGTGATGGCGTCACAGTACAGCGCATCCTTGCGGATATCGAAATAGACCGCCGACAGGTCGGTGGTGGCAAAGGTGAACAGCTTTTGAAACACGCCCTGAAAATCGTATCTGGCATAGCCGTCACGGACCTGGGCATC
>JANNAF010000394.1:0-2889 GCA_031384005.1 Rhodobacterales bacterium | reverse complement strand
TGCGTTTGCCGCCAATATCGTGACCGGGTTCATCCGGATCGAGGGGCAGACGGTGGGCGTTGTGGCCAACCAGCCGATGGTTTTGGCGGGCTGTCTGGACATTGATGCCAGCCGCAAGGCGGCACGGTTCGTGCGGTTTTGCGATGCCTTTGAAATTCCGATCCTGACATTGGTCGATGTGCCGGGTTTCATGCCGGGCACCGCGCAGGAGCATGGCGGGGTGATCAAGCATGGCGCCAAGCTGCTGTTCGCCTATGGCGAGGCGACGGTGCCCAAGGTGACGGTGATCACCCGCAAGGCCTATGGCGGCGCCTATGATGTGATGTCGTCCAAACACCTGCGCGGCGATTTCAACTATGCCTGGCCCACGGCGGAAATCGCGGTGATGGGGGCCAAGGGCGCGGTCGAGATCCTGTATCGCAGCGAGTTGGGCGACAAGGACAAGATCGCGGCCCGGGTCAAGGATTATGAGACCCGCTTTGCCAACCCCTTTGTCGCGGCCGAAAAGGGGTTTATCGACGAGGTGATCATGCCCCATTCCACCCGCAAGCGCGTGGCGCGGGCCTTTGCCAGCCTGCGCGGCAAAAAGCAGGTGAACCCGTGGAAAAAACACGACAATATCCCGCTGTAAGGGGGCGTTGGTGGAAGAGCTGATCACGGTTCCCTCGGGGCAGAAGGTGACGCTGCTGGATGTGATTACCAATGTGCCGGGCCCTGCGGGGCTGACGGCGCGGTTCCGGTTTCTGGCACCTGCTATTGCCGGGCAGATTGACCCCGAAACGGCGGCGCTGGACATGGATCATCTGTGCCAGACCTATGCCTTGGCCAAGGTCGCCGACATCGGGCCGCAGCCGTCGCAGATCATCATTTCGATGTCCGATATCGATGTGCCCTTTGGCGAGACGCGACCAGATGCCACACAATTGTTCAACTCCTATTCCATCGAGGGCGGCACATGCGTATGGGAGGTCTATTGAAATGAAGGGGTGGCGTCAGTGCTGAAACATCGCGGTTTTCCCGGGCGTCTGCCCAGCACGGACCATCAGTTCGTGATCCGTCGCGCCAATATGAAAGAGGGCGCGTCCAAGATCGTCAAGCGGGAACGCTACAAGGATCGCAAGTCGGGCGACCGCGCCGCGGATGTCGGGTTCATGGCGGCGCTGTGGGCCCATTTCGGCGAGGAACCGTTCGAGCGTGGCAATCTGGATGCGGGCCGCCTGTCTTGGCTGTTTGGCCGCGAGGTGGTGCCGGGTGAGGATCCGTTTGATCCGGCCAGCTATGACGCGCTGCTGAAGATCGACCTGAAACGCGCGCAGGCCGCGTTCCCCGAGGTTTTCGCCGAGGATGCGCCCGAAGTGGTGTTCGACGACGATTGGGACGACTAGGCATGAATCCGCGCAAGCCTATGGCGAATTGGCATAATTCAGCGCATGGCGAAACGGGCGTTCGATTTGCGGTTGTGTGCAATCTGCCCTTGCGCGACCATGACCAGACGCTGACCAGCCACAAGCTGGCCAGCACATACGCGCTAGACTGTTACCCTTCCCTTCCCCTTTGGCCCGTCCGTTCTGCGGATGGGCCGTTCTTTTTTGCAGCTTGCTGCAAGCTTGCTGCACGCCGTGTGGACCGGTCTGCGAAAATCCGCCACCAGCGGTTTTTCCCCTTTTCCACTCCGGCAAATCCGCTAAGGATGCGGCCAAGCTTACATTCAACCCGAGGCAGACTGAAATGCTCAAATCCGCTGTTCTTGTTGTCATCCTGTCAACCACCCTTACCGCTTGTGTGGCCAATGACGCCCAACGCGTCCTTATCGGGGCTGCCGCAGGTGCTGTTGCCGCCGATGTCACTGGCAACGACCCGCTTTTGGGTGCTGGTGGCGGGGCGATTGCCGGGCTTATCATCAAGTAAGCGGGTCCGGGCATCCGGGCCAATCGGTCAAGGTGCAAGCCTGACCCAACCAACCTATAATCGAGGCAGTAAAACATGTATAAATCCCTTATCGTACTGGCACTTGTGTCAACCGCTTTGTCTGGATGCCTTATCCAGAACGACGGTCAACGCGCCCTTGTCGGCGGTGCTGCAGGTGCCCTTGGTGCCAGCGCCCTGGGCTATGACCCGATCACCGGTGCAGCCATCGGCGTCGGTGCTGGCGCCCTGTGCGGCCAGGCTGGCATCGGCATCTGCCAGTAATTCACAGCCCATCGGCTGTGACGAATTGAGGGCCATCCGGGGTAACCCCCGGGTGGCCCTTTTCATTGCGCGCCCCGGCAGAGGGCAGACCAAAGACCTTTGGGGGGACCAATGTTCAAAAAGATCCTGATCGCCAATCGCGGCGAAATTGCCTGCCGCGTGATCAAGACGGCGCGCAAGATGGGGATTGCGACGGTGGCGGTTTACTCCGATGCCGACCGCAATGCGTTGCATGTGAAAATGGCGGATGAGGCGGTGCATATCGGGCCGTCACCTGCGGCACAGTCCTATATCGTGATCGACAAGATCATGGCGGCGGTCAAGGCGACCGGGGCCGAGGCGGTGCATCCGGGGTACGGGTTCCTGTCGGAAAACCGCGCCTTCGCAGCGGCGCTGGAGGCGGCGGGTGTGGTGTTCATCGGCCCGCCATCATCGGCGATCGAGGCGATGGGCGACAAGATCACCAGTAAAAAGCTGGCGATGGCGGCAGGGGTGTCCACGGTGCCGGGCTATATGGGCATCACCGGATAGCCGACTTGCCCGGCAATCTTTACTGCCTCCGCCGCGTCCGCGATGATGCCCATATAGCCCGGCACCGTGGACACCCCTGCCGCCATCGCCAGCTTTTTACTGGTGATCTTGTCGCCCATCGCCTCGATCGCCGATGATGGCGGGCCGATGAACACCACACCCGCCGCC
>JANNAF010000365.1:0-1672 GCA_031384005.1 Rhodobacterales bacterium | reverse complement strand
CGGCGATGTTCTTGGCCTGACCGAGATGGGCGAGATCAAGGCGCAACTGGCCGAAGAGGCCGAGGCCGACCGTCTGATGATGGAAGGCCAGATCGAGCCGCAATCGTCGCTGCAACCCGGCCTGCTGGATGTGATCTTCGGAGCCATTGTCGGCACGGCCCACGCACAGGAGGCCCCGGTGGAAGCACCGGTTTGGAAAGACGAGATCACCTTCGCGCTGGAACCCGGCCAGGGCATCGAGGTCAAGCTGGTGATGGAGGAAGGCGCGGTTGCCCAGTTTGAATGGGCGGTCAAGGGCGGCGCGGTCAACTTCGAACTGCATGGTGACGGGTCTGGCAATGAGATCAGCTATGAAAGGGGCCGTGCTGTATCTGACGCCACAGGTGAGCTGACCGCCGCCTTTACCGGCAACCACGGCTGGTTCTGGCGCAATCGCGGCGATGCACCTGTCACCATGACCTTGCGGGTGGCAGGCGCGTACAGCGAGATCAAGCGCTTTGATTGAAGAAAGAATGGGTGGCCGACGGCCACCCATCCTCCCATGCTGTTTTTGCCTTGGCCGTTTGGTGATCAATAGTTCTGGTGCCGGCTTCCACTCAGCCGTCAAAGTAAAGCACGGGAAATCGGCAGCGTCGGGCATAAAGATCAGTTCAGCCTATTCACCCGAAAGCACTGATCCTCGCTTGCATAATTCCCCCTAGACTCCGTCCAGCAGCCAGATCAGAACAAGCAACGCGCGCTGTTTGCCGGTCGGACCCAGGTCTTAAAGGCAAGCAGCGCAAAGTTGTATCAGCGCTGTTGACGTCAGCGCTGCTTGCCCTTCCCTTGGCCCCGGGCTGCGTCGACAGGGTGCCGCACCGACCGTTGTCAGTTGGGCTATGGCAATTTTGCGCCACGGTCATGCACTTGGGAAAGCGTTCACAACATTCCGTCGCTGCATTTGCAAATGCCGCCCCACCGTCGCTGTAAATGTGAGTAATAACGAACACTTGATCTGCGACGGATGTATCAGACGAGCCTTTTCTGATTGTGCGATTCAGGTCCATCTGTTAGCGACTTTCGGATGGACAGTATCCGCCTCCTGCTTTTCAGAACACTAGTTTTGGTCTTGGCCATGTCGGTCGGGCAGGCGGGCATGGCGTCTGCGTCGGACAATCATTCATCGCATTGTTTGCCGACAACGGAACGAGCCGATGCTGGACATGCGGCGTCCGATAGTCATGACAGTCCTAGCCACGTCGCCGCCGAAGCCGAGGCTACGGATGTCGGCGCCATGGACTGCCAGCCTCACTTCTGCTCGGACGTTTTGATCGGGCTGGTGGGTTGCGGCACGGTCAGCCATAAAACAATGCTTATGGTTGTGCCTGAACCGGCAAATTTGCGTGCATTGGCGCGCATTCTCGGGCTGTATCGGCCCCCCAGCCTCTGATCCCGCCAAGACGTCGCTACGTCTGACCTGAACTGCGCATGTGTGCGAGGTCAGCGTATTTTTACGACCAAAATCAGGAACATACATGAGAAACCTCACCTTCGCGGCTGCGTTGCCGCTGGCGATTGCCGGTTGTGCGCAGACCCTCCCGACCGAGTCGGTCATAAATTTCGCGGTCACAGACCCTGCGATGGCGACCAGCGCAATTTTCGAACCTTCTTTCATTGCCGGCTTCGAGCCGCG
>JANNAF010000351.1:0-9777 GCA_031384005.1 Rhodobacterales bacterium | reverse complement strand
CAGCCTCGGGGGCCGCTTTGGGCGCAGGTCGCGGCTGCACGGCCACCTTCAACCGCGCCTTCACATCCTTGGCGAACTCGTTGATCAGCTTGGCCTTCTGCGTCGGGTCACTCTCAAACCGCCAGTGCGACAGGTCCTTGTACTGGAACGGCTGCAGGGCGGCCCGCACCTCACAGCCGCCCTCCTCGTCCCACTCGACAAACCGGATCGGAAAAATGCGCGGCTGCAACCCCTTGTCCTTGGCGATCTGCAAAAAGGTCAAAACCTCTTCACGGCACCAATCGCGATTGAAAAAGCGCGGGGTCAGAACCGGGATCAAAAAGCTGGCCTTGGTCACGCCGTCGCGCAATCTGGCCGCCCAATCGTCCCCCGTCCGCAGATCGTGGATATCTTGAAAGATGCCGATGTCATGCCCCAGCAGCATCGACACCTCGCCCGCGACCCGTTGGCGCAACTGGCTTAGCACACCGTCCAAATGGTCGTCATCGCCGCGTGCATAAGACCAGAACCCTTTGGGCGACATCGACTACCTCCTGCACCACTGTTCATGATTATGGGGCACCCAGCAGAACGTCAATCGTCACATCAATCGATGAACGTCCCGCCACGGCCGCCGACTCAGGTTAATAATTGGCGAACTATGGGCCGCAACATTCTGTTTTGATACAATAATAAAAATGTCCCACGCGCAGACCCCTTACACCGCCGCCTGGACCGCTCCTACAACCTCATCCACGACGTCCCGCAGCAGGACCTCGTCCTCACATTCCGCCATGACCCGGACCAAGGGCTCAGTCCCCGATTTGCGGATCAGCAGACGACCCTTGCCAACCAGCCGGAGTTCGGCCCCGGCGATCGCCGCCTTGACCGCCGCCGCGTCCAGCGGGCGGGCGCCCTCGCCATACCGGACGTTTTTCAGCATCTGGGGCACGGTCTGGAACTGGTCCACCAACTGGCTGGCGGGCTGGCCTGACCGGGCCATTTCGGCCAGAAACTGCAGGCCCGCAATCAGACCATCTCCGGTCGTGGCATAGTCGGTCATGACGATATGACCCGACTGTTCACCGCCAAGGTTCCAGCCGCCGCGCCGCATCGCCTCGACCACATAACGGTCACCGACAGCGGTACGTTCCAGACGCAGGCCGCGCCCGGTCAGGAACCGCTCCAGACCCAGATTGCTCATCACGGTCGCAACAAGGGTCCCCCCGCGCAGCCGCCCCTCGGTGGCCCAGCGCCCGGCCAGCAAGGCCATGATCTGATCCCCGTCCGCGACACGGCCCGTCTCGTCCAGGATCATCACCCGGTCAGCATCACCATCCAGCGATATGCCGACATGCGCGCCATGCGCCACCACAGCCTCGGCTGCAGTTTGGGTGTGGGTCGAGCCGACACGGTCGTTTATATTGGTGCCATTGGGCGTGACGCCCACGGCAATAACCTCGGCCCCCAACTCCCACAACACCTCGGGCGCGGCCTTGTAAGCCGCCCCATTGGCGCAGTCGATCACCACCTTCAACCCATCCAACCGGACACCCGCCGGAAAGGTCGTCTTGACAAACTCCTGATAGCGGCCACGGCCATCCTCGATCCGCCGCGCCCGGCCGATGCCTTCGGCGGCGGCAAGATCGATCTGCCCGGCGACAATCGCCTCAATCTCGGCCTCGGCCTCATCGCTCAGCTTGAAACCGTCCGGGCCAAAGAACTTGATCCCATTGTCTTGATGCGGGTTGTGGCTGGCGCTGATCATGACACCCAGATCGGCGCGCATGCTGCGGGTCAGGAAGCCCACCGCAGGCGTCGGCACGGGACCCAGCAGCAACACATTCATCCCCGTCGAACACAAACCCGCCGTCAGCGCGTTCTCCAGCATATAGCCAGACAACCGCGTGTCCTTGCCAATCACGACCCGGTGCGCAGACGACCCGTCACGCCGGAAATAACGCCCCGCCGCCGCCCCCAGTTTCAACGCCATTTCGGCGGTCATCGGATAGGTATTGGCGCGACCCCGCACACCATCGGTTCCAAACAGCTTGCGCGTCATCTTGTCCCTCCATTGACGGCCTGCCACAGCGACAAGGCCTGCCGCGTCTCGGCCACGTCATGCACCCGGATCATCTGAACCCCCTGCGCCACGCCGGCCAGTGCCACAGCCAGCGATCCGGGCATCCGCCGCGCCGCGTCGTTCTCGGCACTGATGGTGCCAATGAACCGCTTGCGCGAGGCGCCCAGCAGGACCGGACAGCCAAGGTCGTGAAACAGCGACAGCCGCGCCAACAGCGCCAGATTATGCGCCAGGGTCTTGCCAAACCCAATGCCGGGATCAATGGCGATGCGGTGCCGGGCAATCCCCGCCGCCTCGGCCATGGCAACACGGTCGCGCAGCGCGTCAAACACATCCAACAGCACATCGTCATAAACCGGGTCATCCTGCATGGTCGCAGGCGTGGCGATAGAATGCATCAAAATCACCGGACAGGCCGCCGCAGACACCACCCCAGCCATGGCCGGATCATGGCGCAGCGCCGTCACATCGTTGACCCAAGCCGCCCCTGCCGCCAAAGCCGCCCGCGCCACCCCAGCCTTGCGCGTGTCGATGGACAGGGGCAGATCCAATCCGCCCTCCCGCAGGGCGGCAATCACCGGGGCAGTACGGGCAACCTCATCCGCTTCGGTCACCTCGGCAGCACCCGGCCGCGTGCTTTCGCCGCCAATGTCGATGATATCGGCCCCGGCAGCCATCAGGCGGGCCTGCATCACCGCCGCCTCGGGCCGCAAAAACAGACCGCCATCTGAAAAACTGTCAGGCGTGATGTTCAAGATGCCCATGATCAGGGGGCGCGTTGTGGTCAGCCCGCCAAAATCGGGCCGGGGGCGTGACAGCCGGTCCTGCACCTCGGGGGGCAGATCGCGGGCGGCCATGACATGGGGCGGCGCGGTGCGGCTGATGACCTCGACCCGGTCAAACCAGCACCATCCCCCCGCCAGTGCCAAGGCGCCAACGGGGCGGGCAGGATCGGTCATGGCAATCGGTCTGAAATACTGCATGATGTTTGCTAGGTCCGAACGACGTTGCAGGCAAGCCCGACGGTCACGCCCGCTCTACCGTCACGCGGCTTCCTGCCGGAAGTGTAACATCGCCGTGAACCAGCAACCGGTCCGCCGCCATCACCTCGGCCAGCCACAGGGCCAAGGCCGCAGGGTCACGCGACCCAGGGCCATCAACCGCATCCATAACCATCTTGCCGGGGGCCCAGACCATCATCTGCCCACGCTTGACGGCCCAGTCAATCTCGGTCCGGGTTGCCATCACGACGCAGCGCGCATCACGCGCCGCCAGAACCCATGCGTTCTGTTCGATGGCCAGCAGATCGACACGGCGCTGCGTCGGCTTGTGGCCGGTTTCGGGGCGGGGGCTGTCGGGCAAACCCACAGTCAGGATAACCGGCAGGCCGCGCCCCGCCCAGCCATCCAGCCGCGCCGACAGATCGGGCGCCGCAATCGCCGCATTGTCCAGATAAACGACCAGCGGATGTAACGGCGCCTCGGTGCCATCGATCACACCCTGCACGGCCACCTCGGCCCGCGAACGCACTATTTCGACACCCAGTTTATAGGGACCGACATCCAGCTTTTCGATCCGCACAAAGGCGCGCATCGCCTGCGGTTCGGCCAAAATCCGTTCCGCCACCCGCTCGGCCAGCGTTTCCAACAGGTTCAACCGTTCCGCCGCCAATTCCGTCGCGATGGTTTCGGTGATCCGGTCATAAGACAGGATGCGGTCGACATCATCGTTCAACGGCTCGGGTGCGGGCCGCACCTCGACCACCACATTGAACATCACGCGCTGGGTGTGGCCACGCTCCTTTTGAAACGCACCAATCTCGACCTCGACCACATGGTCGCGCAGGGAAATCCGGTCCCGCGGGTCTGCGGTGGCCGAGGCCGCCGCGCGTTCTTCGGGGTGGGCGAAGGCAAGTCCGATATCACTGGTCATGGCTCGGTTCATTCTTAGGGCTGGCCCTGTCTAACCCCTGCGCGTCGCCGCGCCAAGCCCAAGGCCGACCCAAGCCACCATCGGGGCGACATTGCCGCCCCTCCGCGCCCTAACGATAAAAGATATGCGCACCAATCGAGGCGGTGTGAACCCGCTGGCCCCAGTTCGGGTTGACGTAATTCGCATGGAAATAGGTCGCCCCCGTCGTCAGACTGCGCGGTGCGCCATCCAGCATGACCCGCGCAATGCGTCCGGCCCGGTCACGCGATACGGCGTCAGACATGCTGCGCACCCCGTCACACACATAGGAAAAGGCGCATTGCCCGCGACCACGTGAATGGACGACATTGCAAACGGTGCCTGGAAAGTCCGGGCTGTCGACGCGGTTCAAGATCACTTCGGCAACAGCAAACTGGCCGCGCAACGACTCGCCACGTGCCTCGAAATACAAGGCCTGGCGCAGACAATCCCATTGGTCATCGCCCTTTGGTTCGGACAAAGACGCAAGCCATGTATCGCTGTATTCAATCAAGGCGGGCTCTTGACCCGGTTTTCCCGTCGACCGCTCGACGCCATTGGCCACGGCGGACAGTTTGTCCTCCGACAGCGAATTGACCGCGGCATGTTCGGCCCCGAACAAAGAGGCGAACTGCTCTCCGATCAAGGTGGTCGGATCATTGGACTGGCTCACCGTCACATCGGCGAAGGCCGCTCCACTCAGGACGACAAACGCCGCAGTGGCAATCGTCCGACATAGATGCAAGCGCATTGACTTCAGTTCCCGGTCTGTTTCCCCAAAGCCACCAAGCATCCCATCCGGGCATCTTTGGCGACAGGAAACCGGGTTAGACGAGGGTTCCCGACCCGTCCACCCAATCGGCAAAATTATCACATTTTTGACAACAATCTGCGCGGATTTCCGCCGAAATACCAGTGTTTCCACATTAGAAACACCGCACAATATCAAGATATTGTTGTGTTTTTCCGGTTATCCACACGATCGGCCAACGCCAGATGCGCCGCCGCCAACCGGGCCAAAGGCACCCGATAGGGCGAACAAGAGACGTAATCGAACCCCGCCTTGCGGCAAAAATCGATTGATTCGGGGTTGCCGCCATGCTCACCGCAAATCGAAAGCACAAGATCAGATCGTGTCTTGCGCCCGCGATCCGCACCGATATGCAGCAACTCCCCCACCCCATCCACGTCCAGAATATGGAACGGATCCTCGGGGAAAACGCCCTGCTGGACATAGGTATTCATGAACCGCCCGGCATCGTCACGGCTTAAACCATAGGTCATCTGCGTCAGGTCATTGGTGCCAAAAGACAAAAAGGACGCATGTTGCGCAATCTCGCCCGCCCGCAACGCGGCGCGCGGGGTCTCCACCATCACGCCCAACTTGTAGTCAAAGTTGACGCCCGTCTTGACCCGCACCGCGGCGGCAACGGCGTCGATATTGGTCTTGACCAATTCGACCTCGCGCCGCGCGGATACCAGCGGGATCATGATTTCCGGCACGACAACCGCCCCAGCCCTGGCCAGTTCGACCGTCGCCTCGAATATGGCGCGGGCCTGCATGTCATAGATCTCGGGCAACACAACGCCCAACCGAACCCCCCGCATCCCCAACATCGGGTTCGCCTCGGACAAGGCCTCGGCCCGGCGCATCACCTCGGACAACGGGCGGTCCATTGCCTCGGCCAACTCGCGCAGGCCCTCGCGGCTTTGCGGCAAAAACTCATGCAGCGGTGGGTCAAACAGCCGGATGCAAACAGGCAAGCCCTGCATAATGTTGAAAAGCTGCACAAAATCCGCGCGCTGCATCGGCAGCAGGCGTTCCAGCGCCGCAGCGCGATCTTTCGAGGTGTCGGCAAAGATCATCTCACGCATCACAACCAGACGGTCCTCGTCAAAGAACATGTGCTCTGTGCGGCACAAGCCAATCCCCTGCGCCTCAAAGGCGCGGGCCGTGGCAGCATCGGCGGGTGTGTCGGCATTGGCGCGGATCCCGATATCACGCACCTCATCGGCCCAACCCAGCAGTTTGCGAAACGCATCATCCAAGGCAGGTGCCAGCATTTCTGCCGTGCCCGCCAGAACGTCACCCGTGGTGCCATCCACCGTGATCTGATCGCCCTCGTTGAACACACGCCCATCCGCCGCCGTCAGGCGGCGTTCCTTGCTATCCAACCGAAGCCCAGACGCGCCCACGACACACGGCACGCCCAGCCCGCGCGCAATCACCGCCGCGTGGCTGGTCTGCCCACCCCGTTCGGTCAAAACCCCGGCAGCCGAATGCATGCCGCGAATATCCTCGGGTTCGGTTTCACGCCGACACAGGATACAAGGCTCGCCCCGCGCAGCAGATTCCTGCGCCGCCACCGACGTGAACACAATCCGCCCGGTTGCCGCACCCGGTGAAGCGGCAATCCCGCGGGCGAAGACATCCCGCGCCCCGCGCGGGTCGACCTGATAGTGCAACAGTTCGGTCAGCGACCGGGGTTCAACCCGCAATACCGCCTCGTCCTGCGATATGATGCCATCTTCGGCCAGGGCCACGGCAATCTTCAGCCCCGCCCGCGCCGAACGCTGCACCCGCACCGCATCCAGAACCGACAGATGGCCGTCCTCGACGGTGAACTCGACCTGCATCTCCTCACGCAGACGGGTCCGGCAGGCGGCGCCATAACGGGTCAGGTCAGCAAAAATTTCGGGCGACAACTCCTCCAGCGACGGCCCGCGCGGGTCGCGGGTCAGGTACAGCGCCTCGGTCTTGTTCAGCGCGTCGCGGCCCTGTGATTGACCCAGATAGCGCCCGGTGACCTGCGGCTGCCCAGTGACCGGGTCGACGAATTGCACGACACCGGACCCCGAAATACCCTGCCCGATCCCTTGGGCCATTTGCTGCACCACCAACCCCAGTGCCGCCTGCTTGGGCGCGCCCTTCGCCTCACGCAACAGCCGGGCCGAGGTTCCCTCCCACGCCCGCGCCATGGATCGCAGCACTTCGGACAACTGTTTGGCCGGGTCTTCGGGAAACGGCTCTTCCATCTCGCGTTCGTAATGTTTCAACGCCTCGCGCAGGGCGTCGGCCGTTGATTGCCCGGCCTCGAATATATCGGGGTCAAGCCGGGCGACATGGGTGGCATAGGATTGGACAAAACGCAGATACAAGGCATCCGCCGCCACATGGCCATGACTGGCCCGCAAGGCGGCATGGCGGGCTGCGTTCATGCCGATGTTCAAAATCGTCGAAGGCCCACCCCAATCGGTATTTTCCGGGCTGGGCCGCACCGAAATCAGCGGGTTCGACCCGAAATGGTTCAGGATCACATTGGTCTCGACCTGCGCTCCGCCTGCAATCGCACGGACGGTTTTGGAGGGCAGAGCCACCGTCATGGGCACTGGCAATTCCAGCCGCACCAGACGTTGCAGGCATTTGGCCCGCCAGCCATGGGTCGCGGTCTTGATCGGTGCTGTCGGGGTGATGACGGCAAACTCTAGCGTCGGATCGGGTTTCTGCACTGCGGCGGCCTTTATTGTGTGGCTGCAGCATAGGCCGATTTTTGCGTGGTGCAAGTTTTCTGGGCGGCTTTGTGTGCCAAACCCCGGGGGACTTCACGTCCCCCGGACCCCCTGTGGAGTATTTTCAAAGGAGCAAATCAGCCGTCGATCCGGGTCAAGTCCGCCACGCCCGCGCAAATGGCGCGGATGCGGTGCAGCAGGTTCAGCCGGTTGCGCCGGGTTATGGGGTTGTCCGAATTAACCTGCACCGCCGTGAAAAAGGCGTCGATGGGGTGGCGCAGGGCGGCCATCGCCGTCATGGCGGTGGCGAAATCCTCGGCCTGCATGGCCGGGGTGATCGCCGTTTCGGCGGTATCAAGGGCGGCGAAGAGGGCGCGCTCCTCCTCGGTTTCGGCAAACTTGATGTCCGCGCCGAACGAGTATTCAACGCCGTCCTTTTGTTCCGCTTGGGTCAGGATGGTGTTGGCGCGTTTATAGCCTTGCAGCAGGTTCGGGCCATCCTCGGTTTTCAGGAAGGCGGCCAGCGCCTCGGCGCGTTTGACCAGCAGGGTCAGGTCATCATTGCCGGGCCTGGCAAGGCAAGCGTCGATCAGGTCGTGGCGGATGCCTTGGTCTTTGAGGTAGACCTTGAGGCGGTCGTGGAAGAAGGAGAGGAGGTCGGATGCAGTTGCAGCTAGACTCTCTTGGCTTTCATCTGGTTCGAATGCTTCTTCGGTGATCTCCAGCGTCTGAAGGCCTTTCGGCTCGGTTTGTTTCACCAAATAGATTTGTTTTCCCCGGTTAACTACCGAGAGTCGCTCTTCAAGTGCCCCGGTAGTGGCAGAAAGGAGGTGGGAGACTGACTTTAGTTTGATAAGTCCCTGACGCGGTTGGTCTGAACAAACATAATAGGCCTCGATGTCAAAATTTCGATTCCGTTGAAGATGGTGGGCACGACCCAAATCAAAGACAGAAGTCAGGTTACCTCTCACACCATTCCCCAATACCAACCGAATAACCCCCAAGGCCGCACGCCGCAGCGCATAGGGGTCTTTGCTCCCTGTCGGCTTCTCATCAATCGCCCAGAACCCGGTCAGCATGTCGATCTTGTCGGCCAGTGCCACCACCACCGAAACCGGCTCGGTCGGGACGGTGTCGCCCTCGCCCTTGGGACGCCAATGGTCGCGCGCTGCCAGCGCCACCGCTTCGGGCAACCCAGCTTCCCGCGCGTAATACATGCCCATCAGGCCCTGCAATTCGGGAAACTCGCCCACCATGGCGGATCGCAGGTCGGCCTTGGCCAGCCGTGCCGCCTGTTCGGCCAGATCGGGATCAGCGCCAACCAAGGGCGCGATTTCGCGGGCCAGGGCGGCGATCCGGGCGATGCGGTCGGCTTGGGAGCCGAGTTTGTTGTGGAACGTCACCGCTTTCAGCCCGTCCAGCCATTCGCCCATCCCCTCTTTGGCGACGCGCAAATCCTTTTCCCAAAAGAATTTCGCATCACTCAACCGGGCATTCAGCACCTTTTGGTTGCCCTTGAGGATCACCGCGCCGTGGTCGACCGGGTCAGTGTTGGCGACGGTGACAAACCCCTCGATCCGGCCCGTCCGCAGGTTCTTGACCGAGAAAAACTTTTGGTGCTCGCGCATCGAGGTTTGCAGAACCTCGGGCGGCAGATGCAAAAACCCCTCGGCAATCCGGCCCAGCAGCGGCACGGGCCATTCGACCAGACCGGCCACTTCGGTCAGCAGGCCCGCGTCGGGGACCACCTCCAACCCGGCGGCAAAGGCCAGATTTGTGGCACCCTGCCAGATCGCCGCCTCACGCTCGGCGGTATCCAGCACCACGAAATTCCGCTTCAGTTTCAACGCATAATCGTCAAACCCATGCACCGGGAACCGGCCCGCGTCCAAAAACCGGTGCCCCTCGGTCGTGTTGCCCGCCACGATGCCGTCCACATCCAAGGGCACGACGCGCGCCCCCGCCTCGTCCGACATCAGGCACAGGATCGACTGCAACGGCCGCACCCAACGCAACGACCCCGACCCCCAGCGCATCGACTTGGGCCAGGGAAATGCCCGGATCACGGCTTCCAGAACCTCGGCCACAATCACATCCGCAGAGCGTCCCGGCTTCTCGACCACAGCAAAGAAAACCTCGCCCTTCTTGTCCGCCCGGCGTTCCAACTGGTCCAGCGTCAACCCGGTTGACCGCAAGAACCCCTCGATCGCCGCCGCAGGGGCCGCGGTATTTGGCCCCTTGCGTTCCTCGCGCAC
>JANNAF010000338.1:0-4114 GCA_031384005.1 Rhodobacterales bacterium | reverse complement strand
GCCTGCAACCACGGAGATGGAAATGCCCAAGATGAAGACCAAGTCGGCGGCCAAGAAGCGTTTCAGCTTCACGGCCTCCGGTCGTGTGAAGGCCGGCCCCGCCGGCAAGCGCCACGGCATGATCAAACGCTCGACGAAATTCATTCGCGATGCATCAGGGGCAATGATCCTGTGCGCATCCGATGCGAAAATCGTCAAGAAATACATGCCCTACGACCGGTAAGGAGAGCAACCGATGTCCCGCGTTAAATCCGGCGTAGTTACCCACGCCCGTCACCGCAAGGTGATCAAAAAGGCAGCAGGCTATTACGCTGCCCGTTCCACAAACTTTAAAACGGCCACGCAGGCTGTTGACAAGGCGCAGCAGTACGCAACCCGCGACCGTATGGCGCGCAAGCGCAACTTCCGTGCGCTGTGGATCGCCCGTATCAATGCCGCCGTGCGTTTGTTTGACCCGGCCTTCACCTATTCGCGTCTGATCAATGGTCTGGCTTTGGCTGGCATCACGATCGACCGCAAGGTTCTGGCCGATCTGGCCGTGCACGAGCCCGAGGCTTTCAACGCCATTGCGGCCCAGGCGCGCTCTGCCATCCCTGCCGCCGTCTGATCGGTTCAGTTTTGTGAAAAGCCCCGCTTTGGCGGGGCTTTTTGCGTTTCGTGCGGCGGCATGACCCGCGCGATGTTCCTGTGCGGCAAGGCCCGGATGCGCAGCCCCACGGCGGCCGATCTGGTGGCGGGCTGGGGGATCGAGGCGGATTTTGCAGGGCTAAGTGCAGATGCCGAGGAACGCGTTTCGGCCGAGCAACTGCAGTGGGCCCACCTGATCTTTGTGATGGAGAAACGCCAAGCCAAACGCCTGCAAAGCCTGTTTCCCGGCCATTTGCGCGGCAAGAAGCTGGTGGTGCTGAACATTCCTGATAAGTTCCGCTATGGCGACCCTGCCCTGATCGCTTTGCTGACCACCCGCCTGCGCCCATTCCTTGCCAGCCCACTTGCATCGGACGGCCCATCCGGCTAGCAGAAACGCGCATCTATGGAGGCCGCAATGGACGCGCTGAAAGCCAAATACCTGACCGCCGTGGCCGCTGCCGCCGACGAATCCGCGCTGGAGGAGGTACGGGTTGCTGCGTTGGGCAAAAAGGGCGAAATCTCGGCCCAGATGGCCAGCCTTGGCCGGATGGAGCCCGATCAGCGCAAGGCGGCTGGTGCCCTGCTGAACGCGCTCAAGGACGAGATTGACGCTGCCCTGCGCGCCAAGAAATCCGCGCTGGGCGATGCCGCACTGGACGCGCGGTTGCGCACCGAATGGCTGGACGTGACCCTGCCCGCCCGCCCCCGGCGTGTCGGCACCATCCACCCGGTCAGTCAGGTGATGGAAGAACTGACCGCGATCTTTGCCGATATGGGCTTTGCCGTGGCCGAGGGGCCGCAGGTTGAAAGCGATTGGTACAATTTCGACGCGCTGAACATTCCGCCTGAACACCCGGCGCGGCAGGAACACGACACCTTCTTCATGCACCGGGCCGAGGGTGACAACCGCCCGCCCCATGTGCTGCGCACCCACACCAGCCCGGTGCAAATCCGCGCCATGGCCGAACAGGGTGCCCCGATCCGCGTGATTGCGCCGGGCCGGGTGTACCGGATGGACATGGACCAGACCCACACCCCGATGTTCCACCAGGTCGAGGGTTTGGCGATTGACCGCGACATCAGCATGGCCAACCTGAAATGGACGCTGGAGGAGTTTTGCCGCGCCTTTTTCGAGGTGCCCTCGGTCGAACTGCGGTTCCGCGCGTCGCATTTCCCGTTCACCGAACCCTCGGCCGAGGTCGACATTCGCTGTTCATGGGACAATGGCCAGCTGAAAATCGGTCAGGGCGACAAGTGGATGGAGATTTTGGGGTCGGGCATGGTCCACCCCAAGGTGCTGACCGCCGCAGGGGTGGACCCGACCCAGTGGCAGGGTTTCGCCTTTGGCATGGGCATCGACCGCATTGCCATGTTGAAATACGGCATCCCCGACCTGCGGGCGTTCTTTGAATCCGACCTGCGCTGGCTGCGCCACTACGGCTTTGCCGCGCTGGACATGCCGGATCTGGCGGGTGGGTTGTCGTCGTGACCATCGACATCGACCGTTTGAACAGCTTTACCTTCGGGGACAGTGCCGACCTGAGCGAACATCTGCTGGACCTTGTGCGCGACGGGTACAAGACCGCCACCTGCGCTGCGCTGCGCGACTATGCCGACAGCGGGTTGCCACTGCCCGAGGTGGGTCGTCTGGATGTTGCGTTGACGTGGGAAGGCAAACCCGCCCTGATCATCCAGACGATCGAGGTGACCACCCGCCGCTTTTGTGACGTCGACGAGGCGTTTGCACTGGCCGAGGGCGAGGATGACAGCCTCGCCGATTGGGCCGCCGGACACCGCGCCTATTTTGAACGCAACGGCGGCTGGGAAGCGGAAATGATGCTGGTCTGTGAAAGGTTTCGCCTTGTGCAGGACCTTGAGAGCGTAGATCCGGCCTAGGCCCCTGCGCCCAAAACCGCTGCCGCCACCTCGCCGTAGCGGTTCAGGATCAGCAGGAACAACAAGACCGTCATGCCCAACAACAGCACCAGCTTCAGCGGGTTCAGCGGCTTGCGGTCCTTGGGTATGTGCATCATCGGGTCCATGGCACCTGCTACACCATCCGGGGGGTTGAATTAGGGCAAAGCGCACCGATTCCCGGCACCAATCCGTTTCCACGCTGGAAACCGCCGATGCGCCGCTTCCCCTTGGGGGCGCTTTGCGCTAATCCCGGTCGCAACACATTCTGGGGGCCCCTATGAAATTCACCCTGTCGTGGTTGAAGGATCACCTTGCAACCGACGCCGCACTTGACGATATCCTGTATGCCCTGACCGATCTGGGGCTGGAGGTGGAGGGGGTCGAGGATCCAAGCGCCAAACTGGCCCGCTTTACCCTTGCCAAGGTCCTGTCCGCCGCCAAGCATCCCGATGCAGACAAGCTGCAGGTCTGCATCGTTCTGACCGACGAGGGCGAAAAGCAGATCGTTTGCGGCGCACCCAATGCCCGCGCGGGCATCACCGTGGTGCTGTGCAAACCCGGCGATTATGTGCCGGGGATCGACACGACGCTGGGCATTGGCAAGATCCGCGGCGTCGAAAGCCATGGCATGATGGCCTCCGAACGCGAGTTGGAGTTGAGCGACGAACATAACGGCATCATCGAACTGCCCTCGGGCGAGGTCGGGCAACGCTTTGTCGCGTGGCTGGCCGAAAACCGCCCGGCCACGGTGGACCCGATGGTGCATATCAAGGTGACGCCGAACCGCCCCGACGCGCTGGGCATCCGCGGCATCGCCCGCGATCTGGCGGCGCGCGGTCTTGGCACGCTGAAACCGCTGGCGGTGCCGGTGATCACGGGCACTGGCCCGTCATTGGTGCAGGTGCAGATTGATCCGGCGTTGAAGGCAAAGGGCTGCCCGCATTTCGCTGGTCGCACCATTTCGGGCGTCAGCAACGGCCCCTCGCCGCAATGGTTGCAGGACCGGCTCAAGGCGATTGGCCTGCGCCCGATTTCGACGTTGGTCGATATTACCAACTATTTCACCTTTGGTCTGAACCGCCCGCTGCATGTCTTTGATGCGGCCAAGGTGCAGGGCACCCTGCGCATCCATCCCGCCACAGGCGGCGAGCAGATGCTGGCGCTGGACGGCAACACCTATACCATCCGCGCCGGGCAAATGCTGATTTCCGACGATAACGGACCGGAATCGCTGGCCGGGATCATGGGCGGCGAGGCCAGCGGCTGCACCCCCGAGACGACGACGGTTTTCGTGGAATCCGCGTTCTGGGATCCGATCACGGTGGCCACCACGGGCCGCGCGTTGAAAATCAACTCGGATGCGCGTTACCGCTTTGAACGCGGGGTTGACCCGGCATTCACGCTGCCGGGGCTGGATCTGGCAACCCAGATGATTCTGGACCTGTGCGGTGGCACGGCCTCTGACATCGCCCAGGATGGTGCCGCACCGGACACCACGCGCAGCTATACGCTGGACCCGGCGCGGGTGATCAGCCTTGTCGGCATGGACATCCCCGAACCCGAACAG
>JANNAF010000327.1:0-13524 GCA_031384005.1 Rhodobacterales bacterium | reverse complement strand
GATAGACACTTTTCGTTCAAACCTTGAGAGGCTGATGGAGGTGTTGCTTAGCACAAAGGTATTTTTGGCTTCCTCAAGCTCCACAAGCCTAACAAAAGCAGAAGTGCACCTAAACAACGTAGTCCGGAAGATAGTTAACTATATAATTGAACTTTGTGCCAAGCCTGAATTCTCGAATGAAACACATCTAGTCTTAACGCTATACTAAAAGTTTTATCGCCGACTGGTTCTTCGGGATCGCGCCCTTCCAAGGCCGTGGGTCTTTACCACAAATTACGACTTGTTCAGCGAACGAGCGATGGATCGACTTTCAATTCCATATTGCAATGGCTTCGGCGGAGCAGTTGAACGCTGATTCAACCCGGCTTCATTTCGATACGCAATCGCTGAGCAACTTGACATCACTTCGAAGCGTTGGGCGGCAGTCGATAGCTTCGTGTATCTTTGCAAACTTCATGGATCGGTGAATTGGATAGAAGGAGGAGGCGGTCTCTTCCCGATTCGAGAATTGCAGGATGCGCCGGATAGGACTTCCGACAAAAGGGTAATGATTTATCCTACACCATCAAAGCAAAATACCAGCTTTGGCGCGTCATACTCCGACCTATTTCGTGAGTTTCAAAAACAGGTTGTTCGTGATCAAAGTGTACTGATAGTTGCTGGCTACGGGTTTGGAGACGAACATGTCAATAATATTATCTTTCAAGCTCTAACCATTCCAGGATTTCGATTGATAGCGTTTATCGATCCGGAAACAAACGAGACAACACGTGCCCTTCGTAATTTTGGCGATCCGCGCATTTGGTTTATTTTTGGTGATGGCCCCAATGGCGGTAGCCCCACCCACTATTTTACCACAATTGTTGATCAATTTCTTCCAGATGGACCAGACCAAAAAATCGACACCGCTGTTGAGAATGTTTTGAAGGCCTTCGCAGCAACGGCTAAAACAGATCTTTTCGGAGCTGAAAAAGATCCCCAATGACGACAAAAGTAGAGTTATTGGAAAAGTTATTAGTGTTGCCGCTGACCGTTTGATCGTTGAGCTACATCGCGGAAATGACAATTTCACAGTGGTAGGTTTCGACGATGTCCACTACGTTGCTCGGCTAGGTTCGTTTGTTCTTATGCTGGTCCAAGCAAATTATGTAGTCGCGGAGGTGATTGGCCTCTGGGAGAAAGATCCAATTTCTTCAAGATTTAACGAAACTTCTGGTTCAGATATGGATAAAGCGGCATCCGCGAAGTACCTCGACTTAACACCTATTGGAATGCTTAGGTCCGGAACCGTAGGAAGTTTCGAATTTGGTGTTTCCGTTTTCCCACCGCTCTATGCTGACGCATTGTATGCGCGGGATGAGGACTTAGATCGCATTTTTCAGGTTGCTGATCCTATGTCAACACAAGGATTGGTGGATCGAGAGGGAGCAATTATACAAGGCAACGTCCCGCAATCAATTGAGGTCGGCACGTCGGTAATTTTTAGAGGTTACCCGGTAAAAGTGCGCATCGATGAATTCTTTGGGGGACATGTCGCGGTGTTAGGAAATACTGGGAGCGGAAAGTCCTGCACTGTTGCAACCATCTTGCAATCATTGTTCGATAGGCCCGCAGAATTTGCTGCACGGGGCGCATCGTTCCTAATCCTTGACGTGAACGGTGAGTATCGCCCGGCCTTTCGACGGCTACCGTTGCCGATCGGTAAGCGCTACCTTCGGGCTGATATCGACCCCTTCTCGGCCGCCCCAGTGCCAGATGATAGCGGTGTTGAGCACACGGCCATATTTCGCCTCCCCCACTGGTTCATGTCCGTTGAGGAGTGGGAGCTCCTTCTCAGGGCGAGTGAACGCACGCAGCAACCCGTTCTGAGAACGGCATTGGGATTGACTAGTTTATTTTCTGATGAGATGAGAGATAACCTTTCTGGTATCAAGAACCACATTTTGGCCTTTACAATTATCTCGATTTTGCAGAACGACGCGGGTAGCCCAACTAAAGCTGATCGAATCCGGTCATTACTGTCGACGTTCAAGACAAACGAAAT
The DNA here is from genome assembly GCA_031384005.1 of Rhodobacterales bacterium. Taxonomy (GTDB): domain Bacteria; phylum Pseudomonadota; class Alphaproteobacteria; order Rhodobacterales; family Rhodobacteraceae; genus Stagnihabitans. The sequence continues at coordinate 11,480 of JANNAF010000327.1, read as the reverse complement.
CAACCTTGATGGAGTGCGTCCAAAGATTCTCATCAGTTTTGGGCAGATGGCGGATGCTGAAGGTTTGACCAGCTATCTTAAGCCGTATGTGCTTGAGAGTGTAATGATCCCTAACTATGCACATAAGTCATTCCCATTTGAGGTGCTTTCGTCTGCCTTGGACTTAGCTTTGCACTACGAGGAGGCCCACGGGAATAGACAAATCCGGGATTTTTGCTCGCAGATGGTGACGCGTTTAAAATGGGTGGGCGAACGAGACGAATTTGCATTTCTCCGGGTGGACCCTAAGAAGCTGACCTTGGAGGAATTGGACCCATTTCAATTTGTTGAGGGTCTGATTTGACTAGAGCGCAGCGCCAGAAACTATTCAAAAACGAGTCAGCTTACAATTCTAGATTTGAATGAAGCTGCGGACGAAGTGGTTGAGATTACGGCTGCCGTGATCGCTCGAATGATTTTTGAGCGCCTTAGAAGGGCGTCGCCTCGAAACCGATTTCCCGTTCATATTATCTTGGAAGAGGCGCATCGATATATCGCTGAGAAACCTTCGCGCTATGCTATCGATGCGGGTCGAAACTTTGAGCGAATAGCAAAGGAAGGTAGAAAGTATGGAGCGTTCCTGCAAGTGGCTTCTCAGCGACCGAGTGAGTTATCAAAGACCGTCTTGTCCCAATGCAGCAATTTTGTGGTGCATCGAATCCAAAATCAAGATGACCTTGCACACATTCGACAAATGACGCCGTTCATTTCCGACAGTGTTCTTCGTCGGCTTCCATCTCTTCCCAAACAGCATGCACTGATTTTTGGGAATTCCGTCAACATTCCGACCACCTTTAAGGTACGGCGCGTCGATCCCGCACCTGATAGCGACGATGCGAAAATTCGCGATATCTGGTTTCGGCCGGCGAATTCTGCGTTGCCATGGATTGTCCCTGCAGATGTCAGAGGCGAAGGGGAGATCAGCGACATACCTGAGACAGATGATGTGCTTGATTTTTGATCCGAGACCCTACAACACTTTCTTGACTCCGTGAGGTGCAATTTGGCCGACCGCTTTCTGAACTATGATGAGCTTGCTGCTCAATTCGAAGAAGGGCGAGACTTTGGAATTGAAGCAATTCAGAAAGTTGGTAGCCGATTTACGGTGCTCGCACCTCATGGTGGTAAGATAGAGCGTGGAACATCTGAGATTGCTCGTCTGATCGCGGGAGAGCAGTACAACTTGTATCTTTTTGAGGGCAGGCTATCGGCAGGAAATCGGGACCTGCACGTGACCTCGCATAGATTCTTCGAAAAACGAGCAGATGATCTTTTGAAAGCAACCGAATTCGCAATCGGAGTGCATGGTCGACGGGACCAAGATGACAAAGTCAGTGTCTTTCTTGGAGGGCTGGATGAAGCGCTCATCGCTTTATTGGAGGGTGAACTCAACGAAGTAGGATTCCTCACTTCTGTCAGTGGACACCCGTTCCCGGCAAAGCAGCCCGCAAATATCTGCAACCGTTGCATTTCCGGACGCGGCGCCCAAGTTGAAATACCCCACTCCCTGCGACTTCGCCTACTTGCCAGTCCTGATGGTATGGCATGTTTTGTAGGAAGCATTCATAGGGCACTGGTAGCGAGCATTGGATAGCGTTCAGGGTGGTCCTTCCTCCACTTCTGCTCTACCTGCGGGAGTCAGGTCAGGGCGGAAGTGCAACCACTTGATCGGGCATTTTGTGAGATAGTCAAGAGCCAAAGATATAATCTTGGGTTGATCTGCCGCGGCTGAATTTCATCCCTAAATTGCAATTGTTTCCGGGTGTTGCGCTCTCTCGGCGAGGGCGCGCACGACACCGGCGCAAGAGGGGAAGGGAAGAAATGGTATTGCCATCGCGTGTGTATTTTACTTTGACCGAGGCTGCTGCGCGTTGGGGTTGCACTGCAGCTGACGTCGCTGCCTGGGCTTCGGTTGGGCGGCTTGAGATTGTGACCGGGATCGCGCCGATCCGGTGCGGGGCTGCGACAGTGGGGGGCATTGTGGGGATCGAAGCCGCCGACATTCTGCCGATGTTCCGGCGTTGTGGCACTGGTCCCTCCCAGATCACCATGCGCCGTATCCGTGACCTTGCTGGAAACGTCTGGCATTTCATAACCGAGCCCGGGGAAGGGGTGAGCGTGGCGGGCGCTGACCTGCTGATCACGGCGGCAGAGGCGCTCCGTTTCGAGGAAGAGCATGACCTGCTGAAGCGCCCACAGGCGGGCGTTGGCCCCGCATTGAAATACGACTGGGAGGGGATGTATGTGCAGGTGGCCAAGCGCATCCACGATCAGGGCTTGCCTGACTCGCAGCAGCTGTTCGTCGCCGAGATCGTGGCGTGGTTTGTTGATCGTTCGAAAAACGGCGATGTGCCTGACGAAAGCACGATCCGGCGTCGCTTGAGCCCGATCTGGCGCGCGCTCAGGGATCAGGTCTGATCTCTACCCGACCAGTCTCGGGCGCGGTTTCAGGATTTCGGCGACGGCATCAACACCGGCACGAAGCAGTGAGTCGGCAAGGTGTGCATATCTCTGCGTCGTCTTCATCTGGGAATGGCCGAGCAGCTTGCCGATCATTTCCAGTGAAGCGCCGCCGCTGATCAGCAGGGATGCGAAGGTATGGCGCAGGTCGTGGATGCGCACGTCGGGCAGTTCGGCACGCTTTTGCACGGTAAGCCAGAAACGTCGGATTTCTTGCACCGGCTGGCCCTCAACGTCGCCCGGGAAGAGCCAGGGGCACCCCTTCGGCACGACAAGGCGGCGTTGCCGAACGATGGCAGCCATTTCTGCGGAGATTGGCAGGCGGTGGGTTTTGCGCTGTTTGGTGGTTGTTGCAGGCTTGGACCAGAAGGCCAACTCGAGGTTGAATTGCTCGAACCGTGCCTGCCGTGCCTTGCCGACCCGCGCACCGGTCAGCAGGCAGATTCGCACGATGCCCGCAGCGCGCTGATCTTCCGCTGCGCCCAGCGCCGCCGCCAGCCGGGCAATTTCCTCCAGCGAGAGAAATCGTTCGCGTTCGGTTTCGACCCGGCGGTGAAATCCCGTCGCCGGATTATCCGCACGAATCTTCCACGCCACGGCGAGAGTGAACATCTTACGCACCATTTCGCCAGCGCGGTTCGCCCGGATCGGCGTCGGCTTCGAAGGCTTTAGCGTGGTGCGGCGGATTTTCGGTTCCGGCTTTGCCGGACGGGGACGACCCTCGGCAATGTAGGACAACAGTTTCTCGACATCCGACGGGGTGATCTCAGAGACCAGCCGATACCGCCAATGCGGCTCTACCAACTTTTTCAGCATCGAAATCTGATCAGCGCCGTTGCGGGGCGCCAGCCGGGGAACATGCTCGACAATGAAGCGGTCGATCAGATCGGAGATCTGGGGGGCCTCACGAGTCTCCACGCGGCCTGCTAGAGGGTCTTTGCCGGTGTCGATTTCGCGTCGGAGACCTTTCGCCCGATCCCGCGCCGCCGTGACGCTCCACTCCGGCCAGCGACCGATCGTGAAACGCCTTTGCCGTCCATTGAAGATGTAGCTGAGGGTGAAAGCCCGGTTGCCGGAGCGATAGATGCACAGGGCAGCGGCCGGGCAGGCGTGGGCGCAAGCTGGCTGGCCGGCGGGATGCTGGCCCCCTTTGTCGAGGGTGAAACTGCCCCGCCCGAGGTGGCGCGGCTGGGGGCCACTGCCGCCGAATGGTGGGCGGTGCGGGTGCCCGGCGTAATGCGACGCGGCACGCTGGTGGTCGCCCCGGCCCGCGACCGGGCAGAACTCGACCGGTTCGCCGCCCGTACAATCGGCCACGCGCGCATCGGTCCCGACCAGATTGCAGAGCTTGAACCCGCTCTGGCGGGGCGCTTTGCCAGCGCGCTTTACTATGCGGACGAGGCGCATCTTGACCCGCGCCAGGCCTTGCGGGCGTTGGCGGATGGCTTGCGCCGGCGTGGGGTGACGATCTGGTATGACATGCAGCTTGCGCCCGGTCAGGCCGCTATCGACTGCCGGGGCATCGCGGCCCGCGACGCCTTGCCCGGCTTGCGGGCGGTGCGGGGCGAAATGTTGATGCTGCATTGCCCCGGCGTCAACTTCACCCGTCCGATCCGCCTGCTGCATCCGCGCTTTCCGGTCTATGTCGTGCCGCGCGGTGACGGGCTTTTCATGGTCGGTGCGACGATGGTGGAAAGCGACGCAACCGGACCGGTCACCCTGCGCAGCGCCAGCGAATTGATGTCGGCGGCCTTCGCGCTGCATCCCGGCTTTGCCGAGGCGGCGATTGTGGAGATGGGCAGCGGCCTGCGCCCCGCCTTTGCCGACAATGTGCCGCGCCTGACACAGGCGGGCGGGCGCTGGCATCTGAACGGGCTCTATCGCCACGGCTTTCTGACCGCCCCGGCGCTGGCCGAACAACTGGCCGACCACCTCGCGCTTGCACCACAGGAGGCTGCCCTTGCGGATTGATCTGAACGGTATCCCGACCGAGGTTTCTACCTCAAATCTGGCCGATGCGCTGATGGCGCTTGGCTTTGGAGGCGCGGCGCTGGCCACCGCAGTGAATGGCGGTTTCATCCCCGCCGCCGCCCGCGCCACAACCCTGCTGCATGACGGCGACCGGGTCGAGGTTCTGGCCCCGATGCAGGGAGGCTGAGATGCGGCTTTATGATGTAGACTTGTCATCACGCCTGCTGTTGGGAACGGCGCAATACCACTCACCGCTGGTGCTGACCGAGGCGATTGCGGCCTCTGGCTGCGGTGTGATCACAGTATCCTTGCGCCGGGAAACCGCAAATGGCGGCGGTACAAACGGCTTTTGGCCGCTGTTGCAGGCCACCGACGCGCGCATTCTGCCCAACACCGCCGGATGCCATTCGGCGCGCGAGGCGATCACCACGGCCCAGATGGCGCGTGAGGTCTTCGGCACCAACTGGATCAAGCTGGAGGTGATCGGCAATGCCGACACCCTGCAACCTGACCCCTTTGCGCTTGTCGAGGCGGCGCGGTTGCTGTGCGCCGATGGCTTTGCAGTGTTCCCTTATACCACCGAAGACCTGATCGTGGCCGAGCGCCTGCTGGATGCGGGCTGCCGGGTGCTGATGCCCTGGGGGGCACCGATTGGGTCGGGCCGGGGGTTGCGCCATGTCGACGCGCTGGCCTCGATGCGGGGGCATTTCCCCGGCGTCCCACTGATTGTCGATGCCGGGATCGGTGCGCCCAGTCAGGCGGCGCAGGCGATGGAAATGGGGTTTGACGCGGTCCTGTTGAACACCGCTGTCGCCAAGGCAGGCGACCCTGTGGCCATGGCGCAGGCCTTCGGGCAGGCGGTTGCGGCGGGGCGGCTGGCGTTCGAGGCCGGGCTGATGCAGCCGCGTGACATGGCGGTGCCCTCAACCCCGGTTCTGGGCATGGCCGATCTGGGGCTGGGGGGGCTGCGATGATCCTGCCCCGCTTTTACCCGGTGCTGCCCGACGCCGCGATGATCGCGCGGCTGGTGCCTTTGGGCGTGCGGCTGGTGCAATTGCGGTTCAAGGGCGATGTGGTCGAGGTTCCTTCGCAGATCGCGGCGGCGCTGGCCATCTGTGCCCGCCACGGCGCGCAACTGGTGGTCAATGACCACTGGCAGGCGGCGCTGGATGAGGGCGCCGATTTCATCCATCTGGGGCAAGAGGATCTGGACAGTGCCGACACCGCCGCCATCGCCCGCGTCGGGGCGCGACTGGGGCTATCGACCCATGACCAGGCCGAACTGGACCGCGCGCTTGCGCTGAACCCCGCCTACATCGCGCTGGGTCCGGTCTGGCCAACGCTGCTGAAACTGATGCCGTGGCGGCCGCAGGGGTTGGAAAAGCTTACCCGGTGGAAATCTCGGCTTGGCGATATCCCGCTGGTCGCCATCGGTGGCCTGACCCCTGAACGCCTGCCCGATGTGTTTGCCGCGGGGGCGGATGCGGCGGCGGTCGTAACCGATCTGGTCGCAGCCGCCGACCCCGAGGCGCAGACCCGCCTTTGGATCCAGGCCACCTGGGCCAAAGCATGAGCCGATACGCGCGCCAGATGCAGGTGCCCGGCGTCGGGGCCATCGGGCAGGCGCGGCTGACGGCGTCACAAGTCCTGATCGTTGGGGCGGGAGGCCTTGGCTGCACAGTGATCCCGTCGCTGGCGGCGGCGGGGGTGGGGCGGTTGACGATCATTGATCCGGATCAGGTCGAGATGTCCAACCTGCACCGACAAACACTTTATACCGCCGCCGACCTCGGCCAGTCCAAAGCCCGTGCCGCCGCTGCCCGCGCGCGCGCGCTGAACCCCGCGTGTCAGGCCGAGGCGCTGACGGTGCGGCTTGATCCGGCCAATAGCCCGGGCCTGATGGCCGGTGCCGATCTGGTGGTGGACGCCGCCGACAGCTTTGCCGTGACCTACACCCTGTCCGACCTGTGCCTTGCGGCGGGCAAACCGCTGATCTCGGCCTCGGTCATCGGGCGGGCAGGCTATGTGGGCGGGTTCTGCGGGGCGGCCCCCAGTTATCGCGCCGTGTTCCCCAACCTGCCCGCGCAGGCGGTCAGTTGTGCCAGTGCCGGGGTGATGGGCCCCGCCGTGGCGGTGCTTGGGGCGGTGCAGGCGCAGATGGCGCTTTCAGTGCTGATAGGGCTGGAGCCGTCACCTTTGGGCCGGATCGTCACGCTGGACATGGCAAGTTGGCGCTTTGGCGGGTTTGGTTTTGAGGATGCCGCCGAGGGACCCGGTTTCGGCTTTGTTGCCGCCACACAGATCGGCATCGATGATACAGTGATCGACCTGCGCCCGGATGGCACCGTGCGCACCCTGCCTGGCGCGCAAGTGGTGGCACCGGGCGATCTGGACGATTGGCCAATCCCCATGGGCCGGGTGGTGCTGTGCTGTTCAACCGGCCTGCGGGCGTGGCGCGGCGCACAGGTGCTGACGGAGCGTGGTGCCACAGCGCTGGCCCTGCTGGCAGACGGGCAATGAGCGTGCTGATCATTGCCGGGCTGGACAGTTCCACCGGCGCTGGCCTTGCGCGTGACCTCGCGGTGATGGCCGATCATGGGATCGCGGCGCGGGTGGCGGCAACGGCGGTGACGGCGCAGGATCCGGCGGGGGGCTGCACGATGCATCCGGTGCCAGAGGCCATGGTCGCCGCCCAGATCCGCGCCGCGGGCCCGCTGCGCGCGGCCAAACTGGGAATGCTGGCCAATGCCGACATCATTGCCGCCATTGCCGGGGCGCTGCCCGATGTGCCCTTTGTGCTTGACCCTGTTCTGGCCACCAGTGCCGGGGTGCAGCTGCTGGATGCCGCCGGACGTGCCGCGATGATCGCCCAGCTGATCCCGCGCGCGGCCCTGATCACCCCGAACCTGCCCGAGGCGGCTATTCTGACCGGCCTTGCGCCCGATACCGGACTGGACAGCATAGCGACCGCCTTTTTCGCCTTGGGCGCGAAGGCGGTGCTGCTGAAGGGTGGTCATGCCAGCGGGCCGGAGGCGGTCGACTGGCTGCTGCGCCCCGGCGGCGACCCCCTGCGGCTCGCCGCATTGCGCAAACCCGGCACCCGGCGCGGCACGGGCTGCACGCTGGCCAGCGCCATCGCCGCCCGCCTGGCGCGGGGGGACGATCTGGCCACGGCCTGCGCAGAGGCAAAACACTATCTGAATGGCTGGTGGTGATCCGAAACCCGACGCGCCGCTTTCGTCTTCACATATTGCCATCTGCGCAGTATAGCCCTGCATTCAGAATACCGGTCGCAGCCTACCCGGTCAAAACAAGGACACTGCATGAAAACCATCGTCATCTGCTCCGGCGGACTGGACTCTGTTTCATTGGCCCACAAGGTCGCCGCCGAGCATGCGTTGCTGGGCCTGTTATCGTTTGATTACGGCCAGCGTCACCGCAAGGAAGTCACTTTTGCGGCGGCCTGCGCCGAACGGTTGCAGGTGCCGCATCAGACCATCGACATCCGCGATATCGGCCGCAGCCTGTCTGGCTCGGCGCTGACCGATGATCTGGCGGTGCCGGACGGGCATTATGCCGAAGAAACCATGCGCATCACTGTGGTGCCGAACCGCAACGCCATCATGCTGGCCATTGCCTTTGGCGTGGCCGCCGCCCGGGGTGCCGATGCCGTCGCCACCGCCGTGCATGGCGGCGATCATTTCATCTATGCCGATTGCCGTCCCGGCTTTATCGACGCCTTCCAGATCATGCAGCGCCATGCCCTTGAGGGGTATGCCAACATCGCGCTTTACGCCCCCTATGTGAACCTGCCGAAATCGTCCATTATCACCGATGGGGCGCTGCACGGCACGCCCTTTGCGCAAACATGGTCTTGCTACAAGGGTGGCAAGGTCCATTGCGGGCGCTGCGGCACCTGTGTCGAGCGGCGCGAGGCCTTTGATCTGGCCGGGATTACCGATCCTACAGACTACGCGGATGCGGATTTCTGGCGCGTAGCGGTCAAGCGGGGGGCGGTCTGATGTTCCGCATCACCAAGGAATTCCACTTTTCCGCCTCGCATCAGCTGGGCCAGTTGCCTGCGGATCATCAATGCGCCCGATTGCACGGGCACAATTACATCGTGGTGGTGGAACTTGCGGCGGCCGAATTGAACGCCTTTGGCTTTGTGCGCGATTATCACGATCTGGCCTCGCTCAAGTGCTACATCGACGATCACTTTGATCATCGCCACCTCAACGAGGTGCTGGGCCATGATGGGGTCACCTCGGAATGTCTGGCGCGACATTTCTATGACTGGTGCAAGCCGCGCCTGCCTGAAACTGTGGCGGTGCGGGTCAGCGAGACGCCGAAGACCTGGGCGGAATACCGGCCATGAGCCATACTGTGCCAGACGAGATTCGCATCTCAGAAATCTTTGGGCCAACCATTCAGGGCGAGGGCGCGCTGATCGGCCAGCCGACCGTGTTCGTGCGCACCGGCGGCTGCGATTATCGCTGTGCGTGGTGTGACAGCCTGCACGCCGTTGACAGCCGCTTTCGCGCGGACTGGCGCGCGATGACCACTGCCGAGGTGCTGAACGAGGTGCGCGCTTTGTCGGGGGGCCAGCCCTTGATGGTGTCTTTGTCAGGGGGCAACCCGGCGATTCAGCCACTGGGGCCGCTGATCCGGCTGGGTCAGGCCGAGGGCTACCGCTTTGCGCTGGAAACCCAAGGTTCGGTCAGCCGCGACTGGTTTGCCGATCTGGATGTGCTGGTGCTGAGCCCGAAGCCGCCGTCCAGCGCGATGGTAACCGACTGGGATGCACTGCGGGCCTGTGTGGAGGCCGCTGCATCAGGGCCGCGCACCGTGCTGAAATTCGTGGTGTTCGACGCGGCCGATTACGCCTATGCCCGTGACGCCGCCGCACGGTTTCGGGGCCTGCCTGTCTATCTGCAACCGGGCAATCACACCCCGCCGGGGCCGCAGGACGACGACGCCTTTATCGACACCGATGGTATTTTGCAGCGCATGGGCTGGTTGGTGGACCGGGTGATTGCTGACCGCTGGTTTGCCGCCCATGTGCTGCCGCAACTTCACGTTTTGCTTTGGGGCAACAAACGCGGCGTCTGACCGCCAAGGAGACTTCCATGACCGATATCTACAAGGACCTGAAACAGCTTGGTAGCGCCACCCCGCTGCCGCAAAGCCCTGAGGATGCGGTGCTGGAGAAGGTGGCGAACCCGCAGGCGGTTACCGCCTATTGCGTGCGTTTCACCGCACCCGAATTCACCTCGCTCTGCCCGATGACGGGCCAGCCGGATTTCGCTCATCTGGTGATCGACTATGTGCCGCGGCACTGGCTGGTGGAAAGCAAGTCGCTGAAGCTTTATTTGGGGTCTTTCCGCAATCATGGTGCTTTCCATGAGGATTGCACGGTTTCGATCGGCAAGCGGCTGGTGGACTTGCTGGCCCCCGACTGGCTGCGCATCGGCGGCTACTGGTATCCGCGCGGCGGCATTCCGATTGATGTGTTCTACCAAACCGGCCCTGCACCGCAGAGCGTCTGGGTCCCCGATCAGGGTGTGCCGCCCTATCGCGGGCGTGGCTGATACGCCAAGGCTAGACTGTAGCACAGGGTTGCGGCGGGCAGACGTCGGGACTTGTTCGTCGAAGTGAGGCGGAGTGAAATTTTCGACAGAACAAGGCGTCATCCTGAACGACATTTTGCGCTGGCGGCGCGATGTCCGGCACTTTCGCACCGATCCCGTCGCGGAACCAGTCATCGACCGGTTGCGGGCAGCAAAGGATCTGGCCCCATCGGTGGGCAACTCCCGGCCGTGGCGCGTCTTGCGAGTCAAGGATCAAGGTCTGCGAGCAGCGGTTCAGGATATCTTTAAACATTGCAACCATGAGGCGGCGGCGGGCTATGACGATGCGACAAAGGCGTAGTATGTCCGGCTGAAACTGGCGGGCTTGCGTGACGCACCAGTGCATCTCGCCGTGTTCACCGAAAGCGCCCCCGCAGAAGGGCGCGGACTGGGGCGGCGGAACATGCCGGAAACCTTGCAATTTTCGACCGTCATGGCGATTCATACGCTCTGGCTGGCGGCCCGGGCCGAAAACATCGGTTTGGGCTGGGTGTCGATCCTGGATCCGGCCGCCATCGACTCTCTTTTCGATGTCCCGCAAAGCTGGGTATTCACCGGCTATCTTTGCCTAGGTTACGCCGCGTTCGCCGATGATCGCCCGCTTTTGCACCGTACCGGATGGCAATGTGATACTCCGACGCAATGGACGGAGTGCTGAACCGCCCAGTCTGTCGTTCAGGCGGAAACGCCGGTCGATAAGGTTCACCGCAAGTTCAATGGCTCTTATAAACCTCGGTGCTCAGATACTTGATCCCGGAGTCGCACATCAGCGTCACGATGGTTGCCTGTGGCCCAAGTTTTTTAGCCAACCGCAGCGCCGCCACGACATTCGCGCCCGAAGACGCGCCGCCGAACAACCCCTCTTCGCGGGCCAGCCTGCGCGACATTGCCATCGCCTCGGCGGCAGGGACCGTGATGATCTCATTGGCCAAACCGGGTTTCCACAGTGGCACGACATAGCCCATGCCGATGCCTTCGATCAGGTTGGCACCGGGTGTGCCGCCCGACAGCACGGGCGACTCGGCGGGTTCGACTGCGACGATGCGAATGGCGGCGTCATGCAACCGCAGCGCCTCAGCCGTGCCGCGCAGGGAGCCGCCGGTTCCCACACCTTGCACAAAAGCGTCGATGCGCCCCTCGGTCTGGGTCCAGATTTCATCGCCCAGAGCCGAATAGCCGGTCAACACGTCGGAGTTGTTGAACTGATCCGCAAAAAAATGGCCGGGCTGCTGGCTGAGTTGCCGCGATGTCTCGATCAGGGCAGTCACCAATTCCACGGTAATCTTCTTGTTGTCGCTGCGCAGGATTTGCAGGTCGGCCCCAAGTGCCCGCATATGCGACAGTTTTTCGGTGCTGAATGCATCGGAAGTCACCAGCAGG
>JANNAF010000315.1:0-1744 GCA_031384005.1 Rhodobacterales bacterium | reverse complement strand
CAACGTCGTCACCGCCCATGTGCTGGCCATGTATGTCCCCTCGTTCTTTACCGGTCACCTGATTGCCCGCTTTGGCACCGAACGGATCATGGCGGTGGGTCTGTTCATCCTTGCCTGCGCCGGGGTGGTCGCCATGAACGGCGTGGCGCTGGAAAACTTCTTTGGTGCGCTGATCCTGCTTGGCATCGGCTGGAACTTTGGCTTCATCGGCGCCACAGCCATGCTGACCGCCTCTCATGCGCCAGAGGAGCGGGGCCGCATGCAGGGCCTGAATGACCTGATCGTTTTCGGCGGCGTCACGGTCGCCAGCTTCTCGTCGGGCGGGTTGATGAACTGCTCGGGCGGGTCGGTGCAGGCCGGATGGTCCGCCGTCAACATGGCGATGCTGCCCTTCCTTGTGCTGGCGGGTGGTGCCCTCATCTGGTTGGCCCTGCGCCCCAAGGACGTGACCGCATGATAAAACTCGATATCTTTTCCGACCCGGTCTGCCCGTGGTGCTATCTGGGCAAGGCCAATCTGGACCGCGCGCTGGAACAGCACCCCGACCACCCGTTCGAAATCGAATGGCACCCGTTCCAACTGAACCCCGACATGCCGCCCGGGGGCGTCAACAAACACAGCTACCTGCTGGAACGGTTCGGATCACAGGCCCAACTGGACGCCATTCACCAACGCTTTCGCGACATTGCCAAACAAAACGGCGTCCAGATGGACCCCGACACCCCCAAACGCATCCCCAACACCCTGAACGCCCATCGCCTGATCCATTGGGCGGGATTAGAGCGGCGGCAAACCTTTGTCGTCTCTGCCCTGATGCGCGCCTATTGGGTCGAGGGGCGCGATATTGGCAACCTTGGCGTGCTGGCCGACATCGGGGCCGGGTCCGGCCTTGACCGCGCCGTGACCGAACGCCTGCTGGCCTCGGACGCCGACCTTGACGCCATCACCGCGCGTGAGGCCCATGCGCGGGCGCGTGGCGTGACCGCCGTGCCGACCTTTGTGATCGCCAACCAATATGTCGTGTCGGGCGCGCAACCGCCTGAAATGTGGGGCAAGGCGATTGCCGAAATGACGGCGCAAGCCCAACCCGAAAGCTGACCATGCCCCGTTCCGTCTCTGGCCATACCTCTGGCCATACCTCTGGCCCATCGCCCCGCGAATTCGTGGCCATGATTGCCATGCTGTTTGCGACCATCGCCCTGTCGATCGACGCCATGCTGCCCGCCTTGCCCGCCATCGCCGCCGAACTGACACCGGGTGACGTGAACGCGGCCCAACTAGTGATCGGCGTGTTCTTTGCCGGAATGGGGGTTGGCACGCTGATTTCTGGCCCGATATCGGACGCGATTGGCCGCAAATCGACCCTGTTGATCTGCTCCGTGATCTATCTGGCAGGCTCGGCGCTATGTGCGGCGGCCCCGTCGCTGGAAATGCTGTTGTTTGCCCGGTTCTTGCAGGGCATCGGGGCCTCTGGCCCGCGCGCCGCCGGGGTCGCCATGGTGCGCGACCTGTACAAGGGCGCCGAAATGGCGCGCATCATGTCCTTTGTCATGATGATCTTTTCGCTGGTGCCCGCTGCCGCCCCGCTGCTGGGCCAGTTCATCTTGCTGTTCGGGTCGTGGCGGCTGATCTTTGTCGCCTTCATCTTCTTTGCCTTGGCGGTCAATCTGTGGATGGCGCTGCGCCAGCCTGAAACCCTTGCCCCGCAGGACCGCCGACCGCTGGAACTGGGCCTGCTGTGGCA
>JANNAF010000273.1:0-6766 GCA_031384005.1 Rhodobacterales bacterium | reverse complement strand
GCGTCGCTGGCGCGGGACGTGTTGGCGCGGGACGGGATCGGCCCGGTTGCGCCGTGGTTGGAGCGGCATTGCAGCGCGGTGGCCAATCCGCAGCTCAAGGCCATCGTGCCGATCGGGGCATGGGGGCGGCAGTTGGGGGCGTGGAATGCGGACGGCATGGCTGGTCTGTCGGTGCCCGCGCTGATCATCGCCGGAAGTGCGGATGAGGTGTCCGGGTATGACAACGGGATGCGGCTGATCTTTGACGAGGCGGTGGGGGTCGAGCGGCATTTGTTGACATTCGAGGCGGCGGCACACAACGCCGGCGCGCCGATACCTGCCCCGGTCGAGGCGTGGCAGCCGGTGCCTTGGCTGGATTTCGTGCCGTTCGACCATTATGGCGATGCGGTTTGGGATACGGTGCGGATGAACAACATCACCCAGCATTACGTGGCGGCGTTTCTGGATCAGCATCTAAAGGGGCTGGACCGGGGGGATTATCTGGGCCCTGGGTTCGCCGGGTTTGCACCGGGCTGCGCGCGGGGTCTGCGCTGGGAAACGCTGGGCTAGGTTTGCTGCCGAGACTTGTAGGATGGGCAGTTCGGCCGGTTCGGTTTACCGAAACGGGCGGTTTGCCCATCTTTCTTAGCGGGTCACGGTGAACGCTTTGGGGTAGTGGTATTCCTCCAGGTTGGGGGTGGGGCCGATGCGGTCGACCACGGCGAACAGGCCGGGGGCGTGCAGCGGGGTCAGGACGCCGTGCCAAGTGCCCCGGTGCAGGTTGATGCCCTGCGCACCATTGGTCAGAAAGGCGCGGGGGGTGTCGCTGGGGCCCCGGGACACGATCACCAGAAAGGGGTGTTGCGACATCGGCAGGAACGCTTGGCTGCCGTCGGGGTGGCGTTCGATCAGGTCAAAGGCATAGGGCAGGCTGCGCGGTTCGGCCTTGAAGATCGAGATGCCGGCAGTGGCGTCACCGAAATCCAGTTGGGCGCGGTCGTGGTGGCGGCGACAGAGGCCGGCGTTGATCAGGCGATGGTCGCCGGTGGCGTCAAGCACATCGCCGAAGGGGGCGAAGGCAGCTTGGGTCAGGGGTTCGCTGGTGATCTGCATGGGCTGAGGTTGACGGAAATTGGGGGGGCAGACAAGGGGCGGCTCAACGGCAAACGATGGCTTGGCAGTGTTGACACAGGCCAGCCCTTGCCACAGATTTGGGTGAACGACAGGAGCGATCGCCATGCCTGAACCCGGGACGTTGCAACAGATCGTTGACCAACTGGTCAAGCCAGCGCAAGAGTATGGTGTCTGGCAGGGCCACAGCCTGACCTTCAGCTTTTCCGACGTTGTTTCGGCCGATGATGCGGGTAACCCCGAAAGCGCGACCTTTTCGCCCTTTAGCGGCGATCAGCGCGTGGCAACGCGGCTGGTCATGGCGGCATTTTCGGATGTCATCGACATGCAGTTTACCGAAGTGGCCGGCCAGCAGGGAAATGCCGGGGACATCCGGTTTGCCAATTTTGACGGCGGGCAAAACACCGCCTTTGCCCATTTTCCGGGGTCCGGCCTTGGCGGCGACATCTTTGTCAGCATAACTCCGGTGCCAGATGGCTGGCCGGACCTGACCCAGCCAGCGTCCGGCAATCATGCCTTTTTGACCTATCTGCACGAAATGGGTCACGCGATGGGGCTGGGGCATCCGGGAAATTACAACGGCGGCAGCCCCAGTTGGGCCGCAGATGCCCTTTTTGCGCAGGATACCGAACAGTTCTCGGTGATGTCGTATTTTCAGAATCAGGATGCCGGCAATGGCAGCAACCATTCTGACCCAAGCGGAGTTCACCACTTTGCCCAGACCTTGATGCTGTATGACATCGCCGCGTTGCAGGCGATTTACGGTGCCAATCTGACCACGCGGGCTGGGGCGACGGTTTACGGGTTCAACAGCACGATTGACGCGGGCTCGCCATATGATTTCGCGGCCAATCCCTATCCGGTTGTCTGCATCTATGATGCGGGCGGACGGGACCGGATTGATTTCTCGGGGTTTTCGGGGCCGACACGGATCAATCTGGCACCGGGGAGCTTTTCGGACACGCAGGATCTGGCGCAGAATGTGTCGATTGCCTATGGCACCATCATCGAGAATGCGACGGGTGGCAGCGCGGCGGATGCCATATTTGGCAACCGGGTCGACAACGCGTTGCAAGGCGGCCGGGGCAATGACGTGCTGTCGGGTCTGGTCGGGGCCGATTTGTTGCGGGGCGGCGCGGGCAACGACAGGCTGACGGGCGGTCTGGGCAATGACACGCTGACCGGCGGGTCAGGGGCAGATACCTTTGTATTGAGCCCGACTGTTGCGCTGGCCGGGGTTGATGTGATCGTGGGGTTCAACCATGCCGACGACCGTTTCCGGCTGATCGCTGGGCCGCTGTCCGGTTTGGAGGGGTGGACCGCCGACAAGTTCTTTGCCGGGACCTCGGGGCGGGCTCATGATGCCTCGGACCGGATCATCTATGAAACCGACACGGGCAAGGTGTACTACGATGCCGATGGCAATGCCCTGAACGGGGTGGCCGCGGTGCAGATTGCCATTTTGACCAACAGAGCCGGATTGGACTGGACTGATTTCGGGGTGCTTTGACCTGGCCTAGCGCAACACCCCCCGCAAAGCGGCGTGGCGGTTGACGTCTTTGTACAGAAGATAGCGGAACGGGCCGGGGCCCGCGGCATAGCAGGCCTGCGGGCAATAGGCGCGCAGCCACATGAAATCGCCGGCCTCGACCTCGACCCAGTCGCGGTTGAGTTTGTAGACGGCTTTGCCCTCAAGCACGTAAAGCCCGTGTTCCATGACGTGGGTTTCCTCGAACGGGATCACGCCGCCGGGTTGGAAGGTGACGATGTTGACATGCATGTCATGGCGCAGGTCGCCGGGTTCGACAAAGCGGGTGGTGCCCCAGACGCCACCCGTGTCGGGCATGGTGTTCAGCGGCATGGCGCGTTCGTTGGTGACAAAGGGGGTGGGTGCTGCCAGGCCGGGGGCGGGTTGATAGCGTTTGCGGACCCAGTGAAACCGGGCGGGCGTGCTGCCCGCCGCCAGAAAGGTCCATGGGGTGCCGGGCGGGATATAGGCATAGCCGCCTGGGGTCAGATCATAGCCTTGGCCTGCGATGGTGACGGTCGCCTCGCCATGGGTCAAGAACAGCACATGCTGGGCGCCGGCGTCGTCATCGGGGGCATCAGAGCCGCAACCGGGCTGCACCTCCATCACATATTGGCTGAAGGTTTCCGAAAAGCCTGACATGGGCCGGGCGATCAGCCACATCCGCATCCCGGTCCAGCCGGGCAGGAAGCTGGTCACGATATCGGAAAAGCAGCCTTTGGGGATGACGGCATAGGCCTCGGTGAACACGGCGCGGCCGGTCATCAGGGCGGTTTGCGGCGGCAGGCCACCGGTGGGGGCGTGGTAGCTGGTCATGGGAGGATGGCCTTGAGGCGGAGTTCGGCGATGCGTTCCACTTGGGCGCAGGCGGTGCGAAACTCGGTTTCGGTGTCATTGTGCAGGCGGGTTTGGAACGCGGCGAGGATGGTCGATCTGGTGTTGTCGCGCACGGCGATGATAAAGGGGAAGCCGTGTTTGGCGACATAGTCGGTATTCAGGTGTTGAAAGGTGGTGCGTTCGTCGTCGGTCAGGGCATCCAGCGCGGCAGAGGCCTGTTCGGCGGTGCTGTCGGCGGTCAGGCGTTGGGCGGCGGCGAGTTTGCCGGCAAGGTCGGGGTGGGCCTGCAAAACGGCAAGGCGTTCGGTGGCGCTGGCGCTGCGGAACATGCGGCAGAGCGCGTTGTGCAGGCCGGTGGCGCTGTCATGGGCGGGCCCAAGTTCAAGGGCGAAGGCGCGGTCCGCGATCCAGGCTGAATGTTCGAAAATGCCACCATAGGTTGCAACAAACTGTTCATGTGCCATCTGAGAGGGGCGCGTGAAGCGTTTGTGCGGGTGGGATTTTGCCCAATGCTGGGCCACGTCGATCCGGCGCGGGAACCAGACGTCATTGTGGGATTTTGCATAGTCGAGGAACCGTTTCAGCCCGGCCACCTTGCCCGGACGGCCGATCAGGCGGCAGTGCAGGCCGATGGAAAACATCTTGGGGCGGCCTGCCTGCCCTTCGGAGTAAAGGGTGTCAAAGCTGTCACGCAGATAGGTGTAGAACTGTTCGCCGTCGGTATAACCGGGGGCAGTGGCAAAGCGCATGTCGTTCGCCTCCAACGTATAGGGGATGACAAGCTGGTCACGGATGCCAACCTCGCGCCAATAGGGCAGGTCGTCGTCATAGGTATCAGAGATCCAGTCAAAGGCCCCGGTGGCGGCGGTCAGGTCCACGGTCTGCATCGAACAGCGCCCGGTGTACCAGCCGCGCGGGGCGGCACCCACCACCTCGGTATGCAGGCGGATCGCCTCGGATATCTGGCGCGCCTCCTCGGCAGGGGGCATGTCGCGGTGATCGACCCATTTCAGGCCATGCGAGGCAATCTCCCATCCCGCCGATTTCATGGCGGCGACCTGTTCGGGGTTGCGGGCCAGAGCGGTTGCGACACCGTAGACCGTGACGGGAATGTTCAATCCGGTGAACAGGCGGTGCAGGCGCCAGAACCCGGCGCGGGCGCCGTAGTCATAAAGCGATTCCATGTTCCAGTGGCGCTGCCCCGGCCAGGGTGCGGCGCCTGCGATGTCGGACAGGAACGCCTCGGACCCGGCATCGCCGTGCAGGATATTGTTTTCGCCGCCCTCTTCGTAGTTCACGACGACGGAAATCGCGATTTTGGCGCCACCGGGCCAGGCGGCGTCGGGGGCGTCGGGGCCGTGGCCACGGAAATCACGGGGATAGCGCATCGGACACCTCTTTTCACAAAGACTATGCGGGAAAGCGCGAAAGCGTTATCAAATAATGCCGTAAGGTGCTTTCGCAGCTAAGCGGCACAGGTAACCGGGTGAGGAGACGAAAATGGCGGGATGGTTGTCAACCCATGTATTGGACACGGCGCGGGGCTGCCCGGCGGGGGGCATCAAGATCATGCTGTACCGGGTGACAGGCAACAGTCCCAAGATGATCGCCGAGGCGGTGACCAATGCCGATGGCCGCACCGATGCGCCGATGTTGGCGGGCGACGGGTTTATGGTGGGCACATATGAGCTGGTGTTTTGCGCTGGGGATTACCTGCGCGCCACCGGGCAGGTCACGGGCGAGGTGTTGTTTTTGAACGAAATTCCGATCCGTTTTGGCATTGTCGACAGTGCCGCGCATTACCATGTGCCGCTGTTGTTGAGCGGGTATGGCTATTCGACCTATCGGGGGTCGTGAGGCGGCGCGGGCTGGTCTTGCCCGCGCGCCCAGTCGCATGGACTGCCTTGATTTTTCTGCGAAAAATCGGTTCTGTCTTACCCTTCGGCCCGCCGCATTTCGTCGCGGATGCGGGCGATCATGAAATCGGTGAACAGGCGGGTTTTGCTGTCCTTGGCGCTGCGGTGTTGCGACAGCAGCGACAGTTGCGCGGGCAGGGGCGGGGTGGCGGTGGCGACCGGGATCAGGCGGCCTGCGCGCAGGTGATCGGCAACCTCGAACCGGGTTTTCAGGACGATGCCGCGCCCGTCCAGCGCCCAGCCTGTCAGCACCTCGCCATCGTCAGATTCGAAGGGGCCGGTGATTTCATAGCGTTGCGGCCCCTCGGGGGTTTGCAGGGTCCACTGAAACTCTTTGGCACCGGGGAAGCGCAGGTTCAGACAATCGTGGCGGTCGCGGACCAGCGCCGCGCCATCCAGCGGCATGCCGCGCCGGGCGACATAGGCGGGGGCGGCGCACAGCAGGCGCGGGCAATCGGCGATGTGGCGGACCTTGAGCGCGGAATCGTCAAGGATGCCAAGGTGAAAGGCGATGTCCAGCCCCTCGGCGGTCAGGTCGATCACGCGGTCTGACAGGCGCAGGCGCACGTCGATCAGGGGGTATTGGTCGTTGAAGGCGGGCACATGGGGCGCGATAAAGCGCCGTCCGATGCCCAATGGGGCGGCCAGAAACACCACGCCGCGCGGATTGGTGGCCATGCCCATCACGGTGGCCTCGGCCTCGTCAATCGCCTCCAGCACGCGGCGGGCACCGTCGTAAAACAGGCGGCCATCCTCGGTTGGTTGCAGGCTGCGGGTGGTGCGGTTGAACAGGCGGACGCCCAGATGCTTTTCCAACTCGGATATCCGGGCCGAGGCGACGGCGGGCGAGGTGCGCTGATCGCGGGCAGCCGCGCTCATGCCGCCCAATTCATAGACACGCACGAACATTTGCAGATTGGCGACATAGGACATGCGGGTTTCACGCGATTATTGAAAGTGATCGGTGATTTTCAGGATTAACAGACAAGTGCCCCCCGGTATAGCCTGCGTTGCAAAGGGAGAATGCCATGTATGACTGGGTCGTCCTGTGGGATTGGGTGGCGATTGCGGCCCGCTGGGTGCATGTGGTGGTGGCGATTGCGTGGATCGGGTCCAGTTTCTATTTCATCGCGCTGGATCTGGGGTTGCAAAAGGTGCCGCATCTGCCGCCCGGCGCCACGGGCGAGGAGTGGCAGGTCCATGGCGGCGGGTTTTATCACATCCAGAAATATCTGGTGGCCCCCGAAATGATGCCCGCCCATCTGACTTGGTTCAAATGGGAGAGTTATGCGACATGGCTGAGCGGGTTCGCCATGCTGATATTGGTCTATTATCTGGGGGCCGAGTTTTACCTGATTGACCCGGCGGTGATGGA
>JANNAF010000248.1:0-1749 GCA_031384005.1 Rhodobacterales bacterium | reverse complement strand
CATCAGGTCGGCCATCTCGTCCACCACCACCACGATGTAGGGCAGGGTGACGGGGGCGAATTCTTCGGTTTCAAAGACGGGTTCGCCGGTGTCGTCGTCAAAGCCGGTCTGGATGGTGCGTTTGAACATTTCGTTGCGGGCCAGCGCCTCACGCACGCGGCCGTTATAGCCTTCGATGTTGCGGACGCCGGTTTTGGACATCTTGCGGTAGCGGTCCTCCATCTCGGAGACAACCCATTTCAGGGCGACGACGGCCTTTTTCGGGTCGGTCACGACGGGGGAGAGGAGGTGGGGGATGCCGTCATAGACGGAGAGTTCCAGCATCTTGGGGTCGATCATGATCAGGCGGCACTCCTCGGGGGAGAGTTTGTAGAGGAGGGACAGGATCATGGTGTTGATGGCGACGGATTTACCCGACCCGGTGGTGCCGGCGATCAGAAGGTGGGGCATTTTGGCGAGGTTGGCGATGATCGGTTCGCCGCCGATGTCCTTGCCCAAGGCGAGGGGCAGGCGCATGGAGGTGTCGCCAAAGTCGCGGGCGGCGATGATTTCGCGCAGGACCACCTTTTCGCGGGTGGCGTTGGGCAGTTCGATGCCGATGACGGTGCGGCCGGGGACGGTGGAGACGCGGGCGGACAGGGCCGACATGGAGCGGGCGATGTCATCGGACAGGCCGATGACGCGGGACGCCTTCAGGCCCGGTGCCGGTTCCAACTCGTACATGGTGACGACGGGGCCGGGGCGGACGGAGGTGATCTCACCCTTGACGCCGTAATCGTCGAGGACGGATTCCAGCATGCGGGCGTTTTCCTCCAAAGCCTCATGGCTGAGGGTGTGGCGCTGGACTGTGGAGGGGTTGGCGAGGAGGTTGAGGGGCGGCAGTTCGTAGGCGGGGGCGCGGTCGTCAAAGCGCAGGGCGGGTTGCGCCTCCGCGATGGCTTGGCGCGAGGGGGTGGCCTTTTTCGCGGGGGTCTGGACCAATGGCGCGGGAGTGCGGCGGTCGGCCACAAGCGGGCTGCGCGGGGCGTAGGTTTCGACCGGCAGGTCGTCTTCCTCGATCATGAGGTCGGGCGTCAGGGCGGGTATGCGGACAGGTGCCGGGGCGGGGGCCGGGGCGCTGGGCCGGGTGTCCGCGATCAGCGGCTGCGGGCTGCGCGGACGGGAGATCAGCGGTGGTTCGCGGCGGGCGATGGCGGCGGCGAGGGGGGACAGGCCGTCGGTCGGTTTGGCTGTGCGCTGGTGGATGGCAGTGGAAATGCGCGATTTGATGCGGTCTTCGGTCGGCATATGGGCCAGGGCGGCGGCGGCCGACAGGGGCGGTTCGATCAGTTCGTGTTCGGGTTCCACCTCGCGCCGCATCAGTTGCGGCAGGCGGGCGAGGAGGGACAGCTTTTCCCGCGGGGCGGCATATTGCTGCTGTTCGGCCAATGGGTCTGAATAACGGGGATCTGAATATCGGGCGTCTGAATAACGGGCGTCGGCATAGCGCGGGTCGGCGCGCAGGGGGGTTGGGTGCAGACCGGTGGCGCGGAGGGGTTCGGCCTCGGTCATGGGGGCGGCGGCGACGAAGGATTCGCGGCGGCGCGGGGCAGGGAGGGTGGTGGGCAGGGCGGCGGCGGCGGCGCGGGCGGCGGCGCGGCGGTCAAGGCGGTGGTCGTTCAGCGCCTGCGCCGCAGACAGCGACCCGGTGGCGGTTTTGGACAGCAGCGCGAGGGTGCCAGTATAGGCGACGACAAGGCCAAGCGCCAG
>JANNAF010000246.1:0-3015 GCA_031384005.1 Rhodobacterales bacterium | reverse complement strand
CCGTTTTGCCACCGTGATCGTGACCGCCGGGGTTGCGGGTCTGGCGGCCTGCACCGGCACAATGCAGGGCTTTGCCGTGCCCGCCCAAAGGGTGCAGGTGGTCAGCAGCCACGGCGCGGGCGATGCCTTTATCGGGACGCTGGCCTGCAGCCTTGCGGCGGATCTGGGGTTGGAGGCGGCCTGCCGCGCCGCCAGTCTGGCAGCGGCGCGGCATGTTGCAGGGCTGTCAGATCAGGATGACACCGCCGCCCGCGATCAAAAAGCCTGACATGGCGTAAACTCTGGTCAGGCAAACCGCGACACCCGCCGCCGCCCGCCACAGTATCGGCCCCGCCAAAGCCCCGGATCTGGTCGCTGCGCGCGCTGCCGGTCAGGTCAAAGGTTTCCACACCATAAAAATCAAAGCGGTAATCCCCCCCGGTGGACGCCGCACGCCCCCAGCCGCCGCCAATGCCATATATCCGTATCCCGGTTGCGGCATCCGCAAAGCTGATGGTGACCCCCACCCGCCCCATCCCCGGCGTTCAGCGTTTCGAACTGACCCCGCCCCACGCCTGTCACGTCCTTGCCGCCACAGTTGATGACCAGCGTGTCCAGACCCGTGTCGCCATTGACCGCGTGGTGGCCAACCGGGGTGACTGTCACAACGTCATCCCCTGTCGTCGTCGGAATTCCTGAAATCGCCATCGCTGCCCCCTTTCAATGACTGGGGTCAGGATTCCGCGCCGGGCGGGTGGATGACTTTTACGCATGTCCAAAATGACATCTGTCAAGATGACCATGATGCTGCGTCCTGCGGGATCGTGCGAAACGACTGTCGCGGCGCGCGCAAGGGGGCTACCGCGCCGCGCGAAAACCGCGTTGAATGGGGCGGTGCGGCCATGACGGGCCGCCCGGGGCGCACAACGGGGGCGTGATGCCAGAACCTGACCTGATCGTGGTGAACGCCCGCATCGTGACGATGGACCCGCTGTGCCTCATGGTCAGCGCGCTGGCCGTGGTGGCGGGCCGGGTGGCGGCGCTGGGGGCAGATGCCGACATCAGGGCGCTGGCCGGGCCCGCGACCCAAATGATTGACGCGGGCGGACGGATGGTGCTGCCGGGGTTTCAGGACACCCATATCCATTTGCAGGATTCGGGGCAGGATTATTCCCAAAATGCCGATTTGTCGGCGGCGCGCACGGTGGAGGAACTGGTGGCCGGGCTGACGGCCTTTGCCACCACCCATCGGCGGCCTTGGGTCAATGGCACCGGCTGGTATTCCGGCGTCTTTGGCGCACAGAACCTGAACCGGCAGGTGCTGGACCGCGCGGTACCCGACCGCCCCTGCCTGATCGTGGCGTCAGATGGGCACAACGCCTGCCTGAACACCGCCGGTCTGGCCGCCGTGGGTTTTGACCGCGCCACGCCCGACCCCGACAACGGCCATATCGTGCGGGATGCGGCGGGCGATCCGACCGGGCTTTTGTATGAACTGGCCATCCCGCTGGCCGAGGCCCGTATGCCTGTGCTGGACGATGCCGCATTTGCCGATGGGGTGCGCTGGGCCGCCACGCTGGCCAACCGCCACGGCATCACCGGGGTCATCGATGCCAAGGTTGAGGAGCGGCACGTCAGGGTCTATCAGTCGTTGGCCGATGACCTGACAGTCCGCGTGGCGGCGACAGCGCTGGTCAGCCCCGCTGACACCACGGCGCAGGCGCTGGAACGGCTGACCGATTTTCGCGCCCGCAGCGCGGGCCTGTTCCGCGTCCATTCGGCCAAATTCTTTTTGGATGGGGTTATCGAAAACCGCACCGCCGCAATGATTGCGCCCTATTCCGACGCGTTGGCTGGCAACGCGCCGCTGATGTTCCCGCCCAGCCAGATAAATCAGATGTTCACCGCCTTTGATGCCGCCCGGTTCCAAATCCACGTCCATGCCATTGGTGACCTTGCCACCCGCGCCGCACTGGACGGCATGGCAGCCGCGCAGCGGGTCAATGGCGCGTGGCCCAGCCTGCACCAGATCGCGCATATCCAGTTCATCGACCCCGCCGACATCCCGCGTTTTCGCGCGCTGGGGGTGATGGCCAATGTTCAGCCGCTATGGGCCCGGCACGAGGTGTCGGTGGATGACATGGCTGTGCCGGTGGTGGGCGCGGCGCGGTCGAAATGGATCTATGCCTTTCGGTCGCTGCTGGATGCGGGTGCGCAGATGGCGCTGTCGTCTGATTGGGGCGTCTCTACCCTCAACCCGTTCGAGATTATCGAAACCGCCGTCACCCGCCAACCGCCACGCAAGGAGGGCAACTGGCCAGTCTTTCTGCCCGAACAACGCATGACGCGGGCGCAGGCTGTGGCAGGGTACACCACCCATGCCGCCGCTGCCGCGTGGCGGACAGCGGATACCGGGTCGCTTGCGCTGGGCAAATACGCCGACTTGATTGTGCTGGACCGCGACATCTTTACCTGCGACGCCCATGACATTGGCGATACGCAGGTTCTGCTGACGCTGTTAGGGGGCCAAGTCGTTCACCGGGCGGGGATTTAGCGCCCCGCCATCAGGCAAACCTGCCATGGCCCCAGATCGGCGCGGCCATTCACCCCAGCCACCGCCCCGACACTGTCCCCGATGGCCGCCCAAGGCCCGGCAGGCAGGGTGACCGTCGCCGCAGCATCACTCAGGTTCGCGGCGACAAAGATCACCTCGGCCCCCTCTTGCCTTGTGAAACACACCACCGGCCCCTGCGCCGTCACCACGCTTTGCGCGCCCCGGATCAGCGCGGGGTGGGCATGGCGCAGGGCGACAGCGGCCCGGTAATGCGCCAGCATCGACGCGGGGTCGCCGTCTTGCACCGCGACCGCCTGTCCCAGATGACCCTGCGACACCGGCAGCCATGGCTTGCCCGTGGTAAATCCGCCCGACTGGTTTGACCGCTCCCAGACCATCGGGGTGCGACAGCCGTCGCGGCCCTTGAATTCGGGCCAGAACTGAATGCCGTAGGGGTCTTGCAAATCCTCGAAGGCCACATC
>JANNAF010000199.1:0-6097 GCA_031384005.1 Rhodobacterales bacterium | reverse complement strand
GCCGCAACCCCGGTGTCATTTTACGAACATGAACCGCAGGTGCCCGGGCTGATCGAGGCGTGGAAGACCGGCTACCGCCGCGCCGCACCGCTGCGCCCCGAGGATGAAGCCGAAATCCCGACATTCCTGATGCTGCGCCGTCTGCTGCTGGTGGCGTGGATCGGGTCTCATGCCGAGACTGATCTGGCCCGGTCGATGGGCCTGCCCTATACGGCGGGCACAGTGGCGTTGTGCGAACGGTATCTGTCGCAGCACGGCTGATGCCCTGAGTTGGGCCGCAAGGTCAGGTTTTCGGATTTTGCCCGGATTTTCAGATTATTCAGGCGCCAAGCGCCGTTTTCTGACCGTGTTCAATGCAGGAAAATCAGGTCAGCAGTGGCAGCCCGTAGGGGAGTTGAACCCCTCTTCCCAGGTTGAAAACCTGGTGTCCTAACCGATAGACGAACGGGCCGCAGTAGCTGTCTTGGTCAGTGCGGCGGTGTCTAATCAAGCCAATCGCAAGGCGCAAGAGGAAAAATCAACTGTTTGCAACAGATGCATCCTCCAGTCGCAATTGCACCCGTGACCGCCCGCCCCAGGTGTTCAATTCCAGCCGTCCGGCAAGGTGGAAACGGCGGTGGCCGGGCAGGGTCAGGGCGGCACCCAGCGGGGTGTCATGGGCGTTGAACAGCACCGCCTCGCGCCGCGCGCCGATGTCGCCGAATTGCAGGCGCAGGTGGCCGGTGCCCATCGGCGTGGCGCTGACCTGCTGATCGGCAAAGGCAAAGCGTGGCGCGGGCGAGGCGGCACCAAAGGGGCCTGCCGCCTCGATCTCCTCGATCAGGGCGGGAGTGGCGGCAGAGGGCATCAACAGCGCGTCCAGATGCAGGGCGCGGGTCGTGGGCAGGTGGTGCGACTGGCGGGCCAGCAGCGCCTCCAACCGGGCCATGGCGGGCTCCAGCTGATCGCGGCTCAGGCTCAGACCCGCCGCCATCTTGTGACCGCCGCCCTTTTCGATCAGACCCTCGGCGGCCAGCAGGTGAATGGCGGCGCCAAGGTCAACCCCCTCGACCGACCGACCCGAGCCTTTGCCCTGACTGCCCTCAAAGCCGATCACGACGGCGGGGCGGCTGGTCGCCTCTTTCATCCGGGCGGCCACGATGCCGACGACACCGGGGTGCCAACCCTCGGCTGCGGCCCAAGCAAGGGCACCCGTTGCGCCACGCGCCTCGACCTGTGCCAGCGCCTCGGCGCGCACGGCGGCCTCGATCTCGCGGCGTTCGGTGTTCAGTTGGTCCAGCCACAGGGCCAGTTTGCCCGCCTCCAGCGCGTTGTCGGTGGCCAGCAGGCGCGCGCCAAGGTCGGCTTGACCGATGCGCCCGCCAGCATTGATGCGCGGGCCAAGGACAAAGCCCAGCGCATAGGCGGTCGGGGCCTGATCCAGCCGCGCCACATCGGCCAGCGCACGCAAGCCCTGCCGTTCGCGCCGCGCCATCACCTTCAGGCCCTGGCGCACAAAGGCGCGGTTGACGCCGGTCAGCGGGGCCACATCGGCCACCGTGGCAAGGGCCACAAGGTCCAGCAGCGCCATCAGGTCGGGGCCGGTCTGGCCGCGGTTGCGCAATTGGCGGTTCGCCTCGACCAGCATCAGGAACACGACGGCGGCGGCGCACAGATGGCCCAGTGCGCCATCCTCGTCCTGCCGGTTGGGGTTCACCACGGCCAGTGCGGGCGGCAGGGTTTCGCCGCCCAGATGGTGGTCTAACACCACCACATCACAGCCCGCCGCTGCGATGGGGTCATGGCTGAGGGTGCCGCAATCGACACAGATGATCAGGTCATGCCGCGCGCCCAGTTCAGCCATGGCGGGGACGTTCGGGCCATAGCCCTCATCAATCCGGTCGGGGATGTACAGGGTGGGCGTGATGTCAAAGGCGCGGGCCCAGATGATCAGCAGCGCCGCCGACGCCCCGCCATCCACGTCATAATCGGCAAAGATCGCAATGCGTTGGCGCGCCGTGATGGCGGCCACAAACCGCGCCGCTGCCGCCTCCATATCGCGCAGGCGGCGTGGGTCGGGCATCAGGTCGCGCAGGGCGGGGGCCAGATAGGCGGTGGCCTCGTTTGGGGCGACGTTGCGGGCGACAAGGGTATGGCATAGCGCCAGGGGCAGGTGGGTCGCCTGCATCATCGCCTCGGCCAGACGATCAGCCTCGACACCGGGTCCGGTCCAGCGGCGCCCGGTCAACGAGGTTTCAACGTTCAGGAATGCACGGCTCATGGCGCATGATGTGCCATGAGCCCGCCCCCAAGCGCAAGGTTTCCGTAGGATGGGCAGTTCACCTTTTCGCCTTGCGAAAAGGGGGTTTGCCCATCTTACCTGACCGGTGCGCGATAGGTCATGCGGCGCACCGATCCGGTCTTGGACCGCATCAGGATGGTTTCGGTGGTGATATAGCCATTTTCGCGCTTGATCCCCGCCACCAGTGACCCGTCGGTCACCCCGGTTGCGGCAAAGATCACATCGGCCGTCACCAGATCGTCACGGGTATAGACCCGGTCGAAATTGGTGATCCCGGCCTTGCGGGCGCGGGCGCGTTCGTCGTCGTTGCGAAACAGCAGCTTGCCGAACATCTGCCCGCCCATGCATTTCAGCGCCGCCGCCGCCAGCACGCCCTCGGGCGCCCCGCCGGATCCCATATACATGTCGATCCCGGTGATCGAGGGTTCGGCGCAGTGCATGACGCCTGCCACATCGCCGTCGGTGATCAGCCGGATCGCCGCCCCGGTCGAGCGCAGCTCCTCGATCATCACCTCATGCCGGGGGCGTTCCAGCACGCAGACCGTGATTTCCTTGGTCGAACAGCCTTTGGACGCGGCAAGGGCCGAGACGCGCTCGGACGGCGACATGTCCAGCGTGACCACGCCGCGCCGAAAGCCGGGGCCAATCGCCAGCTTTTCCATATAGACATCGGGTGCATGTAGCAGGGTGCCGCGCGGGGCCATGGCGATCACGGTTAGGGCGTTGGGCATGTCCTTGGCGGTCAGGGTGGTGCCTTCCAGCGGGTCAAGGGCGATGTCCACGGCGGGGCCTTTGCCGGTGCCGACCTCCTCGCCGATGAACAGCATCGGGGCTTCGTCACGCTCGCCCTCACCGATCACCACCACGCCTGCGATGTCCAGCAGGTTCAACTGGTCGCGCATGGCGTTGACGGCGGCCTGATCGGCGGCCTTTTCATCACCACGCCCGACGAGGTTGGCCGAGGCCAGAGCCGCCGCTTCGGAGACCCGGGCAAGGCCGAGGGAGAGCAGGCGGTCCTGGAATTCTGACTTGTCGGCCATGGTGGTTCCTTATGCTAAGGGTTTTGTAACCTTTAGCCCGCTTCAGAACGGGCGTGCAAGTCTGGTGACGTTAACGGTTTGGCGGCACGACGGGACAGGGTGAGGTCGGGCACCGCGAAAATGGCTGACCCGCTATGCCTGCCGTTCAGGCGGCATGCTGTGCAAGATAGCTGTCAAGCCGCACCATACTCAGTTGCACGGATTGCGCAAAGCCGCCCCTGACCTGACCATCGCGGGCCTGAACCGAGACACATTCGACACGGGCCGTCACCAGACAGCCGCCCTCCCGCGCCGCGAATTCCATGGTGTTCAACCTGCGCGGTGGCATGACCGGGCCAAAGACCGGGCGAAAGACCGGGTCAAAGACCGGTTCTGGGACCGGGTCAGGTACCGCAGACCATTCATGGCTGAACCGGTGCGGCGGATCGACCTCGACAAAGGTGCTGAGGCTGGGAAACTCGCGGCCATCGGCCATCGATCATCGGCCATCGGCCATCGGGCATTGGGCAGGGTGTGGCGCCATGTGCCGCCGGGGCGCATATCCATCTCGCAGATTGGGTGGGTGCAACCGGGCGCGCCACAGAATTGCACCAGATGTCGGGGGTCGGTATACCTGCGCCACAGCACGTCAGGCGGGGCGGCGAACCAGCGGGTGATCGTGATATGCGCCCTGTCGCCGGGCAACGACAGGGCAAAGCTGTCAGCCGGGTTCCTCTGGGTTGTCCAGTGGTTCAAGGGTTGTCAGATAGGTTGCAAGGCGGTCAAAACTGGCCTTGTGATGGCGGCGGAACCAGCCCAGCCCAAGCCAGCCTCGGCCTCGGCCACGCCCAGCGCATCGGGGCGCAGGCGGCAGGGGCGGAACCGGGCACGGCGCGTGCGTTCGATCAGGCCGGCCTCTTGCAGGATGGCCAGGTGTTTGGTGACAGCGCCCATCGTCATGTCAAAGGGTTCTGCCAGGTCGGTCACGCTGACCTCGCCATCCGCCGGACGCGCCAGCAGGGCACGGCGGGTCGGATCGCCCAGCGCCGCAAAGGTTTTCGACAGGTCATCCGAGGCGCGCATCATTTCACCGATTTGTATAATACCATTAGGTAAAATACGTCGCAGAATGCGAGCGGTCACGCAGCAAGGGTTACGGCGTAGCGCGTCCAAACCGGTTCACCGGGCAGCCCGAACACCTTTGCACCTGCCATCGCTGCCATGGGGGGCAGGGGATGTCCGATGCCGGCCAAACGCGACAGGCCCTGCCCTTGGGTCAGACGGCTTCGATGCGCAAAACGACGGGGGCGCCGACCAGAACGCCGGTTGCGGCGAACAGTCCCACCGCGTGGTCGATGTCGTCGCGGGTTGCCTTGTGCGTCACGATCAGCACGGGGGCGTTGACGCCGGAATGGCCGTATTGGCGCATCTGGTCGATGGACACGCCCGCCTCGCCCAGACAGGTGGCGATCTTGGCCAGCGCGCCGGGTTTGTCCAGCAGCGTCATGCGCAGGTAATAGGGGGCCGGGGTGGCGGTTTTGGCGGCCATTGGCGTGGCAAGGTTGGCCGCAGGTTGGCCAAAGGTCGGCAGGCGCAGCCCGCGCGCAATGTCGATCACATCCGCCATCACGGCGCTGGCGGTCGGGCCTTCGCCTGCGCCGGGGCCGCGCAGCACGATCTGGCCCACGCTGTCGCCCTCCAGCACCACCATGTTGGTGCCGCCTTGCAACTGGCCCAGCGGGCTGTCGGCGGGCACAAGGCAGGGCGTCATGCGCTGTTCCAGACCACGGCCCGACATCTGCGCCACGCCCAGCAGCTTGATCCGGTAGCCCATATCGGCGGCCAGATTGATGTCGTCTATCGACACCGACCCGATCCCCTCCAACTCGACCGCGTCAAAGCTGACCTTGGTGCCAAAGGCGATGGCGGCCAGCAGCGACAGCTTGTGGCCCGCATCGATGCCGCCGACGTCAAGGTTCGGGTCGGCCTCCAGATAGCCAAGCTGCTGGGCGGCGTCGAACACCTCGGCGTAAGACAGACCCTCGTTTTGCATCCGGGTCAGGATATAATTGCAGCTGCCATTCATCACACCCATGACACGTTTGATCTGGTTGCCGGCCAGCCCCTCGGTCAGTGCCTTGATCACCGGGATGCCACCGGCCACGGCAGCCTCGAACCGGATAACGCGGCCTGCGGCCTCGGCCGACAGGGCAAGAGCGTGGCCGTGATGGGCCAGCAGCGCCTTGTTGGCGGTCACCACATCCTTGCCAGCGGCAATCGCGGCCTCGGTGGCCAGACGGGCCGGGCCCTCATGGCCGCCCATCACCTCGACAAACACATCGACATCGTCGCGGCGGGCAAGGGCGACCGGGTCAGTTTCCCATGCATAGGCCGACAGATCGGCGTCGCGGTTCTTGGCGCGGTCGCGGGCGGACACGGCGGTGATCACCACACGGCGCCCGGTGCGGGCGGCGATCAGGTCGGCGTGGCGTTGCACGATCTTGACCACACCGATGCCGACGGTGCCAAGTCCGGCAAGGCCGATGCGCAGATCAGGTGTCGCAGAAGGGGGCATCGTCGGACCTCGTGAAACAGTTCTGGCTGCCTGTTAGCCGATTGCCCGCCCGCGTGCAACGTTAGCGCCCCATCGCGGCGGTCCGCGCCCGCAGCGCCGCCGCCTGTGCCGCCAGTGCCGCGCCGCGCGCATCAAGGGTCGAACCGGTCACCGCTGCCCCGTCCAGCGCGATCAGGGCCGGGGTGGGTCCGATCGGGCCGGCTGGCCAATCAACCTGCGGCA
>JANNAF010000168.1:0-6927 GCA_031384005.1 Rhodobacterales bacterium | reverse complement strand
CGCGGCTGCGTTGCCGCTGGCGATTGCCGGTTGTGCGCAGACCCTCCCGACCGAGTCGGTCATAAATTTCGCGGTCACAGACCCTGCGATGGCGACCAGCGCAATTTTCGAACCTTCTTTCATTGCCGGCTTCGAGCCGCGTGTCGCGACGGGCCCGGCGTCCTGGCGTGGTTTGAACGATGCGCAGGCGCCCGATGCCGGGGGCGCAAACTGATGCGGGGAACATTCATCATGACGATCAGCCTGACAGGTGCTTTGCTGGTATCAGCTTGCGCGTCACCAGATCAGGTTGCGAAACTCAGTAATCCCCGGGCGGGTTTCGATACCGTCGCAAGTACGGCTGCCGCAGCGACAAGCAAGGAAACCGTCTGGATACAGAGCAGCGCCGAGGCTGCTGCCAATGCACAGCGCGTTCAGGCGCTCGTGTTTAAAAAAACCATCAGCGCCGATACGGCCGTGCAGGTCGCGCTTCTGAACAACAAGGGCTTGCAGGCGGCCTATGCCGAACTTGGGCTTTCATCCGCAGATGTCTGGCAGCAAACTCTGCAACCCAACCCGACGGTCTCGGTCGGGGTGTTTGGGATCGGTAAGGAAGGGTTTGACCGGTTTGGCGGATATGGCGCGATTGAGGGCATGATCGCCAACAACATCCTGTCGCTGGTGACCCGCAACCAGCGGCTCGGGATTGCCGACATCCACTTCCGACAGGCGCAACTGGTTGCTGCCGAAGCAACGCTGCGGGTGGCGACGGAAACCCGGAGGGCCTGGGTCGAGGCGGTTGCCGCCTTCGAGGCAGCGAGCCTGATCGCACAAGCCCAAGGCACCGCAAACGCGGCATCCGAGCTGGCCGCCCGTCTGGGTGAAGTGGGGTCGCTCAACAAGGCCGGACAGGCCCGCGAACACGCGTTTTACGCCGAACTGACCGGGCAACGCGCGCAGGCCAAACTGGCAGCGGAACTCGCCAAGGAGGCGCTGACCCGGCAGCTTGGGCTGTGGGGTGCCGACGCGGTTTACTATGTGCCCAACGCCTTGCCGCAACTGCCGCGGGCTGTTGCCGCGCGCCCACAGATCGAAGCCGAGGCGCTTGGCCGTCGGGTGGATCTGGCCATCGCCAAGCTGGAACTGGAGGCCGCAGCACGGGAAAATGGCCTGACCGATGCGACCCGCTATGTCACGGATCTGGAGATCATCGCAGGCTTCGAGGCTGAACGTGAACTGCATGATGGCGCGGTGGCTACCGAAACCACGCCGCAAGTCGAAGTTGAATTCGACATCCCGATTTTCGACAGCGGCAAGGCCCGCAAGCGCAAGGCAGAGACAGCCTATATGCGCGCGGCCAATGAACTGGCGCAAATGGCGGTGAACGTGCGGTCCGAAGCAAGGTCTGCCTACCTTGCCTATAGCGCAAGCCACCAGATTGCCCGGCACTACCGCGATGCGGTGTTGCCGCTGCGGCGCACCATCGAGGAGGAAGGGCTGCTCAGCTACAACGGCATGATCACCAACACATTCGAGTTGCTGGCCGACACGCGGGCGCGGTTGAACAGCAACCTGCTGGAGGGCAGCGCGCGGCGGGATTTCTGGCTGGCTGACGCGAACATGGTGGCCGCAGTCTATGGCGGCGGGGCTGCCGCCGGGGGCGGTGGCGACAGCGGCGGAGGTGTCGCCGACGAAGGCGGCGCCGGACATTGATCACAGGAGCAAATGCAATGAACAGACGTCAAATACTCGGCGCCGGTGCCGCGCTTGTCTCGACCGGTGCCTGGGCCCAGACCACGAATACCGGGCTGCCCGAGGCCCCGCTGATGGACACGGCCAAAACCCAGCCACCGCTGCGCCCGTCAACCGGGCCGGACTATAATCCGGTGGTCACCCTGAACGGCTGGACGCTACCCTGGCGGATGAACGGCAACGTCAAGGAATTCCACCTTGTCGCAGAACCGGTCGAGCGCGAACTGGCAGAGGGCATGACCGCCTATCTGTGGGGCTATAACGGCCAGTCGACCGGGCCAACCATTGAAGCCGTGGAAGGCGACCGGGTCCGCATTTTCGTCACGAACCGCCTGCCGGAACATACATCCGTCCACTGGCACGGGCTTATCCTGCCATCAGGCATGGACGGCGTCAGTGGTCTTAGCCATCCCGGCATCCCGCCCGGCAAGACCTTTGTCTACGAGTTCGATCTCGTGAAAAGCGGTACATTCATGTACCACCCGCATGCAGATGAGATGGTGCAAATGGCGATGGGGATGATGGGGATGTTCATCGTCCATCCGCGCGATCCCGCCTTCATGCCGGTTGATCGGGACTTTGTCTTTCTGCTGAATGCCTATGACATTGATCCCGGCACCTATGTGCCCCGCGTCATGACCATGACGGACATGAACTTGTGGACGTGGAACAGCCGCATATTCCCCGGCATCGACCCGCTTGTCGTCAACCAGGGGGATCGGGTCCGGGTCCGTGTCGGCAACCTGACAATGACCAACCACCCGATCCACAGGCACGTCTATGACTTCCAAGTCACCTGTACCGCTGGCGGCTGGGTTCCGCCCTCGGCGCAGTGGCCCGAAGTATCAATCGACATCCCGGTCGGCGCGATGCGGGCCTATGAGTTCGACGCGGTGCATCCGGGGGATTGGGCCATCCATTGCCACAAATCGCACCATACCATGAACGCCATGGGTCACGACGTGCCCACGTTCATCGGCGTCGACAAGCGCAAGCTGACCGGCATGATCCGCGAACACCAGCCGGAATACATGCCGATGGGCACCGCCGGAATGGCCGACATGGGCGAAATGGAAATGCCGCTGCCAGACAACACCATCCCGATGATGAACGGCTGGGGTCCGCACGGGCCGATTGAAATGGGCGGCATGTTTTCGGTGGTCAAGGTGCGTCAAGGCATCGCCGCCGACGATTACGCCGATCCGGGCTGGTACGAAAATCCGCCCGGCACGCAAGCCTACGAATGGACTGGCGCTGTGCCGGACGTCGTGACGAAAGACGATGCTGAAACCCACCTGACACCCCGTCCGGCGAGCAGCGTTGAAGGATAACCCACCCGGCAAAGTCCGGAAAAATTGAGGAACGAGAGATGAAATCTACCCTAATTGCGATGACACTGATCCTTGCATCGGCACCGATGGCGTTTGCAGGTCCCGGCCATGACGGCATGATGGAGATTGGCCAACCGGCCAATGCTGGCACCGAAACGCGGACGATTCAGGTAAAGCTGATGGAAACCGAGGAAGGCGACATGATTTTCGAGCCGCGCGTTCTGGATTTCCAGGCCGGTGAGACCGTCCGCCTCGCCATCGAAAACATCGGTGAACAAGAGCATGAATTCGTCATGGATACGGTTGCCGCGGTCGCCGAACACAAGGAGCTGATGAATGAATTTCCCGAGATGGAACATGACGACCCGAATGCGGTTCGTCTTGCACCGGGCGAGAAAGGCGAAATCATCTGGACCTTTGCCAATGCAGGCAGCTTTCAATTCGCCTGTCTGATCCCCGGCCACTACGAGGCCGGAATGCATGGCGCGCTCAGCGTTTCTGGCGCAACTCAGTCGACAGCATCTGCCGAAACCTTTACCAAAGGCATCGTCAAGAAGGTCGACGCCAAGGCAGGCAAAGTGACCATCATCCACGAGGAATTGGTCGATCTCGACATGCCTGCCATGACCATGGTGTTCCGCGTGGCTGATGCGGCCATGTTGGAGACACTGAGCGAGGGCAAAGAGATCGCCTTCGTCGCGGCGCGCGTCGAAGGCAAACTGACGGTGACAAAACTTCAGTAAGCAACTTTTTGGCGAGGGCCGCGAACGGCCCTCGCTATCCTGAACTGCGGCCTGGCGAGATTGTCAGTTTGCAGCGTAGGATGAAAATACTGTGGTCGTCCCATCGCGCCGCACCAGAAGCACGTCAAACGCTTCACTGTCCCTACCAAAGTCCATTCCCGGCGACCCCATCGGCATTCCCGGCACGGCAAGTCCAACGGCATCGGGGCGATCGGACAGCAGCCGGTCGATATCGGCAGCGGGCACATGGCCTTCGATGACATAGTCCCCGACAAGCGCCGTGTGGCAGCCAGCCACAGCCTCGGGGATGCCCTTTTCCGCCCGGAACGCAGTGACCGCATCACTGTTACGGTCCTCGACGGTGACGGAATATCCGGCGCTTGCAAGCGTTTCACCCCAGGCGGTGCAGCAATCGCAGCCAGTGACTTTCACAATGTGAATCGCCGCGGCAGGGGCAGCAAACCCCGCAAACCCCGGCACGATACCAAGGATTCCCATGCTGACAAGGATCAGGCGGCGGGTGGGCAAGTTGGATGACGTCATGGCTGACCTTTGGTTGTTTTGCACATGATACGGACTCCGGGCACGGGCAGACATCAAAATATCGGCATGTCCAGCGTGACCTGCCCGGTCAGCTCGCTGCCTGCCTGTGCAAATAGACCGCTGTGCCAATTTCGACGCGGGCATAAAGATCGATGGCGTGGTCATTGGTCAATCGCGCGCAGCCGTTTGACACGGCGGTGCCGATCGTACGGGGTTTGTTGGTTCCGTGGATGCGCAGATAGGTGTCGCGCCCCGCTGCGTCGTACAAATACAGCGCGCGCGCGCCAAGCGGGTTGTCAATGCCGCCGGGCATTCCGCCAGCATACTGCGCATAAGCGTCCGGATCGCGCTCTATCATGTCGGGTGTCGGGCGCCATTCGGGCCATTCACGCTTGGCTCCGACAGTGAACTCCCCGGCATGGTACAAACCAGGTATCCCGACGCCAACGGTATAGCGCAGCGCCAGCTGGTCCGGCAGCATCAGATACAGACGGAACTGGTTGGGAAAGACGTGGATCGACCCCGTCGGCAGCCACGCGTCGATTTCCACCAGTGTTGGCAGGTAATCTTGTGGCAGTTCAAAGGGTGGGTCCTCATGCGCCCAAAGCGGTGACCCCGACGCAGCCGCGACAGCCGCAAGGGAACCAATAAATCTGCGGCGGGTCAATGGCTTGGCAATAGCTTCGATGGTCATTTTTCCTTGATGGACAGACCCGCCACGCAGGCGTTCACCGTGCAACCTGCAGCAAACGCGCTGTCGGCTACAAATCACAACACTGCGAAGCGTGAACTTCCCCGTCAGATGTGACATAGATATGCAACGACCGTGGCCATGCGCCCGGCAGGCTGTCTCGTTGTGGTGCGTGGCCGCTCTGCACCTGCATTTTCCGATCCCGTTTCACCCCAGGAGCCCTGCAAGATGGCATCGCGCTACAGGATCGCCCCAGAAGTTGATGTTGTGCTGTTGTCATTTCCAATGCATTTCACATGGGAATTCCTGCAAGCTCCCCTGTACAGAAGCATGGAGCCGCTCACGCATTTTGACGGCATCCGGGTTTGTCTGCAGGCCACCCTCGGGGATATGGTACTGGTGCTTGTCGCGTTTTGGGCGACGAGCATTGTGACCGGAACGCGCCGTTGGCAAGTCCGGCCAGATGCCCGGGCCATCGCAACTTGGCTGGTTTTCGGCCTTGTTATGACGGTCGTGATAGAATTTCTCAGCACCGAGATTTTGGACCGCTGGACCTATGCAGAGGCCATGCCGCGTTTGCCGTGGGTTGGAACCGGGCTTGGCCCGTTCGGTCAGTGGGTTGTCGTACCAATGATCGTCCTTTGGTACATGAACAGGCTGTCACCCGAGCCAACCGACTGATTGGCACGGTCGGCATTTCATACGGCCCCGTCGCCGGAGCTCGGCAGAACCGGAAATTTACGACGTCAAACTGCGGCGCCAGCGTTTCGTGACGCAGAAAATCCACCGACAGCTTGCGGAGTTCCAAGTTAGGGCGGCCATGTCAAACGGCTTTGCTGCGCTTGGCTTATACCCGAACCTGGTCTCGGAGCGGTCTTTTCACGGCGATCAACTGATCGGTGCAATGGCCCGTTCGATGGCGCAATCCTGTATTTAGGGCAGTTACTTCCGATCAAAGCCACGATTTGCACCATCCCGATTGCGGAAAAGTTCCAGACCTTGCCGGCACATTTGTAACCTAGGTCTAACCCGTTGCCGGTCGCGTCGAACTTTCTGCAGCAGGGACGGACTGAAGATCCGCCGTCTGCCCCGCAGGCCGCAGCCCGTCCAGCTTTGTGCGCTTGAGCAGCAGTGCGTTGACCGCAACCAGCGCCGAACTGCCCGACATCGCCAGCGCCGCCACTTCGGGGCTCAGCACAAAGGGGTAAAACACCCCTGCGGCCACGGGAAATGCGATCATATTGTAGCCCACCGCCCACCACAGATTCTGATGCATCTTGCGCAGGGTGGCGCGTGACAGGGTCATCGCACCGACCACATCATAGGGATCGCTTTTCATCAGCACCACATCGGCGCTTTCAATCGCCACATCGGTGCCCGCTCCGATGGCAAAGCCGACATCGGCCTGGGTCAGCGCGGGAGCGTCGTTGACCCCGTCGCCGACCATGCCAACCTTTTCGCCATTGGCCTGCAATTCCTTGATCTTGTCGGCCTTCTGTCCCGGCAGCACATCGGCCAGCACGATGTCGATGCCCAGAATCCCGGCAATCTTTTTGGCGGTTCCGGCGTTGTCGCCGGTCAGCATCGCGACCTTGACGCCCTGTTCATGCAGCTTTTTGATCGTGGCAATCGCGGTCGGGCGCGGTGCATCGGCGATGGCAATCAAGCCCATCAGCGCACCAGCGCGGGCGACGTGGATCACCGTACGGCCCTCGCCCTTCAACGTCTCTGCCTGCGTCTCCAGCCCGCCCAAGCTGATCTTTTGGTCATCCATCAGCCGCCGGTTGCCCAGATACACCGGCGCGCCGCCGATGCTGGCACTGGCCCCCTTGCCCTCGATATTCAGGAAATCTGCGACCGTCGGCAATTCCAGCCCCTTGGCGCGTTC
>JANNAF010000104.1:0-39029 GCA_031384005.1 Rhodobacterales bacterium | reverse complement strand
AGATGCCGATGTCGTAAAACCGGCTGATCAGCCGGGCCGTGGTGTCATCCTGCACCGGCCCCACTTTGGAGGGAATGATTTCCAACAGCATTTCCAACCGGTTACGGCGGCAGGCCTGAAACAGGCGCTGAACCGTATCCTCTTGGGCCGCCTGCATGTCGGGCGTGTCATCCGGATGGCAAAAGCACAGAACCTTGACGATATGTTCCAACGGCCATTCCGACAGGCCGCCAAAATCGGCCCCAATCTCAGGCTCCAGCGTCAAGGGCCGCGAGGCGGGCCATTCAACCGGACGGCCAATCCAAAGCCCCTGCCCTGCCGCACGATAGAGCGCGGTTCGGCCCAGACGGCTGTCACACAGCAGGCCATAACCATCCCGCCCCTGCGCCACAGCCATGGTGGCCTCCAGACACAATTCCTTGAACGCCGCGATACGGGCCGGGGTGGCGCCGGGCATCTCCTCCATCTGGATGCGGTGGTCATAGGCAAAGGCGCGGACCTGCGACCACGCTTTGCGGCGGTTGGTGGCCCAGTGCACCTGTTCCAACGCGGCATCCTTGCGCAGCGCCGGGATCTGAACACCGCGGTGCAAAAAGAACTGCAACTCCTCCCAAGACGGATAGGCCGGGGTGCAGCCATGGCGGCTGACTGCAAAGGCCCCACAGGCATTGGCGTATTTCAGCGCGGTGGGCCACGGTTCATCATCCAGCCAGCCCCGGATCAGCCCGGACATGAAACCGTCACCGGCGCCCAGAACGTTGAACACCTCGATCGGGAAACCGGGTCCGGTCTGGCCCGCGTCCAAATTGTCCGGTATGGCGCCGGCAAAGGCCACGGCCCCCATTGGTCCGCGTTTGCACACCAGCACCGCCTGCGACACGGCGCGAACGGCGCGCAGGGCGGCAATCGTATCGGTCGTGCCGCCCGCGATGTGAAACTCCTCCTCGGTGCCCACGATCAGGTCGAACAAATGCAGCGTCGCTTGCAGCTTGGCGGTGACTTGCGCGCTTTCGATGAACCGGCTTTCGCCGTCACCGTGCCCGGCCAACCCCCACAGATTGGGACGATAGTCGATGTCCAACGCGGTGCGCGCACCGTTTTGGCGGGCCAGCGACAAAGCCTTCAGCACCGCCGCAGCCGTGCGCGGATGGGACAGATGAGTGCCCGTGGCCACCACAGACCGCGCCTCGACCACAAAGGCCGGATCGATGTCATCCTCGCACAGCGCCATATCCGCGCAGTTTTCGCGGTAAAAGATCAGCGGAAACTGTTTTTCATCACGGATGCCCAGCAAAACCAACGCGGTCAGCCGTTCAGGGTCAGTCTTGACGCCCCGCACATCGACCCCTTCGCGCGCCAGTTCTTCGCGGATGAAACGGCCCATATGTTCGTCGCCCACCCGGGTGATCAACGCCGATTTCAACCCCAGCCGCGCCGTGCCCGCCGCAATGTTGGTCGGAGAGCCGCCGATGTATTTCTGAAAGGACGCCATATCCTCCAGCCGCCCACCAACCTGCGCGCCATAAAGGTCAACCGACGCACGGCCAATGGTGATCACATCCAGCGTCTTCATTCAGTCCCCCTGAAAAACCATCGCCACAGACTCGCGCGGCAGCATGCGTGGAATAATTATTCCATCTTGGTCACCAGCGATAGTCCTATTTTGCCAATCCGTCCCGCGCAGACCCCACAGCCACAGCCAGCGACATCGCCATGGCAATCGTGGCGGACAACGACCGGAACGCGCCAAAGTCAACCTCGGGCACCGTCAGAACGGCATCCGCATGGCGGGCAAGCGGGCTGGACAGACCATCGGTCAGCGCCACGACGCGCAAACCCCGCACCCGGGCATCCTGCGCCAGGGTCAATGTCTCTTCCGAATAGGGCGCAAAGGTGATCGCCAGTACAGCATCCCCGGGGCGCAGGGCAAAGCGGTGATCCAACCTGCCCACACCGTCATGCAGCATCGCCGGAACAGACATCTTTTCAAAAACATAGGCCAGATAACTCGCGACCGGAAAGGCGCGGCGCAGGCCCACCACATGCACCGTCTCAGCCGCCGCCAACAGATCGACCGCCTGCGCCAATGCCCCCTCGTCCACCGCATTTGCAAGGGCCTCCAGCGACAACCGCCCCGCCTCGATGAACTCGGCCAACAGGGCCGACGGGCTGCCTGCCCCGTCAGACTTCAGGTTTTTCAACCGGGTCGCGTAATCGGGCCAGCCGGGGTTATAGGCTTCGCGGAACAGACGTTGCATCTCGCTAAAGCCGGAAAAGCCGAGGATCTGGCAAAACCGCATCAAGGCCGAAGGGGGAACCTCGGCGCCGGCAGCCAGTTCGGCCACTGTCGACACCGCGATCCGGTCGGCATTTGTGGCAATAAACTCAGCGCATTGCCGCAGGCGGCGCGGCAGGCTGGCGCTGACCTCGTCCAGACGCACGCGAAACTCCTCGACAGTCGCCGGGGCCGCAGGTTGGGTCAGGGCGGCTGTTGCATCATCCATGGCGTCTGCGCTTTCTTTGACGATGCGCCACCTTACCCGACTGGAACGAATATTCCAATCAGATCGTCACACGACTGGAACGATAGCGCTCGCCCAAGGCTTCGGCCACCGGCGGGGTCACGAATTTCGACACATCCCCCCCCAGACGGGCAATTTCCTTGACCAGTTTGGAGGCGATCGCCTGGCGCCGCGCATCGGCCATCAAAAAGACCGTCTCGATGCTGGCATCAAGAGCACGGTTCATGCCGACCATCTGAAACTCATATTCAAAATCGGCCACCGCCCGCAGACCGCGAATGATGATTCCCGCCCCCACATCGCGGGCGCAGTCAATCAGCAGGTTTTCGAACGGATGCACGACAATCTCGCCCCCGGTCTTGGCAATGATCGCGGCACATTCCGCCTCGACCATGGCCACCCGCTCTTCCAGACTGAACAGTGGCCCCTTGTCCCGGTTGATCGCCACACCGATCACCAGTCGGTCAACCAGCGCCATGGCACGCTGAATGATGTCGACATGACCCAGCGTGACCGGGTCAAAGGTTCCGGGATAAAGTCCGATGCGCATGGATACTCCCGATTTGCCCAAACAAGAGGCAACAATGAAGCGGGGGATGATGCAAGGACGAAATCGCCCCCTAGAAGCCCTTTATCATCCCCTCAAGCGCGTCTTTTTCCATCGACAACTCAGACAGCCGCGCCTTGACCACATCCCCGATCGAAATCAGCCCCACCATCTGCCCCGCCTCGATCACCGGCAAATGGCGAAACCGGCCATCGGTCATGCGCTGCAATACATCATCGGCGCGGTCGTTGCGGGCACAGGTCGTCACACGGGCGGTCATGATCGTCTCGACGGTATCTCCCAGACAGACCGGCCCGCGCCGCCCCAACTCGCGCACCACGTCCCGTTCGGACACGATGCCATCGACCGTTTTGCCATCGCGTGATATCACCACAGCCCCGATCCGCCGGGACGACAGCATTTCGGCCAGTTGTGCCACAGTGGTTCCGGGCGGCACGGTGATCACCCCATCGTCGGATTTGGTTTTCAGGATTTGACTGACGAGCATGGGAGCCTCCCTTTCTCTGTCCTTGGCAGGCTCGGCTTCACGCAAGATTCTGTCAAGGACTATGTTCCAGGCTTTCCTTATATTTCGCCGCCTCCGGTCAGTACCGCCGCCTCCAGCCGCTGCATTTCGGCGCGGCACCCGGCGATCAATTGCGTGGCGAACCGGTTCAGCCGCTCGACCCGGCCATCATCGGCATGGCGGATCAACCAGAATGCCCGCGTCAGACTGACCCGATCAGGAATCACCCGCACCAATTCGGGCGCCGCAGGCAAAGCGAAATCATGGACTACCCCCAAACCTGCCCCGTGGCGCAGCCAGTTCAGCTGAACCGAAACCGAATTGGATGCCAAGGCCACGCCCGTCACGCCAATCGCCGCCAGATAATCCAACTCCTTGTCAAAGATCATGTCCGGGATATAACCGACAAACCGATGCGCAGCCAAATCGTCGGCCTGCACCGGATGGGCCGCCAGATAGGTGCGCGAGGCCGCCAGATGCAGACGGTAATCAGACAGCTTTTGCACCGTCAACCGCCCCGCCTCGGGGCGAGACACCGCAATTGCCATATCCGCCTCGCGCTTGGACAGGTTGAACACCCGCGGCAGGGCCACGATATGCACCTCCAGCCCCGGATTGGCATCGCAGATCCGCGCCAGAACCTGCGGCAACAGATAGTTGGCACAACCGTCCGGGGCCCCGATGCGGATCTGCCCGGTCAACCCGTCGGGCCCGCTCAGCGCCTCGGCTGCGCCTTCCATCGCCATTTCGGCCCGCACCGCATGGCTCACCAACCGCTCGCCCTCGCTGGTCAAGGCATAGCCCTGCGGCCCCTTGACGAACAGGCGAACCCCCATCGCCTCCTCCAGCCGCGCCATCCGCCGCCCCACCGTCGCCGGATCAATCCGCAAACCGCGCCCCGCCGCCGACAGGCTCTCGGTCCGCGCCACCGCCAGAAAGATCCGTAAATCATCCCAGTCCATCCGCACCCCTTGTAGGATGGGCAGTTCGGCTTTCCCGCTTGGGGAAAGTCGGTTTGCCCATCTTCCTTTGCAATTTCGCAAAACACCTCTGAAATCTTGCCGCTTTCCTTGGCATTTCCGCAAGACTATGTTGCCTGCAACTCAGAGGAGGTCCCACATGAAACAAATCGGTCACTGGATCAACGGCAGCCATGTCCCCGGCACATCTGGCCGCACTGCCGACGTCTTCAACCCCGCCACGGGTGAAGTGCAGGCTCAGGTCGCGCTTGCCTCCAAAGAGGAATTGGACGCCGCAACCGCCGACGCTGCGCGCGCGCAGGTCAAATGGGGTGCCACCAACCCACAACGTCGCGCCCGCGTGATGATGGAGTTTGTGCGGCTGCTGAACCGCGATATGGAAAAACTCGCCCTGGCCCTGTCCAGCGAACACGGCAAGACCGTCCCCGATGCCAAAGGCGACATTCAGCGCGGGCTGGAAGTGATCGAGTTCTGCATTGGCGCGCCCCATCTGTTGAAGGGCGAATTCACCGATTCGGCAGGTCCGGGCATCGACATGTATTCCATGCGCCAACCCATTGGTGTGGCGGCCGGGATCACCCCCTTCAACTTTCCCGCCATGATCCCGCTGTGGAAAATGGGCCCTGCGCTTGCTTGCGGCAATGCCTTCATCCTCAAGCCGTCCGAACGCGACCCCTCGGTGCCGCTGATGCTGGCCGAGTTGATGAAAGAGGCCGGTCTGCCCGATGGCGTGTTTCAGGTCATCAATGGCGACAAGGTTTCGGTCGATGCGATCCTTGATAACCCGGAAATTGCCGGTGTCGGCTTTGTCGGTTCGACCCCCATCGCCGAATACATCTATTCGCGCGGAACGGCGAATGGCAAACGGGTTCAGTGCTTTGGCGGTGCCAAAAACCATATGATCATCATGCCGGATGCCGACATGGATCAGGCCGCCGATGCGCTGGTCGGCGCGGGTTACGGTGCGGCGGGCGAACGCTGCATGGCCATTTCCGTCGCCGTGCCCGTGGGGGATGAAACCGCTGACCGCCTGATCGCCAAACTGATCCCCCGCATCGAAAAGCTGAAGGTCGGACCCTATACCGGCGGCAACGATGTCGACTATGGCCCGGTCGTGACTGCCGCTGCCAAGGCGAATATCCTGCGTCTGGTCGAATCTGGTGTCGCGGCCGGGGCCAAACTTGTGGTCGACGGGCGCGGCTTCAAATTGCAGGGCTATGAGGACGGCTTCTTTGTCGGCCCCCATCTTTTTGACCACGTCACCGCGGATATGGAGATTTACCAAAAGGAAATCTTTGGTCCGGTCCTGTCGACCGTCCGCGCTCAATCTTATGAGGAGGCGCTGAAACTGGCGATGGACCATGAGTATGGCAACGGTACAGCCATATTCACCCGCGACGGTGACACGGCGCGCGACTTTGCCAACCGGGTCAATGTCGGCATGATCGGGATCAACGTCCCGATCCCGGTGCCTTTGGCCTATCACACCTT
The DNA here is from genome assembly GCA_031384005.1 of Rhodobacterales bacterium. Classification (GTDB taxonomy): domain Bacteria; phylum Pseudomonadota; class Alphaproteobacteria; order Rhodobacterales; family Rhodobacteraceae; genus Stagnihabitans. Next base: position 32,963 of record JANNAF010000104.1, on the reverse strand, counting down.
TGGCGGCTGGAAAAAGTCGGTCTTTGGCGATCTGAACCAGCATGGCCCGGACTCGTTCCGTTTCTACACCCGGACCAAGACCATCACCTCGCGCTGGCCCTCGGGTCTAAAAGAGGGCGCAAGCCTGAACTTCAAACCGATGGACTGATCTGGATAAGCAGCACCCCCGCTGACCCGGGATAGACCGGGGCAACGGGGGCGTCGTTTAACTGTGGCTCTCCCCTCGCAAAAGGGAAAACGATATGAAACGCAGCGGAATAATTGTCACCGTGCTGGCCAGCCTTCTGCTGTTCACCGCCGCCGAGGCCGGGCCCAAGGGCAACAACGGCAAATCGGAAAAAGAGCACTGCCCGCCCGGCCTTGCCAAGAAAGATCCGCCCTGCGTGCCGCCCGGTCAGGCCAAAAAGCGCGTCACCTCAGGCACGCCCGACCAGACCACCGCACCCTATATCCTTTATGGTCCGGGCGACGTCCTGACCGAAGACTATGTCGTTCTGCTCTACCCATGGATCTACCGCCCCGAACTGAACGCGGTCATCGTTCGGTTTGGTGGCTATCTTTACCTGATCGACCGCGATGCCGCCATCGTGCTGGACCGCATCGGCCCGGTTGCCGACTGGACCTGGGTCTGGGCCGACACCGATTTTGCCAACTGCCCACCCGGTCTGGCGAAAAAGAATCCGCCCTGCGTGCCGCCTGGTCAGGCGAAAAAGGGTGTGACCGCCCGCGCCCCGGACAGTGCCGGCGCCTTTGACCCCTACGGCATTGGCGATATCCTGCCGGACGGCTATCTCACCATCATCGATCCCGCACTTTTCGCGGCCAATGATCAGGCAAGCTATGTCCGCCAAGGCGACACCCTCTACCGCGCCGATACGACCACAGGCGAGGTTTTGGACCAGATCGGCCCCGTCGGGCGTTTGATAGAGTAGCGACCTGCAACCATGCAAAAGGGGCGGTCCGAAGACCGCCCCTTTTGTCGTTTCCGTCGTGGCTGTCAGGCCGCCTTGCGCTTGCGGCGCAGCGCTGACAAGAACGTCACTTCCACTACCAACATTGGTCTGCTGGACATGCATCACGACATCAAACAGTCCCAGATTCATCGCATTGCTGCGCGAAGCGAATGTCCCATTGAGTGAGTAGGTCAGGCCGAGGTACCCGACAGGCTGGACGCCATTTCCAGAACGGGGAGACGTGGAACGTACCCCGAATTCTTCCAAACCGTTCCCTTGGGGCATGTTGGTCCCGAAGGCCGCGAAGGCCACACCCCGATCCGTATTGTCGAATGTCAAAAGGCGGTTAAGGATGTTGGCCGGGTCCGCGAACACAATATGCGTGATCGACAAGGAGAATGGGCCAAGGTTTTGAAAGAAGCACAAATCGTTCGAACCAACCTGAGTGACGTCAAGCCGGATTTGCGGCGCAATGCCCGGCCCGCCGTCATTCACACCGTCAAAGTCCAGAAATCCGTGGGTAACAGCCTAGACGGGCACCGCTGCACCAAGCAATGCGATCGCCGCGGCAGCCATTATTGTCTTTAGATACATTTCCCCCACTCCCTGTATCGAGATATCGAAACATTTCCGAACCTGGATCGATCTAAAACACAATCCCACTTGACCGCCCATTTTCCATTCAAAGGTGTATCGCAATCCCAGCTTTCACGTTCAGGTTGCGTCTGATCGGCTAAGTGGTTCCAATGGGGAAACAGTCGCCCGGAACTGTCTCGGATATCGGCCCAGTCTTACCTTTTCGGGCCGCGCCCACATCGAAGCAAATCACTTAACCCAGTACCCTTTTGCTTGAAATAAAATCAAACACGGCTCATTCTGAACCCACGTTTGCATGAAAGGATTTGCCATGACCCCCGTTTCCCGCCGTACCGTTCTGCTTGGCCTTTCGGCCGCCGCAACCCTGCCCGGCCTTGCCGCCCGCGCCGCCACTGATCACGCAGTGGCGATTAAATCCATGAAGTTTGTACCGGCCAGTCTTGACGTCAAGGTCGGTGACACTGTCACCTTCACCAACATGGACTCGGCCCCACACACCGGCAGCGCCAACGATGGCAGCTTTGAAACCGGCAAGCTGTCCAAGGGCAAAAGTGCCACGGTGACCATCGGGGCGGCTGGCGATCAACCCTATTTCTGCAAGATCCACACGAGCATGAAGGGCGTGATCCGCGCCTCCTGATCCGGGAAAACCATGCCAGCCCTTGCGTGCGGGCCGTGCCCAAGCCAACCTTGCGCATGACATGGTTTGCCGACCTGCACCTTGCCGCCCACAGCAGCGCTGCCCTTGCGGCGCTGCCACATAGCACTGTGCCCGATGGCACCACATTGTTCCGCGCAGGCGACGCGGCGCAGGCCTTTGTCATTGTGCTGCGCGGCAGAATCGACGTGTCGCTGATCGGCGCATCGGGGCGCGAGATTTTGTTGTACACGGTGGTGCCGGGACAAAGCTGCATTCAAACGACCCTCGGCCTGCTGGGCGAGGAACCCTATATGGGTGAGGCCGAGACGGTGGGCGAAGTCGAACTGGTGTTGATACCGCGCCGCTTGTTTTTGCGCCTGATGGATGACGATGCCGCGTTTCGCGCATTTGTTCTGCGCGCCTTTGGACAGCGCATGGCCGATTTGACCCGCGTGTTGGAACAGGTGGCCTTTGGCCGCGTTGAACAGCGGTTGGCAGCGGCGCTGTTGGACCTTGCACGCGACAATCTGGTGACGGCGACCCAAGGTGAATTGGCCGCCCGCATCGGATCAGCGCGCGAAGTGGTGTCGCGCCGCCTGGACGCCTTTGCCCGCGAGGGGATTACCGCAAATGACCGGGGCCATGTGCGTCTGCTGCGCCCGGACACCCTGCGACAGCGTGCCACAGCTGATCTGTGACCAGATCACATACGCATCCCCATGACAGCCTATGATGGCCGCATACCCCGACAATCGGGGAGGACATCAGGAGATAGTCATGTTCAAAACCAACGAAGGCACCATGGACCGCGCCCTGCGCATCATCGTCGGCGTGGCGCTGCTGGCGTGGTTCTTTGTCGATCAAGGCACCGGGTTCTGGCACTATGCCAAGCTGATCGGCGTGCTGCCGCTGTTGACCGGGCTGATCGGGTCCTGCCCGCTCTATTCTGTTCTGGGCCTGTCAACCTGTCCGATGAAGAACGCCTGACCGGGGCGGTGGGTCAGCCCGTTTTGTGCTTCCGCAAAAACCAAGCCAACACCCGCCCTGCCCAGGTCGCAGGGCGGGCAGCCTGCCGTCCTATTCGGCCGCGTGACGCCGCGGTTTCAGCATATCCTTGAGGTAGCGCCCGGTATGGCTGCCCTCGACCAAGGCAATTGCCTCGGGCGTTCCGGTAGCAAGGATCAGGCCGCCACCGTCGCCACCCTCGGGGCCGATATCGATGATCCAGTCTGCCGTCTTGATCACATCCAGATTATGTTCGATCACCACGACCGTGTTGCCCTGTTCGACCAGACTGTGCAGCACCTCCAATAGCTTGCGCACGTCTTCAAAGTGCAGGCCAGTGGTCGGTTCGTCGAGGATGTACAGCGTGCGCCCGGTGGCGCGACGGCTCAACTCCTTGGACAGTTTGACGCGCTGCGCCTCGCCACCAGACAGGGTCGTCGCCTGTTGGCCCACCTTGATATAGCCAAGTCCAACCTCGCACAGCGCATCCATCTTTTCCCGGATGCCGGGAACTGCCTGAAAAAACTCTTTGGCGTCTTCGCATGTCATATCAAGAACGTCAGCTATGCTTTTGTTCTTGAATTTTATTTCCAATGTTTCGCGGTTATAGCGTTGCCCTTTGCACGTCTCGCAGGTGACATAGACGTCCGGCAGAAAATGCATCTCGATCTTGATGACGCCGTCGCCCTGACAGGCTTCGCACCGGCCACCCTTGACGTTGAAACTGAACCGCCCGGGGCCGTAGCCACGCGCCTTGGATTCAGGCAGGCCGGAAAACCAATCGCGGATCGGGGTAAAGGCGCCAGTATAGGTGGCGGGGTTCGAACGCGGTGTGCGGCCGATCGCGCGCTGATCAATGTCGATGACCTTGTCCAGATGTTCAAATCCACGGATTGTTTCGCAGGGTGCCGGCGTTTCATGCGCACCGTTCAGGCGACCCGCCGCCGTCTTGAACAGGGTTTCAATGGTCAAGGTCGATTTGCCGCCACCCGAAACGCCGGTGACACAGACGAACTTGCCCAACGGAAACTCTGCCGTCACGTTTTTCAGGTTGTTGCCCGTCGCACCCACCACGACCAGTTTCTTGCCATTGCCCGCCCGGCGGACCCGCGGCACCGCAATCTCGCGCGCGCCCGACAGGTATTGCCCGGTCAGACTGGCTGGATCTGCCGCGATTTCGGCCGGTGTGCCGCGTGACACCACCGCCCCGCCATGCACCCCTGCCCCCGGCCCCATGTCGAACACATAATCCGCCTCGCGGATCGCATCCTCGTCATGTTCCACGACCAGCACGGTATTGCCCGCATCCCGCAGGTTTTTCAGCGTGGTCAGCAGGCGGTCATTGTCGCGTTGGTGCAGGCCGATGCTGGGCTCGTCCAGCACATACAGCACTCCGGTCAACCCCGACCCGATCTGCGAGGCCAGGCGGATGCGCTGCGATTCGCCGCCCGACAGCGTACCGGCATTGCGGCTCATCGTCAGGTAATCCAGACCGACATTGACCAGAAACCCCAGCCGTTCGCGAATTTCCTTCAAGATCGCCTTGGCAATCTCGTTCTGCTGGCCAGTCAGGGTTTCGGGCACCGACCCGACCCAGTCATGCGCCTGACGGATCGACATCTTCACAACCTGACCCACATGAACCCCAGCGATGCGCACCGCCAAAGCCTCGGGGCGCAGGCGGTATCCGCCACAGGCCCCACAGGGACGGTTGTTCTGGAACCGCTCCATCTCCTCACGGCTCCAGGCGGAATCCGTCTCGCGGTAGCGGCGTTCAAGATTGGGCATCACCCCTTCGAACACCCGCTTGACCTGATAAACCCGGCCCGATTCATCATAACGAAACTCGATCTCCTCGCCGCCCGACCCGTTCAGGAACACGTCTTTGACCTTGTCCGGCAAATCCTTCCACTTTTTCTTTTTGTCAAAGCCATAGTGGGTGGCCATCGCGTCAATCGTCTGCAGGAAATACGGCGATTTCGATTTGGCCCAAGGTGCAATCGCGCCCTGGCCCAGGGTCAACCCCTGATCCGGCACAATCAGCCGTTCGTCAAAGAACAACTCCATCCCCAGACCATCACAGACCGGGCAGGCGCCAAAAGGCGCGTTGAACGAAAACAAGCGCGGCTCGATCTCGGCAATGGTAAATCCCGAAACCGGGCAAGCAAACTTCTCGGAATAGGTGATGCGGGCGCCCTCGCCCTCGGCTGGGGCCAATTCGACCACGGCAATTCCGTCGGCAAGGTTCAGCGCAGTGCGGAAACTGTCAGCCAGCCGAGTTTCCAAACCCTCTTTCACCACGATCCGGTCAACCACGACATCGACATCGTGACGCAGCTTTTTGTCCAGCGTCGGCGGTTCGTCCAGATCATAGAACGTGCCATCCACCTTGACCCGCTGGAACCCCTGTTTGCGCAGATCGAGAAACTCTTTGCGGTATTCGCCTTTGCGGTCGCGGATGATCGGGGCCAGCAGATAGGCGCGCGTCCCCTCCTCCATCGCCATGACGGCATCGACCATGTCCTGCACCTGCATCGCCGTGATCGGCAGGCCAGTGGCCGGACTGAACGGCGTGCCGACCCGTGCAAACAGCAGGCGCATATAGTCATAAATCTCGGTCACGGTGCCCACGGTCGAACGCGGGTTTTTCGACGTGGTCTTTTGTTCAATCGAAATGGCAGGCGACAGACCAGAGATATGGTCGACATCGGGCTTGCCCATCATGTCCAGAAACTGCCGTGCATAGGCCGACAGCGATTCCACATAGCGGCGCTGCCCTTCAGCATAGATCGTGTCAAAGGCCAGCGATGATTTGCCAGACCCTGACAGTCCGGTGATCACCACCAGCTTATCGCGCGGAATGTCCACATCGACGTTCTTCAGATTATGCTCACGCGCGCCGCGCACTTCGATGAACTTCTGTTCCGCCATGACCCACCTCACACCAAGCGCCTTTAGATAAGCTGATCTGGCGCGGTTTCCAACTGGAAAAAGTGAACGAAGCATGAACCGGCGGACATAGGCGACTTTCTTCTCCCAACAGGCTTTACACATTCTGTTTTTGGAATATATGTGAGACCAGCAACAAGGAAACCCGTTATGCTCAACTTTTCACGCACCACCCCCACCACCCCGCGCCTGACCGTGGCCGATGCCGTAGCCGGTGGCAATTCTGGGGAAATCACCGTGATCGACGTCCGTGAAGCCGCAGAAATCGCCGCCTCGGGCAAGGCGCAGGGCGCCCTGCATATCCCGCTTGCGTTGATCCCGATCAAGGCCGACCCCAAGGCGCCCGATTGCGCCAAGGGTCTGGATCTGGCCAAACCGGTAGCGGTCTACTGCGCATCTGGGATGCGGTCCGGGGCTGCGGTTCAATCGTTGAAAAAACTTGGCTACGACGCCCATAACATCGGCACGATCCATGACTGGGCCAATGCCGGTGGCAGGGTCAGCAAGTAAGGCGACGACGGGCTTGCTGGCTGTGGACAGCAATACCGATGCAGCCAAAAACCCCAAGGAAAACAGCAAGCCCCGTCACCCCGGCCTGCGCAATCAACCAGACCAGAATCGGCGTGCCAAGGGTCGTGCCGACATTGCCCAGTTGCGCTATTGCCCCGGCCGCCCGCGCCCGTGCGGCAGGATCGGGGTTCAACTGCGGGATTGCGGCAAATGACGCGCTTTGCACCAGACCCAGCGCCCCCGCGACACCAAAAGCCGCCAGAACGGTGGCCGTCGCCTGCCCCCATGCCAGCCACAGCAACCCCACGAACACCAGCGATACGGCAAATCCCAACTGCACCATCCGCACGGCACTGACCCGCCCCAAACCCCAAACCCCCAACGTCAACGACGCCAAAACGCTGACCAGCGGCATATAGGTCGCCAATATCACCTGTTCCGGTCGCCCCAGAAACTGCTGTGGCATCAGCGTCAGAAAGGCGACAAAGGTGGCGGTATAGCAGACAAATCCAAAAGCCGGGGCCGCCTCGCGCGGGTTGGAATAAATCTGGATATGACTGGCCATCAGCGACCGCGCCCCAAGCCGGGGCATCGGTGCCCGTTTGTCCGCAGGCAACAGCAGCGCCATCACCGCCGCCCCAGCCAACAAATAACCACCATGCGCCAAATACACCGCAGGCAACCCGGCCATATCAGCCAACCGGGGCCCAACATAGCCCAAGACAGCAAAGGACACCGCAAAAAATGATGAATACAACGTCATCGCCGCCGCCTGCCACCGTGGGCTGGCCAATTGCGCCGTCAAGACCGGGGCCGACACCACCAAGGCCAGATGCGACACCCCCTCAAGGGCCCGCAAGACCAACATCACCGGTACCGGCGGCATCAGCGCCTCGACGGCCGAAACCGTCGCGCCGGCCACCAGCGCAATGATCACCACCCGCCGATACCCAAGGCTGGATATGAAAATTCCCGCCGTGGTGCCAAAGATCAACCCGGCAAACCCCACAGTGGACACGATCAGCCCAATCATCGGCGCGGCCTGCCCCGGGTAGGCCGCAGCCACCCGGTCAAACAGCACGGCAAACTTGCCAAACTGCGCCGCCGCCCCAAGACTGACCAACCAGATGCAGATGACCGTCACAGTGGAACGCATCTGATCCGCCTTCTATTCACCCTCGATTTTTCGCCGAAAAATCATGACCTAGATGTGCAACGCGCGGTCGTAGGCGTCCAGAACAGACTCGTGCATCATCTCGGACAGGGTCGGATGCGGGAAGACGGTGTTCATCAGGTCCTCTTCCGTCGTCTCCAGACTGCGCCCGATGACATAGCCCTGAATCAGTTCGGTCACCTCGGCCCCAATCATGTGCGCGCCCAGCAGCTCCCCGGTCTTGGCGTCAAACACGGTCTTGACCATGCCCTCGGCCTCGCCCAGCGCAATCGCCTTGCCGTTGCCGATAAAGGGGAACCGGCCGACCTTCACCTCGTACCCGGCCTCTTTGGCGCGGGCCTCGGTCATGCCGACCGACGCCACCTGCGGATGGCAATAGGTGCATCCGGCAATCGAGCCGGGCTTGATGGGATGCGGATGGCCGCCCGCGATCAGTTCAGCCACCATCACGCCCTCATGGCTGGCCTTATGTGCCAACCACGGTGCGCCTGCGATATCGCCAATGGCGTAAAGGCCGGGCACGCCGGTCCGGCAAAACTCGTCCGTCACAACATGGGTCCGGTCAACCTTGACGCCCAGCGCCTCCAACCCCAACCCTTCGACATTGCCCACAATGCCGACAGCCGAAATCACGGTATCAAACTCTTGGGTGACGGTGCCCGAAGCAGACTCCAGATGCGCCACAACCTTACCCGGCGACCGGTCCAGTTTCTTGACCGTGGTTTTCTCCAGGATCTTCATTCCCTGCTTCACAAACGCCTTCTTGGCAAAGGCGCTGATTTCGGCATCTTCAACCGGCAACACCCGGTCCATCACCTCGACAACGGTCGTATCCGCGCCCAGAGTGTTAAAGAAGCTGGCAAATTCGATTCCGATGGCACCCGACCCGATGACCAGCAGCTTTTTGGGCATCCGTAAGGGTTGCAGCGCATGGCGATAGGTCCAGACCAGATCGCCGTCCGCCTCCAGCCCGGGCAATTCGCGCGCCCGCGCACCCGTAGCCAGAATGATCGACTTGGCCGACAACTCATCCGTGCCCTTGTCGCCCTTGACCGACACGACGCCCGGCTTGACCACCGTGGCCGTGCCCATAAACACCGTGACCTTGTTCTTTTTCATCAGATGGCCGATGCCACTCGACAATTGCTTGGCCACACCGCGCGACCGCGCCACCACGGCGGGCAGATCAAAAGAAACGCCGGTGACTGACAGGCCAAACTCCTTGGCGCGGTGCATCAGATGAAACACCTCGGCCGACCGCAGCATCGCCTTGGTCGGGATACAGCCCCAGTTCAAGCAGATGCCGCCCAGATTTTCGCGTTCGACAATCGCAACCTTCAGCCCCAGTTGGCTGGCCCGGATCGCTGCCACATAGCCACCGGGACCCGACCCGATCACCACCACGTCAAAGCTTGCAGCCGCCATTGTCGCCTCCCCGTTTACAAGTAGTTTGCCCTTAAACTACTTGGCAGACCCAAGCAACCAAGGGAACGCCGTGGCCCTATGCAGGTTTTGCATGGCTGGCACGCAGATGTTCAACCACCGCAGCGTAACCGCCCTCGGCCATGAATACCTCTTCCAGCGCGGTGCTGCTGCGACCAAGGGCTGCATTGCGATAGGGAAACCGGCCAAAGCGGGCAATGATCTCTTGGTGTGCCCTTGCGTGCAGCTCCATCGTCGGGTCCAATGGCAGGCGTTCTTGCATCAGGCGTACCGACTGGACCTGATCGGCCGGATCCTCAGAATGTTCAAAGGGCAGATAGAAAAACATCCGCTCGGGTTCGGGAACATCCATGTCCCAACCCGCATCGATCGCCCGCCGCGCAGCCGCCAATGCCCGCGTGTCCGTGGCAAAGGCCAGGGGTGATCCGCGGTGCATGTTGCGCGACATCTGATCGCACAGCACCAGATAGGCCAGCGTCGCTGCCGCCCCCTCGACCCAATGCTCCAACCCGTCATCATGGGCGGCCTGCCACATCTCGGCAAAGCGGTCACTGATTTCGGCGTCCAGATCTTCGCCGCCCAGAAACCAGCCCGCCTCGCCAACCTCGCCCAACCAATAGTCCAGGATTTCAACCGGATCCGCCATGCGTCCCTCCCCTTGCCCCAAGACAGGCCGCGCAGGGCCGCGGCGAACCTTATGGCATCATTCATGCCTCCAGCCTGACAGGTAACACCCGGTGCCGCAACCTTAACGGCGGCCATCGTTTTCCAGCACCGCCCCTACGGCCAATGACGACGCGGTCGGCGTCAGGCCCGAATAACTGCCATGCTCCAGCGGCCCGGCCCGCCGCGACATCCGCCACAGCGCATACCCCGCAAGGCCCGCAAACAAGATCGCAAGGAACAGGAAATAGCCGGGCGCACCCATGACCTGCATCAGATACCCCGACGCCAGTGGCCCAAAGATGGCCCCGAACCCATTCAGGAAAATCAACCGGGCCGATGCAGCGGGCATCTCCTCTTTGGTCAAAAAGTCATTGGTGTGGGCAATCAGCAATGAATAGAGCGGGTTGATCGTTCCACCCAACAACAGCGCCACCACCAGTATGGCGGTGAACGGCAATTCGACCACCGTCGCCACCCCCATCACCACCGCACCCAGCGCCGACATCCACATGATCAGCGCGCGCCGGTCGACCCGGTCCGACAAATAACCTACGGGATATTGCAACACCAACCCGCCCACATAAAGCGCCGCGCCAAAGGCCGCGATCTGCGCGATGGTCAACGCCTCCTTGGCCCCCCAGACCGAGGCCATGCCGAACATCCCCGCATAAATCCCCCCCGTCATCAGCATCCCGACACAGCCCAGCGGAGAGGTTACAAAAATGCGCGAAAAACTCATCGGCGCAATGCTGTCAAAGGTAGGGGCCGGCACATCCGCCAACAACAGCGGCATGAACGCCAGCGATACCAGCACCGATGGGATGATGAACAGGCCATAGCCGCTGGGATCACCCAGCGACAGCAGGCCCTGGCTGACGATGATCCCCAGCATCTGAACGATCATATAGGTCGACAGCGTCTTGCCACGCGTCTCATTCGTGGCGGTGTTGTTCAACCAGCTTTCGGCCGTGATATAGATGCCCGAAAAGCAAAAGCCGATCAGCACCCGCATCAACGACCACGACACCCAATCCAGCAGCAACGGATACAGGATAAGAACCGCCGAAATCATCGACCCCAGCGCCGAGAACACCCGCACATGGCCCACCCGCCGGATCATCCCCGGCGCCAGCCGTGATCCACCCAGAAACCCCAGAAAATAGGCCGACATGACGATCGACAATTCGAATGTCGAAAACCCCTCCATCGCCCCCCGGATGCCCAGCAAGGACCCCTGAACCCCGTTGCCCACCATCAGCAACATGACACCCAACAACAACGGCCACGACTGCACCAAAACCTTGATCACGCCTCAAACCCCTGCAATTTGACTAAAATTTTGCATCATCTGTCCCTAAATATCCCACGGAGGGGTCCGGGGGGGTGTGAAACTCCCCCGGCGGTATCAGCAAGGACGCATCACCGTACGAAAAGAACCGGTACCCCTGCCCCACAGCATGATCATAAACCGCCCGCATCCGTTCGACCCCCATCAAAGCCGACACCAGCATCAGCAAAGTCGACTTTGGCAGATGGAAATTGGTCATCAACGCATCTGTCACGCGGAACTGATACCCGGGATAGATAAAGATACCGGTCGGCCCGACCCAAGGCTCGACCCGCCCCGAACTGGCCGCCGTCTCGATCAGACGCAACGCGGTGGTGCCCACCGGGATCACCCGGCCACCAGCCGCCTTGGTTGCATTGATCTCCTCTGCCGCCTCTGCGGTCACCTCGCCCCATTCGGCATGCATCCGGTGGGTTGTCACATCCTCGACCTTGACCGGCAAAAAGGTCCCGGCACCAACATGCAGCGTGACCTCGGTGAAATTGACGCCCATGGCCGCCAATGCCGCCAGCAACGCATCATCGAAATGCAAGGACGCCGTGGGCGCAGCCACGGCCCCGGCGGATTTGGCCCAGACGGTCTGATAATCCACCAGATCCTGCGCATCGGCGGGACGTATGGCGGCGATATAGGGCGGCAGGGGCATGGACCCCGCGTCGTTCAGCGCCGCGTCAAAATCGTCCCCCACTAGGTTGAACCCCAGCACCAGATCGCCGTCACCCTTGGATATCACCTGCGCTGACAGCGCGTCCGAAAACCGGATCACCTCGCCCACCGCGACCTTGCGCAGCGGCTTGGCCAATGCACGCCAGCCTTGCGGTACAGGCTCCAGCAAGGTCACCTCGATGCGGGCCTCGGTTTCGCCGCGCGCCCTTGTGCCGAACAGCCGCGCCGGGATGACCCGCGTGTTGTTCAGGATCAACCGGTCACCGGGGCGGAACACATCGACCAAATCACCAATATGCAGATCGCGGATGCTGTCGCCCTCGGCCAACAGCAACCGCGCCGCGGTGCGCGGGCGCGCGGGCCTGGTGGCGATCAACCCCTCGGGCAGATCAAAATCGAAATCCGACAGTTTCATCAACCGCCTCCGTTCAGGGTGGGGGGTGGGGCGCGGAACAGGTCGCGAAACATGCCGGGCGTCAGGATGGACAACGGGTTCACCTTGACATCCGGCACCTCGGCCGTCCCGCGCAACCGGTAGGCAAAGCCGAACAAACCCTCGCCCTTGCGCGTCAGGATCGAACCGATTCCGTTCAACAGATAAATCGGCGACACAACGCCCCGCATGTCCAGTTGCGACGTGTCGGAATTGTAAACCCCCTCCAGCGACACGCCCATCGACGCGCCCACCGCAGACCCGCTGCGCACATCGACCGCATTTGGCGTCAACAGGAATTGGGCCTGCGCCTCGGCGAACAGAATACCGTCGCCGTTCAACTGATCCAGCAACCCGACAATCGAAATGGCACTCAGCAAATCGGCCATGACCGATCCGTACCGGACGGCAAGGTTCGCAATCCGCGCCGTCCCGTCATAATGACCCGAGGTTTGTCGTGGGATCAGCGTCAAATCCAGCGTCCCGCCATAGGCGCTGGAAAACAGCCCCGCCGATTGCATGACCGCCCCGGCATCGTCCGACACCACGCGCACCGCCGTGCCATTCGGGCTGGGCACCACAGTGCCCGTGATCGGGGTCTTGCCGTTGATGCGGCCCGAAAATTCGCCGTTGAACCCACCACCCAAGGCGAAATCACCGCGAAACCCGGTCAGACGAATGCCATCGGTGACCCGCAGCGCGTCCAGCCTGATCGAAATCGGACTGCCATCCGCCGACCCAGATGCCCCGCGTTTTTCGGGGAAACGGCGGATATCGATGGTGCCCGATGTGACGGCCAGCCCCACGGCGCGCGCACCGCGCCCGGTGATGGTGACGGCCCCGTCCAGCCAGCCACCCAAGGTGACCTGCGCAAACTCGGCCACATCCAGCGTGCCATTGCTGCGCAGCCTGACCTGTCCGGTCGCGTCCAATCCCGCCCCGCTGATCGCAACCCGGTTGACCTGCGGCACTGGGCCCAGCGCCACCTCGGCTTCCAACCGCCCCGCCGCCCCGGCCCCCTTGCGCCAGCCCAACTCTGGTATCGCCAGTGTGATCCCGCGCAGATCGGAGGTCAGGCGCAGCCGCCCGGTTTCCCCTTTGGGCAGGTCGATCACCACCTGCCCCGCCCCCTCGCCCGACACCATGCTGCGCGGCAGACCAAGGCCAAACTCCTCGACCGCCGCTTGGGACAGGGTCACGCTTCCCTCGATCCGGGCCGGGGTGGCGATCAGGCCAAAGGCTTGGGCAAAGGTCACATCAAAGGGTACCACCCCGATCAGGCCCGGCCCCGCGATGGTCATGCCACCCGGATCGGCCCGCACCTGCAACAAGGGCGCCGTGACCTGTCGCCCCGGCACCACAAGGCTGGACGCAAAATCGGTGACCTGGGCCGAAACGTCAAAGATGACATCGCCGTAGCCAATCTTGGCCACCAGCGGCACCGAAACCGAGGCGCGAACCCGTGCCAGACCGCTGCCCAAACCAACCGGTTGCGCCGCCTTTTGCAGGTAATTGAACGGCGGTTGATCCAACAGCGACAGCATCGCCGTTAGGGGCGCGGTGGCGCTGATCTGCACCTCGGCCCGTGCCGGATAAACGGTGATGTTGGGCACCGTCACGACCGTGCCCGCCACATCGACCACACCGCCCTCGGGCGGCGTCATGCGACCCTTGGTCATGACCAGCGTATAGGTCGGCCCGACGATGGTGGAATAGCCGTCTGCCCCGGTGATCTGCGGCATCTGCGTCATGAATTTCAAATCGGCATTGGTGAAACTGTACCCCAGATCAACAATCGGCGCGGCCCCCGGTTTCAGGCGGACCGCGACCTTGACGTTGTTCAAAACCGCGTTGCGGACATTGGTGGCGATCCATGCGCGTGTCTTGGGCACCAGCCGCACCGGCCACAGCGCCAGCAACCCCTCAAGCGGCACCGCGCTGACTGCCACATCGACCGATGTCCGCCAGCCCGCGGCATCGGCGGCCAACTGGCCCCTGGCGGTCAGGGTCTGGCTGCCCTCGGTCAGGGTCAGCTGGCCCAGATCCAGCACGAACGGGTCCAGTTGCAGCCGCAGATCGACCGCACCTTGCGAATAGGTCACCGGTTTTTCAAACAATCCCGCCGGGTCCACCGCCAGCCCCGAAATCGCCATCTGCCCCAAAAAGGCATCCGGCCTGCGCCCTGACAGCGCCCCCGTAATCGGCGCGCCCGCCGCATCGACCATATAGGCACGACCCGCCGCCTTGATCCGCAAGGTTGGGCTTTGCACCGACAGTTCTGTCAACAGGATGCGGCCCGCTGCGGGATCATAGCCCAGCCCGATGCCAACCTGATCAAAGTCAATGGGCGTGGTCGTGTCCAACGGCTGCAACGCCCCCGCCCCCAGATCCAACCGCCCCGATAGCGCCTGTATCCCCGATGTGTCCACCGTAGCGGCAATCTGGCCCGAAATCGGTGCATCCAGCACGGACAGAAACCCCAAAAGTGCGGTTTGCGCCGCCAGATCGCGCGCCGCAACCTGATCGACCTGCGCCGTGATCCGCGCCGACCCCGCCCCCTTGGCCGACACCACGGTCAACACGGCACGCGACGGGGCTGCCCCGCCCGCTACCAATGACATGCCCAGTTCCGCCGCCACTTCGCCGGGGCGGTTGTCGATGGTCAGACGGCCATCGCCCACCTCCCATGTCCGCCCCTCGCGCAGATCGGTCAGCGACAGCGACAACGCCTCCAACGTGATCCCGGTCAGATGGGCAAAGGCGGGCTTGGCGAAAACCCTGTCGGCGGCGTCAAACAGCGCGGGCAAACTGTCGATCTGCGGGCCCTGAACCTCGCCGCCGAAATCCAGATCGAAATGCCCCTCACGGTCGCGCCGCACCGCAATACGCGCGCCCACGACATGCACCGTGGTCACCTGCACATCGCCCGCCAGCAGCCGGTCGCCGTCCAGACTGACCCGCACATCAGGCAACGTCAGCAGCGACGCGCCCCCCGGCTTCAACAGCCGCACATCCTCCATCTGCAGATGCGGCACGCCGTCGTGGCCCAGCATGACCGCTATTCCGCCCACCGCCACCGCGCCCTGCGGCAACACCTGATCGACCGCCCGGTTCAGACGCTGTTCAATCTCGGCCACGGCCCAGACCGGCAAACTGACAGGCCGTCCGACCAGCGCATAGCCAGCCGCGAACACGCCGCACACCAGCAGCACCAGAACCAACCGCCCCCCCAGACCAGAGCCGCGCCGACGCGGTCCCCGCCCCGCCGGTTTGGCTGCGGCCTCCGGGGCAATCGGTGCAGGGCCCGCCTCCTCCCCACTGTCTGCCAAAGCCATTGCCGCCCTTTCGCCTGCCTGATCAGTTCCACCTGTGTCGTTGCCTTTATCTTTGAACAAAGGCAACTAGAACGCAAAGATGCGTCTGATCAAAAAGCAAGGAGCCGCCCATGATTGCCGAAGGCCACCCCGCCCCCGACTTTGCCCTGCCGCGCGACGGCGGCAGCCTTGTGACCCTGTCCGCCCTGCGCCCGGGGACTGTCGTGATCTTTGCCTATGGCGCCGACGGCACCCCCTCGTGCACCAACGAAGTCATGGAATTCAATGCCTTGGCAGCAGACTTTCAGGCGATCGGCGTCACCGTGCTGGGCCTGTCCAAGGATTCCGTCGCCAAACATGACAAGTTTCGCGCCAAAATGGGCATCACCCTGCCGCTGCTCTCGGCCAAGGACAGCCCGATGATGGAGGAATGGGGCGCTTTTGGCGAAAAGCTGTTCTTTGGCAAACTGGTGCAAGGCGTGTTGCGCCAAACCTTTGTGATCGACGGCACCGGCACGCTGGCCAAGATCTGGAAGGTCGACCGCGTCAAAGATCACGCCGCCGAGGTGCTGGCCTACCTGCGGACCACCCGATGACCTCCCTTGCCGAAATGGCGGTACAGGTGCTGACCACGGCGGATGGCCGCGCCAAGACGGCGCTGGCCCATGCCCATGCCGCAACCTGGCGGGCCAGCCGGGCTGCAGGCACACCGCTGCCCATTGGTACGGCGATCCCGCCCGACACCCCCGCCCGCCCGGCCAAACCTGAACTGCTGGCCCCGCGCGACATGCCGCGCCGCCGCCCCGGGTCCCCCACCGGGCGCATCGCCCTGTTGCACGCGGTCGCCCATATCGAACTGAACGCGGTCGATCTGCACTGGGACATCATCGCCCGTTTTACCGCCACCCCCATGCCGCTGGGCTTTTATGACGACTGGGTCCGGGCGGCAGATGACGAGGCAAAGCATTTCAACCTGATCTGCGATTGTCTGGAGGCGCTGGACTCGCACTATGGCGCCATGCCCGCCCATGCCACCATGTGGCAGGCGGCGTCCGATACGGCCCATGACCTGATCGGCCGCCTTGCCGTCGTGCCCATGGTTCTGGAGGCGCGGGGACTGGACGTCACCCCCGGCATGATCGAAATTTTTCGCACCGCAAATGACACCCAGTCGCTTGCCGCCCTGCAAACCATCTATGCCGAGGAAGTGGCCCATGTCGCTTATGGCTCCAAATGGTTCAACTGGTTGTGTGGCAAACGCGACCTTGACCCCAAGGATGCCTTTCACGATCTGGTGCGCCGCTATTTCCACGGCCTCCTCAAACCCCCCTTCAATGAGGAAAAGCGGGCCGAGGCCGGCATCCCCCCCGACTTTTATTGGCCACTGACCGAACCGGACGCGCAGGTCCTGCCCTGATCGGCAAAAACCCGCCGATGCCCGGCGGATTTTCGCAGCCCTTTGGAACCTTTCGCCCAAACTTGTTGCAGGGTTGCAACGCGCTGGTTAATCACATGGCCAGCGCCCGCCGGATTTTTGGCAACAAGGGGGCAGACGTATTTACCCCCTGTCCCGCAACACACCGGAATATCCCCACGTGCTCATGCGCCTTGCCTATCGGATGAACCTGACGCTGGAACGCTACTTTCCCGAACAGCGTCTGTTTTTGAAATCCGACACCACAACCCGCTTTATCCGCCTGCGCCCGATGACGCAGGCCGTGGGCGCCACCGTTGCGGGCCTGACCCTGTGCTGGACCGTGTTCGCCACGGCCATCCTGATGATGGATTTCGTCACCTCGGGGTCGTCGCGCGACCAGATCCAACGTCAGACCGCGCTGTACGAGGAACGCTTGTCCGCCCTGTCCGATGACCGCGACCTGCGTGTGGGCGAGGCGGCCGGCGCTCAGGACCGCTTCAGCATTGCGCTCAAGGAAGTATCGGACATGCAGGAACGCCTGCTTTCATCCGAAGATGGCCGCCGCGAGCTGGAAACCGGGATTGACGTCATTCAAAACACCCTGCGCCGCACCATACAGGAACGCGACGCCGCCCGTGCCGACAGTTTGCGCATGGCTGCGGCCCTGACTGCGCAAACCGGGGTCACCACCTCGGACGCAGGCCGGATCCGTGACACCGAAATCACGCTGGACATGATCACCGCCGCCCTGTCCGACACTGCCCGCGACCGCGACGCGAAACAGGCCGAGGTGGCCCGCGCCGAACTGGCAACCGACGACCTCGCCCGCCGCAAAGCTGAACTTGAGGCCCGCAATGCGGTGATCTTCACCAAGTTGGAAGAGGCGCTGACCGTATCGGTCGAACCCTTGGAAAAGATGTTCCGGGATGCGGGTCTGAACACCGAAGAACTGCTGGATTCGGTCCGTTCCGGCTATTCCGGCCAAGGTGGGCCCCTGTCGCCCATATCGTTCTCGACCATGGGTCTGTCCGGCAGCCCCGACGAGACCCGTGCCAATGCCATTCTGGCCGGGCTGGACACGATCAACCTGTACCGCCTTGCCGCCTTCAAACTACCCTTCGCAATGCCGCTGAAAACTCCGTACCGCAACACCTCCAGTTTCGGGCGCCGCAGCGATCCGTTCAACGGCAGTGGTCGCATGCATGAGGGCGAGGATTTCGCCGGTGACTATGGATCACCGATATATGCGCCGGCAGACGGCACGATCATCGTTGCTGGCTGGTCCAGTGGCTATGGCCGCCTCATAAAAATCAAGCACGCCTACGGCATCGAAACCCGCTACGGCCACTTGTCGCAGATCCGGGTCGAGGTTGGTCAAAAAGTGTCGCGTGGCGAACGGATCGGTGATATGGGCAATTCGGGCCGATCCACTGGCACGCATCTTCACTACGAGGTCCGCATCAACGGATCAGCCGTCAATCCGATGACCTTCATAAGGGCAGCGAACAATGTTTTCTAAAAGCCGTATCAACGAACCTGGTCCCAAGTCGGGCGAAGGCGATAAACCCAAGGCCCCGGAGGCACCTGTGACCAAACCGTCGATGGACTTCACCCCGACCAACAAAGGCAAGGCCGGCGTGTCGATCCTGTCGTCCGATCTGACCGTGGTGGGCAACCTGCGCACCAGCGGTGACATTCAGGTCGAAGGCACCGTCGAGGGTGACATCCGCGCCCATCTGCTGACCGTCGGCGAAAGTGCTACGATCCGCGGTGAAATCGTTGCCGATGATATCGTCGTCAATGGCCGCGTGATCGGCAAGGTGCGGGGCCTCAAGGTCCGTCTGACCTCGTCTGCGCGGGTCGAAGGTGACATAATCCACAAGACCATCGCCATCGAGTCCGGGGCCCACTTCGAAGGCTCCGTGCAACGGCAAGAGGACCCGCTGGCCACCGGCCGCACCGCTTTGCCGCCGCCCGCCGCCTCCAGCGAAGGCGCGTAATACCCCACGCCCTTACGGGTGCGCAACAGCGCACCCGTAATCACGACCACATAGGGTGCGCATGCTTTGCGCGCCTTTTTGTTTTGTTAACACCAGGTTAATTTTGAAACGCAACCCACTGTTCTGCAATGACTTTTGCAATGTCCCACGCGTGGACAGATGTCAGGCCACCACCCGGCGATACAAATGCCACGAGGCATGACCAAACAGCGGCAGCACCACAAACAGCCCCAGAAACCCGGTTGCCATGCTGACCCCCAGGGCCGCCGCGATCAGGCCGCCCCAGCCCAGCATGACCAAAGGGCTCGCCCGCACACAGGCAAACGAGGTCAGCATCGCCGTCATGAAATCCACCTCGCGGTCCATCATCAGCGGCAGGCTGACCACGGTCAGGGCAAACAGCAGCCCCGCAAACACCGCGCCAACCAGCGTTCCCACCGCCAACATCAACAGCCCCTGCGTGGTCAAAAACACATCCAGCGAACTGCTGACATTGGTCAGCGTCGCATTGCCCAGAAACAGGGCAAAGATCATATGGCTTAAAAAGTTCCAGAACAGAAAGAAGACGACAATCACTGCCGACATCATCGGAATCTGACGGTTCTTTTCCCGCCAGATCACACCCATGACCTCGCGCATCACAAGGGGCTCGCCCTGCTCCAACCGTCGGCTGATGTCATAAAACCCGACGGCCACGAACGGCCCAAGGATCGGGAACCCCGCCATGGCCGGGATCATCCACCACACTTGCCCCTGTGCTGTGACGGCCGCCAACATGACCCAGCCGCCCAAGACATAGACCAATGCAAAGGCCGCCCCCAGCAAGGGCGCGCGCCGCACATCACGCCACCCCGCCCGCAAGGCATGGCTCAGATCGGTGGCATCCGCCGCCAACGCCTCGACCCGCACAGGTTCCGCCACATCGACCATAACCCGCCCTCCCCCAGTCAGGTCAGATTAGGCCCAGGCCAAGGCAACCCCAAGCGATAAATCCGTCGGTCTCAATCTTCGGAATTGGCCTCGGCGCGGCTCTTGCCCGCCACATCCATCGCCAAAGTGGCGGCCATGAACCGGTCCAGATCACCGTCCAGCACACCGCCGGTATCACTGGTCTCGACGCTGGTGCGCAGATCCTTGACCATCTGATAGGGCTGCAGAACATAGGACCGGATCTGGTTGCCCCACCCCGCCTCGCCCTTGCTTTCATGCGCCTCCAGCGTGGCGGCGTTGCGCTTGTCCAATTCCATCTGATACAGCCGCGATTTCAGCGCCTTCATGGCGATGTCACGGTTCTGGTGTTGTGACTTTTCCGAACTGGTCACCACGATCCCGGATGGAAAGTGCGTGATCCGCACCGCCGAGTCGGTCTTGTTGACGTGCTGGCCACCGGCCCCCGAAGACCGATAGGTGTCGATGCGAATGTCCTTGTCCTGCACGTCAATCTCGATGTTGTCATCAACCACAGGATAGACCCAGACCGAACTGAACGACGTGTGCCGCCGCGCCGCACTGTCATAAGGACTGATCCGCACCAGACGGTGAACGCCCGATTCCGATTTCAGCCAACCATAGGCATTGTGCCCCGACACCTTATAGGCAACTGACCGGATCCCGGCCTCTTCACCCGGCGTCTCTGACTGCAACTCGACGGTGTAGCCCTTCTTTTCGGCCCAACGCACATACATCCGGGCCAACATGCTGGCCCAGTCACAGCTTTCGGTGCCCCCGGCCCCTGCGTTGATTTCAAGGAAGGTGTCATTGCTGTCCGCCTCGCCATCCAGCAAAGCCTCCAATTCCTTGGCAGCCGCTAGTTCCACCATGGCCTTCAGCGCGGCCTCGGCATCGCTGACAATCTCGGCGTCGCCCTCGGCCTCACCCAGTTCGATCAACTCGACATTGTCGTTCAATCCGCTCTCGATCAGCCTGTAGGTCGACAAGGCATCCAGCAGGGCCTGCCGTTCGCGCATCAGGCCCTGGGCCTTGGCAGGGTCGTTCCACAGGTCCGGCGCCTCCAGATGGGCGTTGAACTTCTCCAACCGGTGCGGTGCGGTGACGATGTCCATGCGCTGGCCCAACAGTTTCAGCGACCTGGCGATCGCATCGACATGGTTTTGCGTTTCAGCGCGCATTGTGGAAATCCCCTTCTAACTCAGGCGCCGGATGTAGCCGGATACGCATGAAACGACAAGGGCAATGGGCGGGACATTCCTCTTGTAGGATGGGCGATTCGCCCATCTTCCGCGCGTGTTCAGTACAACCCACCCGACGACAGCGTGCCAAAGGTCGCCTTCTTGGGCACTGCCTTGGTCGCACCATCCGATGTGGTCACCGTCTCGACCTGGAAACTTTCGCTTTCGCCCGTGGCAAACAGCGGCAGGTCTTGCCCCATGCCAAAACCACCATCAACCAGCGCGCCCAGACCAAACACCGGCTCCTCGCCATCGCGGAAATATTCGGGCTGCACATTTTCCCCTGTCGCCCCGTCCGGCAATTGCGCACCAGTATAGCGGTCGATGTTGATGAAATGGCCACCCGGAGGCACCTTGAACGCCGATCCGCCAAACCGTTTCACCGCCTCCTCCATAAAGGCCTGAAAAATCGGCACGCACAGCGTTCCACCAAAGGCGCCCTCGCCCAGCGTCCGCGGCGTGTCAAAGCCCATGTAGCAGCCCGCAGCAATGGTGCTGGTGAACCCTACGAACCAGACATCCTTGGCGTCATTGGTCGTCCCGGTCTTGCCCGCAACGGGCACGGTCAAATCGACCCCCGACCCCGACCCGCGCGTGATGGCCCCCTCCAGCATCGAGGTCAACTGATAGGCGGTGATCGCATTCATCACACGTTCGCGGTTTGACACCAATGTCACCCCTGCACCTTCGGGCAACACATCGCTGCTGCAATCCGAACAGGTCCGCGTGTCATGCCGGTAAATCGTCTTGCCATAGCGGTCCTGCACCCGGTCCACCAAGGTCGGCTCGACCCGCTCACCGCCATTGGCAAACATCGCATAGGCGGCCACCATCTTGAACAACGTGGTTTCCTGCGACCCCAGTGAATTGGCCAGCACGGGCTGCAGCTTGTCATAAACCCCGAACCGTTCGGCATAGCCGCCCACGGTCTCCATGCTGACCTCTTGTGCAATCCGAATGGTCATCAGGTTCCGGCTTTGCTCGATCCCCGTCCGCATCGGCGTAGGCCCATAAAATTTGTTGGTCGCGTTCTTGGGCGTCCACAGACCCTGCGGCGTGTCGATCTCGATCGGGGCGTCAATGATGATCGAGGCGGGCGTAAAGCCACTGTCCAGTGCCGCCGCATAGACGAACGGCTTGAAACTCGACCCAGGCTGGCGCAGTGCCTGCGTGGCGCGGTTGAACACCGAATCCTGATAACTGAAGCCGCCTTGCATGGCGATCACGCGGCCCGTGTTCACGTCCATCGCCATGAACCCACCCTGCACCTCGGGCACCTGCCGCAGCGACCAGCGTTCAAACGCGCCATCCTCATCGTTGGTGACCGCGCGCACCATCACGACATCGCCCACAGCCACCAGATCACCCGGCACCTTTGCCTTTTGGGCCAAAGTGCCGTCAGCATTGCGCTTGCGCGCCCAAGTCACATCCTTGGCAGGCAAGGTGGTGTCGACCCCGTCGTCGATCCCTTCAATCCCCAACCGGGCCATATCCTCGCCCAGTTCCAACACCACGGCGACATACCAACCCTCGACATCGCGCGGCAGGCCCTGAATATCGGACAGCGCATCGCGCCAATTGGCCATCTGTTCCGCCGGCATAACCAGTCCGGTACCGCGCCACACTCCCTGCGACCGGTCATATTTTTCCAACCCATTGCGCAGGGCGGTGGCCGCCAGACTTTGCAATTCGGGGTCTTGCGTCGCGCGGATCGACAGGCCACCGGCAAAAAACTCATTCTCACCAAAGGTGCCCGACAACTGGCGCCGAATTTCGTCGGTGAAATAATCACGCGGCGGCAGGATGTTGCGATAGGCTGGAAAATCGCCGTTCTGCACTGATTGCAGCAAGGCGCCCTTTTCGCTCTGATAGGTTGCCTCATCCAGATAGCCATTCTGCAACATCTCGCGCAGCACATAGTTGCGCCGTTCCAGCAGGCGTTCCTTGTTCCGCACAGGGTGAAAATCGGACGGCGCTTTGGGCATGGCGGCCAAGGTCGCCGCCTCATGCGGGGTCAGATCGGCCAGCGGTTTGTTGAAATAGGTCTGGGCCGCAGCGGCCACACCATAGGAATTCTGACCAAGGAAGATCTCGTTCAGATACAGTTCCAGAATCTTGTCCTTGCTCAGCGTCTCTTCCAACCGGCTGGCTAGGATGATCTCCTTGACCTTGCGCTCAGCCGACCGGTCGCCCGACAGCAGGAAATTCTTCATGACCTGCTGCGTGATCGTCGAGGCACCGCGCGTATTGCGTCCGGCCGACAAGATCGCATCGCGTGCAGCCGCGGCCATACCTTCCACGTCATAGCCGCCATGGGTGTAGAAATGCTTGTCCTCGGCCGAGATGAAGGCGAACTTGACCAAATCGGGAATGTCCTCGATCGGTACGAACAAACGACGCTCTGTGGCGAATTCGTCCATGATCCGCCCTTCGGCAGAATAGATTCGGCTGATCGTGGGCGGAGCATAGTTGGCAAGCGATTCATGACTGGGCAAGTCACGGGAATACATATAGAAAATGCCCCCGATCGTCAGGGCCGCAAACAGCAAGCCCATGGTCACCATCGTAAAGATGGCACCGAAAAATGACCCGATAAACCTCAGCACACCCGATGTCCTTGCAACTCTGCTCTCTCTTATACACGGGGCCGGGCCCAAAGGTCAAAACGATGCCTGACCCCAAGGCGCCAAGCCGCGCACGACCTCAGGGCAAGGCAGCACGTGCCGCATCATCCTCGGCCCAGACTTTCAACCCGTCACGGATCGCCTGCGCCATGTTCTGGCGCCACTCGGTATCCGACAACCGTTCCATATCCCCGGCCGAGGACAAGAACCCCAGCTCCAGCAGGACCGACGGAATATCCGGCGATTTCAGAACCGAAAAGGACCCGGTCTGGTGCGGTCTGCGATGCATCTTGATCTTGGCCCCGCGGATCGCCCCAACCAGACTTTCGGCCAGCCGCCCCGTTCGCGGCACGGTTTCGGTCCGCGCCATATCCATCAATACCTGCACCACCTGATCGTCTTGCTGCTGCAGATCAACGCCAGCCAACAGATCGTTGCGGTCATGCCGTTCAGCCAGGGTTGCCGACGCCTTGTCGCTGGCCTCGTCGTCCAGCGTGTAAACCGTCGCCCCCACCGCCTCGCCCTCGGCCAGTGCATCGGCATGCAGCGACACAAAAACCTGTGCACCGGCCTGATGTGCAATCGAGATCCGGGTTTCCAACGGCACAAAGATATCCTCTTCCCGCGTCAAAACGACCTCGAACCCGCCGTCGCGCAACAACACCTCTTTCAAGGTGCGGGCGAAAATCATCATCAGCTTGGCCTCGCTGGTGCCGTCGCGCTCGGCGCCCGGATCAATTCCGCCATGGCCGGGGTCCAGAACCACAATCAACGGCCCCTCTCCTCGCGGGGGCACGGGCTGCAACACGGCCGCCTTGGGCAATGCCCAGCCATCAGGTTCAGGCTCGGCAGCCTTGACAACGAATTCGGCCTCGGTCGCGGGGCGCAAAACGACCCGGACCTGCGCGCCACTGCCCGTCAGCATCGCAGCCTCGGTGACCAACATCGGCATGGCCAGTTCCATCACCAGACGCGACCAGCCCGGTCGGAACGTCCCGGCCCGCAGGTTGGTGACCGCCGCACTGTCGCGCGCCATCCCCTCCAACCCGACCCAATCCACTTCACGGAAATCCATCACCAGACGCGGCGGCGCATCCAGCACCCGCACGCGCCACGGCACAGGCTGGCTCAGCGCCAAGGTGATATCCACCCCGCCACCCTGATCCAGCACATGGCTTGCGCCCGGATCCAGCCGCGCCAGCGCCGTCAGATCCTGCGCTTGCGCACCGGCCAACCCGAACAAAACCAGTGCAATCGCCCAAAAAACCCGTTTCATCTGTCCCTAAATATCCCCGCCGGAGGCCCCGACCCGCCCCACGCGCGCCGCCATATAGTCTTGCAGCCGCGCCAATCCCTCGATCACATCCGATGTGGCGCGCGCATAGGAAAACCGCAAGGTCTGCGCCCCGCGTTTGGGGTCAAAGTCCACACCCGGCGTCACCGCCACCCCGGCGCCGTTCAGAATTTCCGCAGCAAAGGCCACCGAATCCGTCGTCAGATCGGCCACATCGGCATAAACATAAAATGCACCGTCGGGCGGTGCAATCTTGGTAAACCCGGCCAGCGGCAGGCCTTCCAACATCAGGCGGCGATTGGTGGCATAGGTGGCTCGGTTGCCCTCCAACTCGTCAACACAGTCCAGCGCGGCCAGTGCGACGACCTGTGCGGCATGGGGGGCACAGATGAACATGTTCTGCGCCAGCCGCTCGACCGTGCGAATGTGATCCTCGGGCACCACCATCCAGCCGACCCGCCACCCTGTCATGCTAAAGTATTTGGAAAACGAATTGACGACATAGACGTCGTCACTGATTTCCAACGCCGATACGGCCCGCTCGCCATAGTGCAGCCCGTGATAAATCTCGTCCGACACCAGGCTGATCCGATTTTGACCGGCATAAGCGATCAGATCGGCCAAGGCGCCGCGTGACAACATCGTGCCGGACGGATTGCCAGGGCTTGCCACGATCAAACCGCGCAAATCGGCCCCTTTCAGATCAGCGGGCACCGGTTGCAACCGGTTTTCCAACCGCGATGCGATGCCGACCGGAACCAGCGACAGTGCCTTCAAGATCTGCCGGTAACTGGGATAGCCGGGCTCTCCCATGCCGACCCGGTCGCCGGCATCAAACAGGGCGGTAAAGGCCAGCAGAAACGCCCCCGATGACCCTGACGTGACAATGACGCGCGCCGGATCCAGATCCACGCCATACCAGCGCCGGTACAGATCCGCGATGCCCTGCCGCAAGGCAGGCAGGCCCAGCGACACGGTATAGCCGTGGGACGCCTGCGCCATGTCCTGCACCAGCGCGGCCCTTGCACCCACCGGGGCCGCTGTACCGGGCTGCCCCACCTCCATGTGAATGATATGCCGCCCTGCCGCCTCCAGCCGTGCCGCCTGCGCCACCACATCCATCACAATAAAGGGATCAACCTGCCCCCTTCTTGATCTATCCATCGCCCTGCCCCATTATTCGCCCCCATAGTCCCCCGCTTGCCGCCAAGGTCAAGCCCAGCCGCCCAAAGGTTCCCCAGATGCGCCGTACCCTGATCACCCTGACCACCGCCATGGGCCTGTTGGCCAGCACCGCCACAGGCGGTGGCCTTGGCGCTATGACGGATGCCGAACGTACCGCCTTTCATGCCGAGGTCCGGCAATACCTCTTGGACAATCCCGAGGTTTTGATGGAGGCGATGACCGTCCTGCAGGACCGCGAGGCGCAAACCGCTGCTGACCGTGACCAGATGATCCTGTCGGAAAATCACGACTTCATCTTCAACGACCCCAACTCTTTTGTCGGTGGCAACCCCAACGGTGACATCACCGTGGTCGAGTTTCTGGACTATCGTTGCGGCTATTGCCGCAAAGGATGGCAAGAGGTGGCCGATCTGGTCGCAGCCGATGGCAATATCCGGTTTGTGGTCAAGGAATTCCCGATCCTTGGCGACGATTCCATCGCCTCATCGCGCTTTGCCATCGCCATGCGCATCTTGCACGGGGATGCGGCCTATATCGCGGCCCAGGATGAATTGATTGCCCTGCGCGGCACACCCGACACCCAGACCCTTGGCCGCCTGGCCGAAAAACTTGGGGTCGAGGCGCAGCCTGTGCTGGCCAAGATGGGGTCAGACGAGGTGACAGCGATCATTGGCGCAAATCAGGCAATTGCCAACCAATTGAACATCACTGGCACGCCGACCTTTGTGGTCGATGACATCATGCTGCGAGGCTATTTGCCGCAAGACGAAATGGCCAAGATCGTGGCCGAGGCGCGGGCGGGCTGACGCCTCACCTCACGGTGTGTGCTCAGGCGCCCCGCGTGATCACGGCCCGGCGCTGATCGGTCAGGCCGTCATGCGGCCCCAGCTTGCGCGCGGGCGCGTCATGCCACCAATCCGTGCGCCATGCCTTGCGTTCGGGGTTGATCGGGTAAACGATGCGGTTGGTGTCCAGATCGGTGTTGCCGACCACCAGCAGGCGCACTTCATCGGCGGTGTTGTTCAGGAAACTATGTGCCAGCCCGGTGCCCGCAGGAAAGCCCACCGAATCCCCAGGTTTCAGTCGGTACAAATCGCCGTCCAGCCAGACATCGGGCGCGCCGGCGATGACGTGGACAAACTCCTCCTCATGGCTTTCGGCATGCGGCAGCGATGTGCGTTGCCCGGGTGCCAGCCGCATGTGGTTGATACCAATGGTTTTCAGGCCGAAATGGTCACCCAGCGAGGCAGGCTTGCCCATCGGCTCAGTGGTGCCACCAAAACAGCCGGGATCCTGTTCCTCGATCTCGTGCCAGTGGATGATGGCCGGGTGACGCGTCACTGCGCTGCCTCTGCCTCTGCCTCGGCCTCTGCCGCCTCGATCTCGGCCGCTTTCTTTTCGACCAATCCTACGATGTGATCGACCATGCCCTCATTGCCCATGGTATGATCCTGTTTGCCCGCAAGATAGACCATGCCCTTGCCCGCCCCGCCGCCGGTGAACCCGATATCGGTCATCAACGCCTCGCCCGGACCATTCACCACACAACCGATGATCGACAGGCTCAGGCTGGTGGTGATATGCGCCAACCTCTCCTCCAGCGCCGAGACGGTCTTGATCACGTCAAACCCCTGCCGCGCACAACTGGGGCAGGAAATGATCGTGACCCCCCGGTGCCGCAGGCCCAGCGACTTCAAAATCTCAAAGCCTACCTTGACCTCCTCGACCGGGTCAGCGGACAACGAAACCCTGATCGTGTCGCCGATCCCCATCCACAGCAGGTAGCCCAACCCGATGGCCGACTTGACCGTGCCAGAGGTCAGCCCACCCGCCTCGGTAATACCCAAGTGAATGGGCGCATCCGTGACGCTGGCCAGTTGTTGATAGGCCGCGGCCGCCATGAACACATCAGACGCCTTGACGCTGATCTTGTACTCGCGGAAATCATTGTCCTCCAGCAGGCGGATATGATCCATCCCGCTTTCGACCATCGCATCCGGGCAAGGCTCGCCGTACTTGTCCAACAGATGCTTTTCCAGACTGCCGGCATTGACGCCAATGCGGATCGAACATCCGTAATCCTTGGCCGCCTGCACCACATCACGCACCCGCTTGGCGTCACCGATGTTGCCGGGGTTGATGCGCAGACAGGCGGCCCCCGCCTCGGCCGCCTCGATCGCGCGTTTGTAATGGAAATGGATGTCCGCCACGATCGGCACCGGGCTTTCCGCCACGATTTCCCGCAAGGCATGGGTGCTCGCCTGATCGGGGGTGGACACCCGCACAATATCGGCCCCCGCCACGGCACAGCGCTGGATCTGTTCAATCGTCGCCTTGATATCGGTGGTCAGCGTGTTGGTCATGGTCTGCACCGAAATCGGCGCATCGCCGCCGACCAAAACCTTACCAACCCTGATTTGCCGCGACACCCGCCGCTCGATATTGCGCCATGGGCGGATCGGGTTATGGGTCATGCATCTACTCCCTGACAGCTTGGCCTCTAGATAGGCCAGCCGGGGTGAAACGGCAACCTTGTCAGGTCAGGATGGGCACTTGGCCAGCGGAGTGTTCGATGCATCGGCCACATTGACCTCTGCCGCGCCCATGGCCCCGATATCCGCCTCGGCATAGGCCTCGGTCAGCGACAGCGCCGCCAACGACACATTCTTGACCACCTGCGCGCCGGGGGCCGCAGGGCCATAAGTCTTGCCGTTGACCGAGAAATAGATCGACCCGGAATTGCCGGATCGCAACACCGGCGCCTGCTGCAAGGCTGGCACGGCATAGCGTTCGCCGGCATCCAATATCTTTTCAAACAGCACCGTGCCATCGGCTGCGGACACCCGCACCCAAGCGGGGCAAACCGCGACCAGTTCCACGCCGGGGGCCAACGCCGTCACGACCTGCACCGGGACATCGCCTGCCACAACAGCCGCGACGGTCAGTTCGATGCTTGACGCTTCGGTCACCACAACGCCGGGATTGATCGCCGCGATCGGTCCATCACGGGCCACCATAACGGGTACCGACAGAGCCTCGGGGCGCACGACGCGGTCGGCACCTGTATCAGCGACAGCAACCTGTTCAGGCGCCTCCGGGGCGGACCGCACCAAGGGCGCATCACCTTTGATGTTGCCCAAGGGGTCAATCTCGGCCAACACGGACGGCGCTTCGTTGACGGGGGCCAGTTGGACGCGCTGCACCTCTTGCAATACCGACCAGCCGCCGTACCCCAGCGCCCCGATCAATGCGACCAGCACCGCGACAGACCCGATAGCCCCCGGCTGCACCTTGGAAAACAGGCTTTCGGCGCGCGGCACGAAACTGGCATGGACAAACGGATCACGCCCCTCGCCGACCGCTGCACGGTTGCGCGCCGCCGACATGGATGCGGTAGACGCCGCCGCCGACATGCCATGCGCCACTTCGAAATTGGCCTCACGGCAGAACCGTGCGAATGTCGCGTCAGGCTCCATCCCCAGATAGCGCGCATAGGACCGGACATAGCCTGCGATAAAGCCCTGCGTCTCGAACGCGGTCACATCGGCGTTTTCAATGGCGGCGATGTAGCTGGCCTTGATCTTCAGATCACGCTGAACATCCAGCAGTGACTTGCCCAGCGTGGCACGCTCGCCACGCATCAGATCACCCAGACGCATATCAAAGTCATCAAAGCCCTTGGGCTTGTCGACCTCTGGCGTCGGTGTGCGGAACCTCCGCCCGATCATGCGAACTGCCTCATACTTGTCCCGTTCCGCGTTCGGTCGTCGTGAAATTGACGACTCATTAGGGTTCGTATTCCCCAAACGCTAGCACAGGGCAAGCCCTTTTGCATATGCAGGATTGATCAGGCCGAGGCGGCGGCACGATTCAGCGCACAGTGCCGCCAAAGGCCATCCATTGCCCGCACCAGATCATCAATCTGGGCCGCAGAATGTACCGGCGACGGCGTGAAACGCAGCCGTTCTGTGCCGCGCGGGACCGTAGGATAGTTGATCGGCTGCACATAGATGCCGTAAGTTTCCAGCAGCATGTCCGACAGCATCTTGCAATGGATGGGGTTGCCGACATGAACAGGCACAATATGCGATCCATTATCCATGATCGGCAGGCCCAAACCCCGCAACCGCATCTTCAGGATGCGGGCATTCAACTGCTGGGCATCGCGCAGATGCTGCGCGGTTTTCAACAGTTGTACCGACCGCGTGGCACCCGCCACAACCACAGGCGGCAACGAGGTCGAAAAGATGAACCCCGGCGCATAGGAACGCACTGCATCGACCATCTTTGCACTTGCAGCAATGTACCCGCCAAAGACGCCATACGCCTTGGCCAAAGTGCCGTTGATGATGTCGATCCGGTGCATCTGGCCGTCACGTTCCGCAACCCCCGCCCCGCGTGGCCCGTACATGCCCACCGCGTGTACTTCGTCGATATAGGTCAGCGCCCCGAACTCATCGGCCAGATCACAGATTGCCTTGATCGGCCCGAAATCACCGTCCATCGAATAGATCGATTCAAAGGCAATCAGCTTGGGCGCAGCCGGATCATCTGCCGCCAGCAACTCGCGCAGATGGGCCACGTCATTATGGCGGAACACCCGCTTGGCCCCGCCATTGCGCCGAACCCCCTCGATCATCGAGGCATGGTTCAACGTGTCCGAATAAATGATCAAACCGGGGAAAATCCGTGGCAAGGTCGACAGGGTCGCATCATTGGCGACATAGGCCGATGTGAACACCAGCGCCGCCTCTTTGTGATGCAGGTCGGCCAGTTCGGCCTCTAACCGCTTGTGGTAAACGGTCGTCCCCGAGATGTTGCGCGTACCGCCAGACCCGGCCCCGGCCTGATCCAGCGCAGCATGCATCGCGGCCAGAACCTCGGGATTTTGCCCCATGCCAAGGTAATCGTTGCCGCACCAGATGACGATGTCGCGCGTCGATCCGTCCGGGTGATGCCATGTCGCCTTGGGGAACGCCCCCATCTGCCGTTCAACATCAATGAACTGGCGGTAGCGGCCTTCTTGGTGCAACCGGTTCAGCGCCGTGTCCAAGGCGGTATCATAGGTCATCAGAACTTCTCCACATGGTAAGGCTACCATACGTCTTGCGTTTGCTCATACGTTGATTTGCATCAAATCGGCGCCGGGACCAGTGGTCAATTTGCCGCTCATCCCGTCAGACACCGTCAGCGTAGGCTCACTTGGGGCCGACCTCCAGCACCAGAACACAGGCCTCACTGCTTTTGCGTTTGGCGTTGCAGCTGTCCAACGCGGCGGTCGCTGCGGTGGCCGCATCGGGCAGATCGCCGATGGCAATCACCGATGCAGGAAACCCGCCATCGCGCACCAACCCGTCGCCGGGCGAGGCCGCCATCGCGCTGTAGCCCCCTTCACTGGTGATGAACAAGGCCAGCGCCTGCTTGTTGGTCTGGACCAGACGCAACATCCGCAACTCGTCCGCGTTCAGGAACGGCTGGATATGAACCGTCACCTTTTGACCCTTCAGTGTCTTGACCTCGGTCGGGGCCGTTTGCGCAACTGCGCTGCCCGCCATAACCACTGCGAAACCCAAACCCATGACCCAACGCATTTCACATCTCCGACTTGTTTGCCGACCCATACCTGATGCTCCCCACTATGGACAGTCCCCACGCGCCTGCTAGGCTTACCCCTGCCTATCACAAACCGGAGAGCCTGATGTCCCTCGACCCCGTCCTTGCCCGAATCGATGCCGACCTGCCACAGGCGTTGGACCGTCTCATGGACCTGTTACGCATCCCGTCCATTTCGACCGATCCCGCCTACAAGGCGGACTGCGCCCACGCCGCCGACTGGATGGTTGCCGAACTGCAATCGCTGGGCTTTGACGCCACGGCCCGGCCCACGCCCGGCCATCCCATGGTGGTGGCCCATGGCGGCACCGGTGATGCGCATTTGCTGTTTTACGGCCACTACGACGTGCAACCCGTCGATCCCCTGACCCTGTGGGACCGCGACCCCTTTGACCCCGCCATTCAGGATACCCCGGCAGGCCGCGTGATCCGCGGCCGTGGTGCCGCCGATGACAAGGGCCAGCTGATGACCTTTGTCGAGGCGTGCCGCGCCTGGAAGGCCGTCCACGGCACACTGCCCGGCCGCCTGACCTTCTTTCTGGAGGGCGAGGAGGAATCCGGTTCCCCCTCGCTTATCCCGTTCATGCAGGCCAATGCCGCCGAACTGACCGCCGACATCGCGCTGATCTGCGACACCGGCCTGTTTGACGCGCAAACCCCCGCCATCACCACCATGCTGCGAGGGCTATTGGGTGAGGAGTTGACGATCCACGCTGCCAACAAGGACCTGCACTCAGGCTCCTTCGGCGGGGCGGCGGCCAACCCGATCCGCGTTTTGGCCAAAATCCTTGCGGGCATGACCGATGCGCAGGGTCACATCACGATCCCCAACTTTTATGACGGCGTCACCGAACTGCCCGACGCCATCCGCGCCCAGTGGCAAAACCTGTCCTTTGACCATGCCAAGTTTCTGGGCGATGTCGGCTTGTCGGTCCCCGCAGGC
>JANNAF010000098.1:0-17194 GCA_031384005.1 Rhodobacterales bacterium | reverse complement strand
TGTTGCCGCTGAAATCATCGCCGCCGGGGGCCGGGCCGAGGCCATGGCGCTGGATGCAGGCGACGATGCCGCCGTTCTGGCGGCCATCGACACCGTCGCGGCGCGGGGCGGGCTGGATATCCTGCATTCCCACGCGGGGATTCAGGTACCGGGACGGCTGACGGATATCGGCCCCGAAGGGATGGACGCCTCGTGGCGGTTGAACGTGCGGGCGCATTTTGTGGCGGCGCGCGCGTCGATGCCGCATATGCAACGCCAGCGAAAGGGCTCTATTATCATCACCGCCTCCAATTCGGGTGTGCAATATGATCGTGGCATGATCGCCTATTGCACCACCAAACATGCTGTCATCGCCATGGCCCGCCAGATTGCGGTCGATTACGCCTCCGACAACATCCGCTGCAACGCGCTGTGCCCGGGCTTCGTCGATACGCCGTTCAACCACGGCTTCGAGATGCAGATGGGGGGGCGGGCTGCCTTGGAAGGCTATGTCGCCCAGTCGATTCCCATGGGGCGCTGGGCGGCGGTCGACGAAATCGCCGCCAGCATCGTCTTTCTTGCGTCGGATCAATCTGGTTTCATGACGGGCCATGCCCTTGTCGTGGATGGCGGGGAATGTCTGTAGGGCGCGGGATGCCCTTAGGTTGTGCCAGCACAACGACAGCGCCTGTGGGATGGGACAAGGTAGCCTGACCCGCAACCCGTTCCGTGCAGGAGGTCCCATGATCGTTCCGGACATCGACAACGTGGACATGCCATTGCTGGTTCTGTTCGACGGCTGGCCCGGTGTGGTGGCGGTTTTCCTGTCACACCGAATGCTGTGTTTCGGTTGTCCGATTGCACCCTTTCATACTGTGGTCGACGCCTGTCACGAATACGGGCTGGATGAGGCCACGTTTCGCCGCGAATTGCACGCCGCCCTTTTGACACGGCAGACCTAAGGTCGCCTTGGCTCCGCGCCCCTAACCCGCCATGCCGCTGAGCAGGACCAATCGGTGCGGCGCGGTCACGGTGATTTTCTTGCGTTCGCTGGCCACGATCCCGTCTTTTTCCCACGCGCTGAGCAAACGGCTGACCGTGTGCAACGTCGAGCCCGTCATGTCTGAAATGTTCTGCCGGGTGATCGGAAAGTCAATTTCAATCCCATTGGTCACCTTGCGGCCCATCTGGGTGATCAGGCGTAACAGGGCGGCTGCGATACGCTGTTCCACCTGTTTTGTGGCCATCTCGACGATCACCGCATGCATGTCGTTCAAACGGTCGCCAACGACGGAATAGGTCTGGGTGGCGAACCCGTCATAGCGTGCGATGAATTCGGGCCACAGTCGGTTGGGCCAGGCCAAAACCACACAATCATCCGCAGCAAGCGCCGTCGCGGGATAGGTTTTGTGCCCCAAGGCGACGCCGATCCCGAACAACTGACCCGGAGCGATATGCAACAGGATGATCTGGTCGCCCTGCGCTGTGCTGCGCTGAACGCGGATATGCCCGTCCAACAGCAAAAAGAACCGCTCGACCGGCATGCCTTCAGTAAACACGGTCTGGCCCGCGTCATAGCGGGCGGTCTGGGCAGCATCCAGAACCTCGCGGATCTGCGGCGGCGTCAGGCTGCGGAACGGAGGCAGGTGGGTCAGCAGGCTTTCGTCAAGTTTCTTCACGATAAAACCCTGTTTGTTGTGGCAGCGCAAAGACCCGCAAGGATCCAAGGCCTAAAACGGCGTCAGACCCAGACAATCCTGAAAGGATACGCGATGTTTTCGAAACTGACCATCACCGCCGTGGTAGCGGTTCTACTGGCCACCTCGGCCTATGCCGAGGCATTCGAGGTCAAGATGCTGAACAAGGGCACCGATGGCGCGATGGTGTTCGAACCTGCCTTTGTCAAAGCGGCAGTCGGTGACACCATCACCTTTGTGTCGACCGACAAGGGGCACAACGTCGAAGGGATCAAGGGAATGCTACCCGATGGGGTAGAGGAGTTCAAAAGTGACATGGGTGCCGATTACACCCTGACCGTGACCGCCGAAGGGATATACGGCGTAAAATGCACGCCGCACTACGCGATGGGTATGGTCGCCCTGATCCAGGTGGGCCTGCCGGTCAATCTGGAGGCGGTGGCAGCCGTGGTCCACAAAGGCAAGGCCAAGACCCGGTTCGAACCGCTGTTCGCCCAAGTCACGCCGTAAGCGATCCGCAAAACCACCAAAAGGGGCGGCCAGATGATCTGGCCGCCCCTTTTGTCATGACCAGCCGTTGCTTGTGGCCCCCCTTTCAGGACGCGGTCCGCACCAGCCGAAAGCCCAGATAATCCGGCGGAACACCCGCCGCGCAACCGCCTGACCGCGCATCACGGACAAAGTCGATGACAAAGCCGCGATGCTTGCCTTGCACAGCCCGCACTCCGCAATAATCAGACCGCGACAGGATCACCGAACCGTCCGCCGTCACTGTTCCGTTTTGAAAGCAGCTGTCGGTCCACTCCCAGATATTGCCCGCGATATCGGCGACGCCCAGATCGTTGATCCCGAAATGGCCCAGCGGATGCGTCTCCAGATCGGCCTCACCGCGCCGTTCAACCTCGCGTCGATACGACGCAATCCAGCGTCGCGATGGGTCCGACCCGTTCGCCTGCGCCGGAAAGCTGTCGTCAAAGGCGCGGTCCCCCGCCAGCCGGACCCATTCAGCGTCCGAAGGCAATCGCCACGCGCCGCCCGTGCGATCTGAAAACCACTGCGCATAGGCCGAGGCGTCGATGTGGTTGACATGGGTCTGCGCCAGGTCGCGCCGGTTTGCCGAGGGTGCCAGTCGGCAGACACCATCGGCGACACACAAAGCATAGTCTGCCTGACTGACCTGATGTTGCATGACCTCGATGGCAGGGGCGATGATCGTTTCAACCGGGGCATCGACAATCCGTGTGCCTTGCCGGAACTCGCCCGCGGGGCGGTAGTTTTGCGTCGTGGCCTGCAACCAAACCGTTTGCGGCATCGGCAACGGATCCTTGAGTTGCGCCCAGAATAACAGACCGGCTGCAATGGCAACCGCCCCGACACCAATCGCCATAAACATGGAACGTCGTGGCATTGCGACCTCGGTTTCAAGACAACGGCAGCCCCCGCAGAGGCTGCCGTGTTGTGTGGCTGGGGTGGATTATGGCAGGGCTGTCCGGCCTTCATGGGCGATATCATATTCGACCGGTGCCACGACCTGCTCCATCAGATCGTTGTTCCAGTTGCCGCCCACGATCACATGCGCGGTGGCGCCAAGGTTCACCGCCTCGATCAGGTTGTGGTTCACATAGGCATAAACCCCCGGCTGCAAGAAAGTATACAAGGCCGCCCCCGCCGAACCGCCCCGGATGAACCATGTTTCCAGATCACGGTCCGGCACGTTGTTGAACTTGCCCGCCTCCCAAACCAGATCGCCATGGCCCCCAATCAGATGGGGACGGCTGTCACGGTTGGCCTGACTGTGGACGAACAGCACGGTTTCGCCCTGTTCTGCCGTAAGGGCATTGTCACCGGTTAGCGCGCCGACCTTGCCGTTGAACACAACATGCGACGGGATCAGGGCGTTCATCACCGCCAGCGTGTCCGAATAGCTTTCACCGGCATCGGCAAAACGCTTGTAGGCGCCATCCTCGCCGCGCGGAATGTAAAAGTCGTTCTCACCGATGTAATAGACGCGGTCGTAGCTGACCGGCTGACCCAGATGATCCTTTAGCCCGTCGCGCGGCAGCACCATGATGCAGCCCGACATGCCCGACACGACATGCCACGGGATCATCGGGCCACCCGGCGCGCAGTGATAGACAAACACGCCGGGCCGGGTTGCCTTGAACCGCAGCACGGCCTTTTCGCCGGGATTGACCAAGGTCAGCGCCCCGCCGCCCAACGCACCCGTGGCTGCGTGAAAGTCGATGTTATGCTGCATCATGTTGTCGGGTGAGTTGAACAGCGTCAATTCGACATAGTCGCCCTCGTGCACCACCATCATCGGGCCGGGCACGGAACCGTTGAAGGTCATCGCCTGCAACCAGGCATCCTCATCGACCTGCAGTTCCTTTTCGACGATCTTCATCTCGAACTCGACGATTTCCGGGCCGGTGGTGGCCACCTGTTCGTGCGCGTGGACAAAGGGCGGTGCGATCAGCTTGACCTTGCGCCGTGTCAGCGCCGACAGATCCGCCGGTGCGGCACCGGCATTGGCCGCAGTTTCCTGGGCGTTGGCAGCCTTTATGACATAGGGCGCGGCGACGGCGAAAGCGGCCCCCATCAATGCAGCACGGCGCGTGAACATGGTGATCTCCTTTGTGATCTGGACGTTTTCCCGACTTTGGACCCTTTGCCGACCAAGTTCGTTGTTCCCGCACAACAACAAACGCAAGACTTGGGGAAGAACGCGATTTGGCATGCGCGTGGGGTCCAGTTACGGCCCGTTGGTGCCATGATGAATAGGGCTGCCAAGCGGGCAGCGGGCCTGTGTCGGGCCAAAGTCATCGGGCCAGATAATCAAGGGCCACCGGGCTACAGCCATTCCGGACCGCAAGATTTGCCCGGAACCGCGCGGCCTTGGTGTCCTGCCGTCAGGTTGAAATTAGGGGCATAGCCAGCGTCGGCCTTTTGTCCGAATTGCAATGACCTGCCACGCACGCACAGGGGCCCGCTTTGGCGGTTGGGCGCGGGTGTCAGCGGCCCAATAGACAGGCCAAAAGGACAACGACCGCCCCGGCCCATTGCGGGCCTGTCATCGTCTCGGCTGGTAAAAGGATGGCGGCGCTTAGGGTGGCCACCAATGCCTCGGACATCATCAAGATTGCGGCGCGGCCCGGAAAAAGGATACGGCAGGCCCAAAAGATCACCAGTACACTGGGTAACAACAGCAGCGTCGACGCCAGAAAGGCCAAGGGAAACCCGGTTGCGATCTGGGCCAGGCTGGGCGGGGCAAGGGTCAGGACCGTCACGGCCAATGCGACACCGGCCAACACAGCAAACAGGAATTGAAAGGACGCGGTGGTCAGAACCGGGGCCTGCGGCCAACGTTTCATGCCCGCCGCCCCCAGTGCCCACAGCATCCCTGACAAGATGGCAAGCACATCACCCAAGCCCAAGGCATTTGCCGGCAAATCCCCAGTCCCCGCCACCAGCAAATACAAGCCCACCAACCCCAGCACCACCGTAGCAATCCGGCGGCGGTCCAGTCGTTCACCCAGCCAAACCGCCCCAATGATCGTGGACCAGACCGAGGTCAGGTAAAACTCCATCGTCATGCGGATCACCGGGGCCAGCACGATAGAGGTGGAGTACAGACCTAGTCCCACCCCCGTCATCGCCCCGATGAACAGCGCAGGGCCAAGATGGGTCATGGTGGTCTGGCGGCGGTAAACCAGCAGCGGCACCAGCACCAACAGCGGGCAAAAGTTGAACAGCGCCACCCCCCACGCCCCGTCCAGCCCCATCCGGCTTAACTCGCGCAGCGGCACCCAATACAGCCCCCAGACCGAGGCACCAAGAAACAAGGCAAGCGATGCGCGGCGTTGCAGTTGGGGGTCGGTCACCCGCGGCCCCGCCCCATGGTCACCGCAGTCCAATCCTGCGGGGCATAGATGTCGGGGGTCTGTTGGCACTGACCCTGATACCAATCCCGCACATTGCCCATGGTCTGCTCCCCGCGCTGATAGGCGTCGACAATGTCCAGCAAACGCGCCTTGCCAAACGACGGACTGTGGCCGCCGTGAAACACATCGGCATCCAGACCGCGCAGGCGGTTCAGCGTCAGGCGGTACGTGGCGGGGTCCGAATGATACAGGGTGTCCAGCAGATCACCGTCATAAACCGCATCGCCGGTAAAGACGGTGCGCGCCTTGCGATCCCACAGGGCAATCGACCCCGGCGAATGGCCGGGCAGATGCAGCACCTGAAACGCACAGTCGCCCAGGTCCAGAACGTCCCCTTCGTCCAGATATCCGGTCAGGGGGGCGGGGGTGATGTGGTAATTCTGCGGTTGAAAACCGGGATGCTGGGCGGGATCGACCACCTCGATCTGCATCCAGTCGCCGGAATAGACCACGGCCTGCGGCACGGGATCGGCAAAGATATGCGCCTCGGCGCGGTGGCCAAGGCGGCAGTCAAATTCGTGCAGCCCGCCCATATGGTCGAAATGGCAATGGGTGCAGATGGCGCGCAGGGGGCGGTCGCTGTCGCGGCGGACCCAATCCTTGAGCGGGCCAAGCCCCATGCCGGTGTCGATCACCAGATCAAAGTCGCGGCCGCGCACATGCCAGATGTTGCAGCGCAAAAAACTGGCCACCCCGGTTTCCTGAATAAGCGAGATGCGGTCGGACAGGTGCAGGGTTGTGAATGTCATGTCATGCCTACCAATCTGCGCCTGCGTTGATCTGAACATCGACATTTGTCAGACCGGGCGCCAGTGCGCTGCAAAAGAAATCGACCATGGCGGCCACTTCACCCGGTTGCACGATGCGCCCTTGCGGGTTCGAGGCGGTCAGGGCGGCACGGGCCTGCGCCGCCGATATCTGGCGTTCAGCGGCAATGCGGTCAAAGGCGGCGGCCATCATTGGGGTTTCCACCCATGTCGGACTGACGGCAATGCAGGAAATTCCGTGGTGTGCGCCCTCGACCGCAGTTGCCTTGGACAGACCGATCAGACCTGCCTTGGACGCGCAATAGGCGGCGTAACCCGCTGCCCCCTTGGTTCCGGCGGTCGAGGCGATGTTGGCCACCCTTCCCCACCGCGCCTCCACCATGTCAGGATAAACCGCCCGTGTCATGCGAAACGCCCCGGACAGGTTGATGTCGATCTGGTCGGTCCAGTCCCCCTCGGAATGGTTGTGCAAAAAGCCTTCGCGGTAAATGCCTGCCGCGTTCACAAGGATTGTGGCGGGCCCCAGCCTGCCCCGCACCGCCGCAACAAAGCTGTCAACGGACGTGCGGCTGGCCACATCCAGTGCGGCAACCAATGCATCAGGGCCAAGGACGGCGGCCACATCAGCCTGCACAGCGCGGTCACCGCCACGCCGCGCGCCTACCGCCACCTGATGCCCGCGCGCCTGCAAGGCAAGGGCACAGGCAAGCCCGATGCCGGTGGTGCCGCCGGTGATGATGGCGATGCGGCCGCTCATCGGGCGTTTACCAGGGCGCTGCGGATCATGGCCTGCACATCGGACAAGGTGACGGGGCGCGGATTGGTGGCGATGGCGGTATCGGTCATCGCCTTGGCCGCAATCGCGTCGATCCTGTCAGCGGTGCCCCCCAGATCAGCCAGACCGCGCGGGATGTCGCAACGGTCCAAAAGGGTGCAGACGGCGTGATAAAAGCTGTCAAAATCAGTCGCCTGCAACCCCATCGCCTGACACATCGGCGCAATCCTGTGCGCAATATGGGGGGCATTGTAACGCAGGACCGCGGGCAGCAGCACGGCATTGGTCAAGCCGTGATGACTGTCGAACTCGGCCCCCACCATATGGCTGATGGCATGGACCAAACCCAACCCCTTCAGGAAACCAACCCCGGCAAGGCAGGATCCAACCAGCATCGCACCCCGCGCCGGAACCAAAGCCAGATGTTCCAGCACCACGGGCAGGGCGTTATAGATCAGACCCAAAGCCTGCAAGGCGATGCCGTCGCACATTGGGTGCCATGATGGCACACAATAGGCCTCGATGGCGTGGGTCAGGGCGTCGCAGCCGGTCCATGCGGTCAGATTGCGCGGCAGGCCAAACGTCAGTTCGGGGTCCAAAAGGGCGGCAAACGGCTTTTGCGCCGGGTGCCAGACGCAGCCTTTGATCTGGCGCCTTGTGTCCGTGATCATGGCAGTGCTTTCCGTCTCGGCCCCGGTGCCGGACGTGGTGGGCACGCATAATAGCGGCACAAAATCGGCACGGCCAAGGTCGGATGGCGGCGGCAGATAATAGTCGAAATCCCACAGGTCGCGGTCGGTGTTCAGGACCAGACTGATCGCCTTGCCCGCATCCATACCCGATCCGCCACCCAGTGCGATGATGCTGTCATGTCCCCCAGCCCAAAAGGCGGCCTTGCCTGCCATAACCTCGGTATCCGTGGGGTTGGGCGACACGGCGGTAAAGCTGCCATGGCGCAACGCGGCCCCCGACAGTATACCGCGCAGCTTGTCGACAAAGGGCAGACGTCCCGTGGCGCGGTCGGTCACAATCAGCGGGTTTTGACACCCGTTGGCCAAACACAGCGCCCCTGCATCGCGCAGCCGTCCCGGCCCGTATTTGATCGGAACCGGGAAATCCCAGTTGGTTTGCTGCAAAAAGACATGATCTGTCATTGGGATGCACTGCCTTTGTAGCTGTGGGTTGTGGGCCAAAACCCCTCGATCCAGGCGTCATTTTGTTCCAAAAACGTGCGACTCTCGCGGAGGGTCCGATCATAGCGGTTAAACGGCACGCCGGGCATCATGTGATGGATCAGGTGGTGGTTTTGCCCGATCAACAGCAGATTTGCCCCGGGGAACAGCGCGATCCGCGTATCGCGGCAGCGTCCGGTCTCGATATGGCCATGGTGCGGTGTCCAAGTGAAAAACGTCAGCATGACGATCTGGCCCAGCCACCATGGCACGACCCATAAAACCAGCACCTCACGCCAAAACCCGGACCAAAGCAGGGCCGCCAACCAAATCGACAGGCCAAAAGTCGCGAACAGGGCCAAAAACAGCGCCGCGGTGGTCCATGCAAAATCAGGGGTATTTTTGCGGCCCGCGGCCATTTCGACGGCGATGGTGCGGGGTTTGCCAGTGGGGTCGATCATGACTGTGACCCGGATTTGCCAATCTGTTCTGCTCTTGCGAATTGTTCGGGGCGCGCGATGGTCAGCACGATCTTGCCACTGCCACCACCATTCTCCAGCTGGCGGTGGGCATTGGCGGCCTGCAACAGGGGAAATCGGTCTGCGATGCGGACAAAGATGGTGCCATCGGCCAGCCAAGCCACCGCGCGGCGCAAGATGTCGGCCTGTCGGCGCAGATGGGGCGTCAGACCTTTCCACATCGGGGTCAGCATCATGACATTGTGGATGGTCAGATTGGCGTTATAGGCCGTGCCGTCGGGCAGATCGCCGGGGGTGCCCATCAGGGTGACGATATGACCATAGGGTTGCAACACCCTGAGGCTGTTAAGAAAACCGTCGCCACCAATGTTGTCTAAAACGGCCTTGACGCCCTGCCCTGCGGTCCATTCATCGACCGCAGCCACGAAATCTTGATCCTTGTACAGGATGGTCCGTTCGGCCCCGGCGGCCTGTGACAGGGCGGCCTTGTGTGGGGAACTGACCGTGGTTGCAACGCGCGCGCCCAGCGCCCGGGCGATTTGGGTGGCCATTTGCCCGGTGCCGCCCGCGCCCCCGTGAATCAACACCAGATCGCCCGCCGCGATGCCTGCCCGTTCCACCAACGCCTCCCATCCGGTGATAAAGACCAGGGCGCAGGCGGCGGCATCCTCCAGCGAAACGGTGTCCGGCACCTTGACCAGACAGTCGGACGGGACCACCGCATGTTCGGCATAAGTCCCCGCCGCGCCGCCCACACCACCGTGGCAAAAACAGACCCGGTCACCTGGGGCAAAGCCGCTGGCCCCCTGCCCGACTGCCTGCACCACGCCTGCGCCGTCATGGCCCAGAACGCAGCCCCCCGCATCCCCGATATAGGGACCAAAACCGCGGAAATAGGCGTCAGCCGGGTTCACCCCGGCAACGGCAAGCCGCACCAGAACATCCCGACCCGCAGCGTCCCAAGGCAAGTTGATGGCGCGGTATTCCAACACCTCGGGCCCGCCTGCGGCGCGCATCACCATTGCACTGGTCTGATAGATCAACGGATGTTCCTTTCGGGGTTTGACGGTCGCAGATGCAGTTATCCTTGCAGAAACCCGGTCAGGACATTGGTCACATTTGCCCCCAGTGCCGCGACAGCATAGCCGCCCTCCATCACGAATTGTGTGGGCAAATTCAGCTTTGCCACAGCCTGCCCCAGCCGCAGATAATCTGGGGTCTGCAGGCAAAACCCACCGACCGGATCACCGTCAAAGGTATCAACGCCCAACGACACGATCAAAACATCGGGCGCATGGGTCCGAATACGCACCGCAGCTTGTTGCATCGCCGCCATATAGGCGTCGATCCGCGTGCCGGGCGGCATCGGCAGGTTCAGGTTGAACCCCGCGCCCGGTCCACGGCCCGTCTCATCGGCATAGCCCAAAAGAAAGGGGTACTCCTCCTCGGGGCGGCCGTGCAAAGAGACAAACAAGACATCGTCGCGATCGTAAAAGATGGTCTGACTGCCGTTGCCGTGGTGATAATCGATGTCCAGAATGGCCACCCGTGCGGCCCCTTGATCGCGCTGGTACTGCGCCGCGATGGCGGCATTGTTCAGATAGCAATACCCTCCGGCCAGATCCTGTGACGCATGGTGCCCAGGCGGACGGCACAGTGAAAAGACTGACCCTGCACCACCTTGTATCAACCCGGCCCCGGTCAACGTGACATCCAGCGCCGAACGGATCGCGGTCCAGGTGCCCGCAACAATCGGCGAAAAGATGTCAAAGCTATAGGCCGACAGCATGGCATCGACATTGTCCATCCGCGGTGTCTGCGCCATGCCGCGCATACCAAAGCTGCGGGCAAAGGCGGCGCTGCCGGGGCCGTATCGGGCCAACCACAGCGGATAGGCGGTTTCCAGAAACTGCAGGAACCCGGCGTCATGAATGCGCGCGGCGGCTTGCAGGCCATGGTGCTGCGGGGCCTGCACATCGCGCAGGCCAGCAGTGGCCAGCGCGGACAGGATGGCGGCCATCCGTTCAGGACATTCGGCCATCGGCACAAGGGTTTCCCCACGCAATTCGACCGCGCCCTCATG
The DNA here is from genome assembly GCA_031384005.1 of Rhodobacterales bacterium. Taxonomy (GTDB): domain Bacteria; phylum Pseudomonadota; class Alphaproteobacteria; order Rhodobacterales; family Rhodobacteraceae; genus Stagnihabitans. Next base: position 6,301 of record JANNAF010000098.1, on the reverse strand, counting down.
GCCCTGATGGGCGTCCGAATAGATGATCCTCATGACGCCCCCGCCCCCATTTGCGCCGCCATGCGCCGCTGCCACGCCCGGCAAAACTGGTCCGCCAAAATGGCGATGACGGCCATCGCGATGCCTGCCAGAAAACCGATGCCGAAATTGCCCTTGGACAGCCCGATATAGATGACCTGCCCCAGTTCATCGGTCCCGACCAGTGCCGTGATCACCAGCATGGAAATACCAAACATGATTGCCTGATTTAGGCCCAGCATGATGTTGGGCATCGCCAGGGGGATCTTGACCTGCCACAGCAGTTGCGACGGTGTGCTGCCCATGCTGACCGCCGCCTCGACCACCTCTTTTGGGACGTGCGGATACCGTATTCGGTATAGCGGATCGGGGCGACGACGGCATAAGAGATGATCGCCAACAGCGCCGAAAACTCGCCTATTTTGAAAATCATGATGACCGGGATCAACAGAACAAAGGGCGGCATGGTTTGCAAAGTGTCGCTGACCGGACGCAGAATGCGCGAGAAACGGTCGTTTTCGGCGGCCAGAACGCCCAAAGCACTGCCCAGCAGGAATGACGCAACCACGGCCAGACCGCACAGCTGCACCGACAACACCGCCTTGTCATAACTGCCCGACACAAGCAGAAATGCCAGCGCCGCAGTGGTCCCCAACGCCAGCCGCATCCCGCCAGACCGATAGCCGAAATAGATCAGCAGCAGACTTGCCCCTGGCCATGTCAGATTGGTCAGCCCAAAGAACAGGACCACACCGGCAGTCAGCACGGCCACCGCCAGCCCCGACCGCCCCTGCCGCAGCGCATATCCGGCCCCTGCAACCACCAACCCGACATAGCCCGCCGCGTGCCAGCCCGTTGGCGTGACACCCCAAGTATAGGGGCCAACCACATTCAAAAGGCCAATCTTCAATGGCAGAACAAGGGTAAAGATCACAAAATTCTTGACCACATCCAGCACCGGTTTGGCGGCCACCACAAACGTCTCGATCCCGCTGTTCAGGAATGGCGCGGGGTCCAACGTCCAGCCCTACGGCCAAAGTTGCAGCGCAGGTACCACCCGCGCCGCCAGAAACGTCAGCCCCACCGCCAGCACCATGGTCAGACCGAAGCCGTGCCTCGCCACAAATCCAGAACCGGTCGGCATATCGGGGTTGCGCAAGGCAAGCCCGTGGGTGATGCGGTCCAGGATCATAGCCATCAGCGCAATCACGATGCCCGCCACAAGGCTTTCGCCGAACTCGGCCTTGCGCAGGGTGGACAGGACCAGCCAGCCGATGTCCGCGGACCCGCCGATGATCGAGGCGATGATGATCATGCTGAGGGCGGCCATCGTCGTCTGGTTCACACCCAGCAGGATCTGGCGCAAACCTGCCCGACAGCGCACCAACCAGAACAACTGCCCCGGCGTGGCCCCGGACATCAGACCGCTTTCGATGATCTCGACAGGAACCTCGCGCAGGCCGATGATTGTGTTGCGCACCATGGGCGGAAAGGCAAAGATCAGCCCCGCTATCAGGCCCACCACCGGGCCAAAGCCAAACAGCATCAGGATCGGCAGCAAATAGGCAAACGCCGGGACGGTTTGGGTAAAGTCCATGATGGGTTGCAACACCCGTTCAAACCGGGGCGACAGATAGCCCACCACCCCAAGGCCGAAACCCAGCCCCACAGCCAACGGAACCGACACCGCGACAAGGGCCAAAGAGTTCATCGTGTCTGGCCATAGGCCCATCAACACCACATAAACCAGCGCCCCTGCGGTAAAGGCGGCCAGCGGCATCTGGCCCGCGCGATAGGCCACCAGCACAGCTATCACCACAGTCACCGCCCATGGCACCCCGCCAAGCAGCCACGCCATGCCCCGCAAAGGGAACCCCATGCCCCATGCGATGGCGCGAAAAAACGGTTTGGTGTGGGCGACAACCCAGTCCATCACCACGTTCAACCATTGTGTGAAGGGTAACTGCCAATCTACTGGAAAAGAACGAAAATCGGGAAGTCGTGATTGACCCAACGCCATGAGAACGACCAAAGCCAACAGCGCCACCCAGATCGCCGTCAGACCCAGTCCGAACCTGGCATTCCGGTCAGCCATGCCCCGCACCCTGCGAATTTTCCGGGCCGGTTCCTGCCTGTGCCAGCGCCTGCACAAGACTGGCGGCGGTCAAGGTGCCGATGTAATCGCCGCCTTGGGTCATCAAATCCAACCCTGCCGGGCTGGCGGCCAGCGCGGGCAGCAGCGCTTCGATACGCTGATCGGGACTGATCTGGCCCAACCGTTCGGGGCGGTTGGCCAATGGCGTTGCGCATTGCGCCGCGCGCAGGATTTTGATGCGGGGAACCTCGGCGGTGAACTGCGCAACATAGGCGTCCACCGGGTTCACAATCAGATCCTCGGGTGTGCCGATCTGCACTATCTTGCCATCGCGCATGATCGCCATGCGGTCGGCAATGCGCAGAGCCTCCTGAAAATCATGGATGATAAATACGATGGATTTGCGCAGCACGCGCTGGATGCGCAAAAATTCGTCCTGCATCTGACGGCGGATCAAAGGGTCCAGCGCAGAAAAGGGCTCGTCCAGGAACCACAATTCAGGCTCTACCGCCAAAGACCGCGCGATGCCGACGCGTTGCTGTTGCCCGCCCGACAACTGCCGCGGATAAGCGCTTTCGCGCCCCACCAGCCCGACAAGGTCAATGACATGGGCCGCCCGTGCGCGTTGTTCGGCCAAGGGCAACCCCTGCAGGCGCAACGGAAAGGCGATGTTTTCAATCACGGAAAGGTGCGGCATCAGGCCAAAGTTCTGAAACACCATACCCATCTTGTGACGGCGAATGTCGATCAGATCGCGACTGCTTTTGGCCAAAAGATCGGCACCATCCAGCAAAACTTGCCCATGTTCGGCATCAATCAGCCGCGACAGGCACCGCACCACCGTTGATTTGCCCGAACCCGACAAACCCATGATCACAAAGGTTTCCCCAACATGCACGTCAAAGCCCACATCGATGGCGGCTGGGATGTGGTGTTCAGCGCGCATCTGTGCCGCCAGCGCATCCGCCCCGTCAGCGACGGTCCGTGCCCCGAAATAGCGGCGGGGATTGGGGCCGTAAACCTTCCACAGGTTGCGACAGGACAGCTTGACTGGGGCGGACAAGGGGTGACCTTTCATAGGCAAGGGGGCGCACCGCAAATCCGGGCCACCACGGGCGGCCCGGATGCCGGATCAAGCGTTCACTGAACCCAAGTGGTCCATTTCGCCTCATTCTTGGTCATCCACTCTTGCACGACCTCCTCCATCGGTCGACCACTCTTGTCAACCTCCAGGATCATGGCGTTTTGTTCGTCATTGGTCAGCGTGAACTTGGCCATCATCGCGGCGGCGGCGGGGTATTTGGTGCCAAAGTCGCGGCTTTGAATCTTCAGCGCGTTGGCTTGGGCAAAGCCGCAGGCGGTTTCGCGGGTCTGCGTTTCCTCGATACATTCGCCGTCGATCGGGTTCCACTCGACCCATTTCAGATCTTCTTGCGCGAATATCCAGTGCGGTTGCCAGAACATCATCAGGATGGGTTCCTTGGCGGCGATGGCGCCCTTCAACTCGGCGATCATGGCACCTTCGCTGCCACCGGGGACCACCTTGAACGGCAAACCGATCGAGGTGACCACATCAATATCGCGGGTGCCCCAATCGGCGGGATAGCCGACCAGACGGCCATTGGGAAAGGTTTCAGCGTTGCCAAAGGCCTGCGCGCAGTCAAACAGCGCCTGATAGCTGGGCAGACCGGGGCAAAGTTCCTCCATATAGGGGGGATAGACCCAACCTTCGAGCGGCTCCAGACCCAACGACCCCGGCACCACGATGTCGCCCGTCACCACGCCATTGGTATAGGCCTCGGTCACGCTGTTGTCCCACATCTCGGGGTTCAAATCCAACTCGCCCTGCGCCATCGCAGCCAATTGTGGCAGGGCACCCGCAATCACCATTTCAACATTGTAGCCCATTTTCTGCAGCACGGCGCCGGCGATGTTGGCAGACAGAACCTGCCCCGTCCATTCATTGACCGCAATGCGGATGGGATCGGTGGATTCGGGCACCTCAGCCATCGCAGCCGTTGGGGTCACAAGGGCAAGGGCGGCAAGGGTTGCGAACATCGGGCCAGTGTGCTTGGGTCTTGGCATCGTTCTCTCCTGTGTGGGGTCACAGGGTCATTTCAGCGGCGAGGATGTCGTGCAGGTCTGCGCGTTTTTCGGCGTAATTGCAGGTGATCGTTGCGGTGCGCTGCTGGTTTTGCCAATCATTGCTGGCCATTAAAGGCGCATCCACAGATTCGGGCAACTGCCGCTGCAAGATGATGTCAGCGGCCCGTTCGGCCAGCATGATCGTCGGGCCGTTCAAATCCCCCGCCGTGGCCTGCGGCATGATCGAGGCATCGACCACCCGAAGGTTTTGCAGCCCGATCACCCGGCAGTCAGGGTCAACGACGGCCAAGGGGTCGGTGCCCATCCGGCAGGTGCCGCAGGGATGATAGGCGCTTTCCACCTTGGCGCGGATAAAGGCATCCAGCGCAGCATCCGATTGCGCGCTTGCGCCCGGTGCCAGTTCGGCCCCGGCATAGGGTTGCATGGCGGGCTGGCTGAAAATCTCACGCGACAGACGGATGCAGGCGCGCATTTCCGTCCAGTCATCGGGATGCGACATATAATTGAACCGGACCCGCGGCAGGCTGTGTGGGTCGGCATCCCGCAGGCGCACCCAGCCCCGGCTTTTCGACCGCTTGGTGCCGACATGGACCTGAAAACCGTGACCCTGCGCCAGCGCCTTGCCGTCATAGGATATGGCAAGGGGCAGAAAGTGAAACTGGATATCGGGATAGACCAGCCCGGCGCGGCTGCGGATATGGCCCCCGGTTTCAAAATGGTTGGTCGCCCCCAGACCACGCTGCGTGGCCAGCCAGCGCAACCCGATGGCCGCCTTGCCCCACAGCGACATCCACGGAAACAGCGAAACCGGCTGGGTGCAGGCGTATTGCACGTACAGTTCCAGATGGTCCATCAGGTTTTCGCCAACGCCGTCCAAGGCATGGACAACGGGGATGCCGTGTTCCGTCAGTTCGGCGTCTGGTCCCACACCGGACCGTTTCAGGATCGCGGGCGACATGATCGACCCAGCCGACAGGATCACCTCGCGCGTAGCGCGGGCCACTTTGGTCTGGCCATGGTGCAGGTATTCCACGCCCACGGCCGTTTTGCCGTCAAACAATATGCGCGTGACGGTGGCATGGGTGATCAGCCGCACATTGGGATTTTTCAGCGCAGGGCGCAGATAGGCCGCCGCCGCACCACAGCGCCGCCCGTTGCCCACCGTCATCTCCATCGGGCCAAAACCCTCGTGCTGGACCTCGTTCATATTGGCGCTGCGCGGATAGCCCGCCTGAACCGCCGCATCAACAAAGGCGTGATACAAGGGATTGGTTTCAGGGCCCCGAGTGACCTTGAGCGGGCCAGTGGTCCCGCGCAGCGGGCCTGCCCCCTGAACCCCCTCGGCCCGTTGGAAATAGGGCAGCACATTGGCCCAGTGCCAGCCTGTGGCACCCTTGGCGGCCCACAATTCATAATCCACCGGATTGCCGCGCACATAGCACATGCCATTGATCGATGATGACCCCCCCATCCCCTTGCCGCGCGGCAGGTTGATACAGCGGCCATTCAACGCGGGTTCGGGTTCGGTCTTCATCCCCCAATTATAGCGTTTGGTGTGCATCGGGATGGTCAGCGCCGCAGGCATTGACACGATGACAGACCGTTCGCTGCCCCCCGCCTCCAGCACCAAAACCCGCCTGCCGTCAGCGTCCGACAAACGCCGCGCCAGCACGCTGCCCGCCGATCCGGCCCCGATGATCACATAGTCATAGGCGGGGTCATCATTCGATGATGACATAGTATTTCAACATGGGCATGGATTGACGCCAATAGCCGCAAAACCCCTTGGGCACGAAAAACGCGTCACCTGCCCGGTAGGTTTCCGAAAAACCGTCCGCCTCCAAAGTCACCTCGCCCTCAAGGACATACATGAATTCGTCTGCGGCATAGCTGTCGTACCATTCCGTATAGGCCTGCGATCGCCAGATGCCGGTACGAAACCTGGGGTTTGCGCGGTCGAAATAGACATGATCACGGCCCATAGGGTTACCGTCGACAAGTTTGGCGGTTTCTTGCGGCATATCGGGCGCTGCCATCCAGCCATCAGGGCCCGTGGCGGAAAACTTGATCGGCAGGGGCAAA
>JANNAF010000093.1:0-1585 GCA_031384005.1 Rhodobacterales bacterium | reverse complement strand
GTGCCCCCTGCCCCATTGCCAGCCTTGCCACCCTTGGCCGGGGCCAGGTCGGCAGCCTTTACCGGATCCTTGGGCTTGGCCTCCTCGGGCGCCTCGATCGCTGAGGTCTGCGCCTTCGGCTTGGCCTGATCCGGCTTCGGCGAGGCCGAGGCCGCGGCAACCCTGATCTCTGGCGGCACAAGGCATTGTTCCAACTGGATCGAGGTCGCCTTGGCGGCATCTGGCGGGAGACCGGTCACGGTTTGCAGGCAGGGCCGCTGCTGACATTCCACAGTGATCGACCAATCCAGCGACAGCCGGTCCGCCCGCAAAATCGCCGTCCGATTGGCATAGATCTGATAGAAGTTGCCCGCGACCATCCCCTCTTGCCAGATCCCCGGGAACTGCGACGACGGAACATCGGCATAGCGCATCGCGACATCCACTGCCCCCGGAAACGGCTGGTCATAGGCCACCCCGACACAAGGCGCCGCGGCTGCAGGCACCGCCTGCACCATGCCCCCCAACAGCAATAAGATGGCGCCAAGTTTCACTTTTCTGCCTTGATCAGGGGACCGTGGGCGCGAAAGGCAAGCGCCGCAAGAATGATTGCATTGGTGTTCAAGGTGACAGATGTGTTGGTTTTTCCGTCGATTTCATAAATGCCCTCGGCCCAGCCGCGTTCGGCGTCGCCCAAGGGCGCCACCTTGGCCACCAGTTGCCGCGCATAATCGGTGCCAAACAGCGCATACCACGCAAAGGCGGTCTTGGTCGCCAGCGTGCGCATGCTGTCCAGCCGTTCGCCCCGGAACGATATCACCGCCCAAGGCTCGCCCCCGCCCCAAACCGAGGCATAGGCGAAATAGGGTTTTTGATCCAGATGGGTTTCACTGACTGCCGTCAACAGCCCGGTTTCGCGAAACCGCGCCTCCTGCGCCAGATAGATCGCGGTGGCAAAACGGTGGGACCGCGCGTCAAACCCAAACTCCAGCCCGTCAAACACATACGGTTCGCTGACGGCAAAGGCCGGGGTCACATTGCGGTGCAGACGGTCGTCGACCGGGATCGGCTGGCCCTGAACCTCGCGCACCATCAAATGCTCGGCGGCGTTATAGGCGCTGTACATGTCATAACCGTACAGCATCATCGCCTTGGCGGCATATTGGCCGTACCCCACCCGCCCCTCCTGATCACGGCGCAGGGTGCCTTCGATCATGTTGCCACCGATCAATTGACCGCCTTCAACCATCTGCGACACATCCCAGCGCGCCATCAACGTGGCCACCTTGCCCGACAGGTCCGGATAATTCGCCTCGACCTGCCCCAGCGTGGCGATCAGGCGCGAAATGTCCAGCGCCGACCAGCCCAAACCGCGTTCAACCGGCTTGTTTGAATAATCAACCAACTCTCCGGTTTCCACATTATAGGCCTTGTTGGGCAGGATATCGTCAAACAACCGCACCCTTGCCAGCGTGTCCAACGCCAGACCAATGCGCACACGCGCCTCAGCGGGTTCAATGATGCCCAAGCGGTCTGCCGCAACGACCGCCACAAAATAGGACCCCATTTCCCACATCGTGGTCGATGGGTATTTGTCGACCGAATT
>JANNAF010000062.1:0-4763 GCA_031384005.1 Rhodobacterales bacterium | reverse complement strand
CCACCAACCCATGAAAGGGCGAGCCTTCGGCAAACGGGGCCAGCGTCTTTGGGTCATCCCAACTCATCGCACCCCCCACCGTTCGCCCACCCTCGCGCAGGCGCACCGGCATCAGCGGGTCTTCTTCGGCCCGGTCCAGATCACTTGCCGCCAAACGCGGCCCGGCAAAGCGCAACAGCAGCCCGCCCTTGTTGACCCACTCCAGCAAACCATCACTCTCGGCCTGCCCCAACCGGGCGACATCCACCAGAATAATCACATCGGGATTGGCGGGCAGAATATCGCTGACCCCGCCCTCGATCAGCTCGGCCGTAGGCTCCAACGCCTGCCGCAGATAGTGGCTGGCCGACAGCAGCTGCAGCCCCTCACGGTCACCGCCCTCGGCCACAATCGCCACCTTGCGCCGCTTCAGACTGTCATCCGTCAGACTGACCGCCCCCGCCGACCGCTGGCCGACAATTTCAAACCGCGTGATCCGGTTGCGTAACTCAGGCGGCAGCATCAGCGCCGCCTTACCCTCCACCGCACCCGCACCAAACGCCACCTTGCCCGTCGCCAGATCGCGGATAATGCCCGCCGGGTCCGGCCCCTTGGCCACCACCGCAACCTCCGCTGCCGCAGCCCCGTCCAACCGCAGCGCGGTGACCTGCACCGCCCCCTCGTTAAAGCCCGCCGGGCGCAGGGCAATGACCGGGCGCGGCGTCTCGAACACCGTCACCGCCCCATGCTGCGCCAGATCAAAGAGCAGGTCAGCCCGGCCCTCATGTGCCACCCCGTCCGACAACCAATAGCTGTCGAAATCGCCCAAATTCAACGCCTTGCGCCAAAGGGTCAGGTCCGGAAACCACGGCTGCGGTTGCAAAGTGCCGACCCGCCCCGCCGCCACATCCGCCGCCTGAAACACCACCTCGCCCGGACGGTCGGTCAACCGCACCACGGCGACGGCCCGGCCATCCCGCGCCGCCCGCGCGATCAGGTCCGCCGCCTGATCAATCCGCTTGCCCCAATCCTGCGCCTCGGCCCAACCGCCGTCAAAGACGAGCAGCAACGGCTTGTCGCTGGCCTGATGCGGTTCAGGGTTCAACACCGGCCCGGCAAACCCCACGATGACCAAGGCAATCGCCGCCATCCGCAGCAGCATCAACCACCACGGCGTCTTGTCGGCCTGCCGATCCTCATCCGCCAACCCCAGCAGCAATGCCACACCGGGAAACCGCCGCCTTATCGGCGCAGGCGGCACCGCCCGCAACAACAGCCACAACAAGGGCAGCGCCACCAACCCCCACAACAACAACGGCGCGGCAAAGGCCAAATTCATCGCCCGCCCTCCAATGCGCGGTAGGCCCATAGCAGCGCCGATTGCGCCCCGCCCCCGGTGTGATGGGTGTGAAACACCCAACCCGCCATGCGCGCCAGATCGGCCAGCCGCGCCTTACGCTCCGCCAACCGCGCCAGATAGCGCACCCGCAAATCCCCCGCCTGCTGCGTCTCGTGGCTGACAGACCCGCCCATCGAGACGAAGATGGTCCGCCCGTCAAACGGAAACTCCTCCTCGGCCGGGTCCAGCACCTGTAACAGCACGCCCTTGACCCCGCGTTCCGCCGCCCGCGCCAACGCCGCCTCGACCCCCGCGATATCGCCCAGAAAATCCGACAGAAACACGGCGCGGCCATGTGCCACCAACCCATCCGGCGCAGGCACACCGTAATCGGCGCGCGACACCTCCAGCGCCATCGCCTCGACCAGCCGCAACAGCTGTGCGCGGCCCGTACGCGGCGCACCTTGGCCCGCCAAACCAACCCGTTCCCCGGCCCGCAGCAACAACACCGCCAGCGCCAAGGCCAGCAACCGCGCCCGGTCACCCTTGGTGCTCCGGTCGCGCCCCCCCGAAAACGCCATGGATGCCGAGGGATCGACCCAGAACATCACCGACTGCGCCGCCTGCCATTCGCGTTCGCGCACGAAATGCTGATCGCTGCGCGCCGACCGCCGCCAGTCGATGGCGCGCATCGGATCGCCGGCATGGGCCACCCGGTATTGCCAGAAATCATCGCCCGTGCCCGCCCGCCTGCGGCCATGCTCGCCCAGCAGCACCGTGGCCGCCAGATGCTCGGCCTCGGCCAGCAGCGGCGGCAAGGTGCCGCCCAAGGCCTCGGCCCTGGCTTGCAACGCGGGCGCCCGCAGATCGGTGGCCTCAGCCATGGACCATGCCGCCAAGATGGGCAAACCGGCCATTTCGGCACGCCGAAACGCCCGAACTGCCCATCCTACAAGTGCCGCGCTGTTCTGCCATCGTCACGCCGCAGCCTCCAGACCCAGGACCCGCCCGGTGACCCGGTCGATCACGCCATGCAACGTCTCGCCCCGGGCGCGGGCGGCGAAACTCAACGACATCCGATGCTCCAATACCGGCCGCGCCAGCGCCGCCACATCCTCGGTCGATGGCACCAACCGCCCGTTCAACAGCGCCCGCGCCCGCACCATCAGCATCAGTGCCTGCGCCGCACGCGGCCCGGGGCCCCAGGACAGCACACCCTCCAACGCAGCACCCTCGGCCTCGCCGGGGCGACAGGCGCGGACCAGATCCAGTATGGCCTCGACCACCTTGTCACCCACCGGCATCCGCCGCACGACGACCTGCGCCGCCATCAACTCGGCCGCGGTGAACACCTGCGCCGACGCTGCCGTTGTGGCGCCTGTGGTGGCCAGCAGAATGTCCCGCTCGGTCGAGCGGGTCGGATAGGCCACGTCGATCTGCACCAGGAACCGGTCCAACTGCGCCTCTGGCAGTGGATAGGTGCCTTCCTGTTCAATTGGGTTCTGGGTGGCCAGCACGTGGAACGGCGGCCCCAGCTTGCGGTGCTGACCGGCAATGGTGACTTCGCGTTCCTGCATCGCCTGCAACAGGGCCGACTGTGTCCGGGGTGACGCACGGTTGATCTCATCCGCCATCAGCAATTCGCAAAACACCGGCCCCTCGATGAACCGGAAACTGCGGGACCCATCGGCGGCAGCGTCCAGCACCTCGGACCCCAGGATATCGGCGGGCATCAGATCGGGCGTGAACTGGATGCGGTTGGCCCGCAGGCCCATCACCCCCGACAGCGTATCCACCAGCAGGGTCTTGCCCAACCCCGGCAACCCCACCAGCAACGCATGGCCGCCACACAACAGCGCCGCCAGCGACAACTCGACCACCCGCTCCTGCCCGATGAACCGCTTGTTCACCTCGATGCGCGCGTGACCCAACCTTTCGGCCAGCGCTTCAATCTCGGCGACAAGGGTGGCATCGGACATGACATTGCTCCTGCTATGACTATATGTGCATTAGAACGGGTCGCGGCCCGATGCACAAATGCCAAAAGGGCCAGCCAAGGGAAAATGATTGTGAAGCCGACAGCCGAAGGTTTGATGTCACAGGTCAAGGCGACACGTGGCCCTCCCCCCGTCCACCTGTGGAACCCGCCGTTCTGCGGCGATATCGACATCCGCATCGCCCGCGACGGGACATGGTATTACCTTGGCACCCCCATCGGTCGCGCGCCGCTGGTCAAACTGTTCTCCTCGATCCTGAAACGCGAAGGCGACGCCTATTTTCTGGTCACCCCGGTTGAAAAGGTTGGCATCCGCGTCGATGATGCCCCCCTGCTGGCCACCGACTTTACCGCCACGGGTACGGGCCGCGACCAGATCCTGCGCTTTACCACCAAAACCGAGGATGAGGTCGACGCCGACGCCGCCCACCCCCTGACCTTTCACATCAGCGCCACTGGCGAGCCTACCCCCTATCTCCACGTCCGCGCCGGCCTGAACGCCCTGATTGACCGCAAGTCGTTCTACCGTCTGGTCGAATTGGGTTGCCACGAACCCCCTTTCAATGACAGCCTAGACACGGCCCAGCCCGGTGAAAGCTGGTTTGGCCTGTGGTCCCATGGCCAGTTCTTTCCGATCCAGCGTTCAACAGAATTGACCTGATGCCCAGATACGCCGCCAACCTGACCATGCTGTTCACCGAAGTTCCCAGCCTTGACCGGCCCGGACTGGCGGCCCAGGCCGGGTTTGACGGGGTCGAGATTCTGTTTCCCTATGACCACCCCGCCAAAGACTGGCAAACCGCCCTTGGCACCATGCCCTTGGCCCTGATCAACACGCCCCCGGGGGACTGGGCCGCAGGCGACCGCGGCCACGCCGCCGTACCCGGCCTTGAATCCCGCTTTCGTGACGGGTTTTTGCGCGCCGCCGACCTTGCCACCCGCCTGGGCGCTGCCCGGGTCCATGTCATGGCCGGGGTGGCCCGTGGCCCCGAGGCGACCCAGCTTTATACCGAACACCTGGCTTGGGCGGCAGCCCAGGCCCCCGACCTGACCCTGTGCATCGAACCGCTGAACACCGAGGATATGCCAGGCTATTTCCTCAACGACTTTGATCAGGCCGGACGCGTGCTGACCGACCTTGATAACCCGCGCATCGGTTTGCAGTTTGACCTGTGGCATGCCGCCCGCATCCACGGCGACCCGTGGGCCGTGTGGGAACGGCACCGCGCCCATGTGAACCATATCCAGATCGCGGGCTTTCCGACCCGCGCCGAACCCGGCGGCGGCGGTTTTGACCTGACCGCCCTGTTCCGCGACCTTGATGCCATCGCCTACCAAGGCTGGGTCGCCGCCGAATACCGCCCGGCCCGCGCCACAGTCCACGGCTTGGCATGGCTGCACGCGCTCAAGGCCCATTCGCGCCTGATCGGGGCCTGATCGGGGCCTGAT
>JANNAF010000045.1:0-13561 GCA_031384005.1 Rhodobacterales bacterium | reverse complement strand
TCCTTGGACGGTTTGGTCAGGGCGGCATAGACGAGGGGAAAGTTTTTGAGGCTGGACAGCACCGGATTGGGCGAGGTCATGCCAAGGCCACAGCGGCTGGTTTCGATGATGGTGGCGGACAGGTCCTGCAGATAGGTGATGTCGGAGGCATTGGCCTGACCTGCGCGGAATTTCTCGATCGCCTTTTTCAGGAACACGTTGCCGACCCGGCAGGGCGTACAATAGCCGCAGCTTTCATGGACAAAGAACGACAGGTAATAATCGACGATTTCCAATATGTTGCGTTGGGCGTTGAACACGATGACCGCCCCGCCGGTGGCAAGGTCGTCAAAGGCCAGACGGCGGTCGAAACTGTCACGGCCGACCATGGTGCCGCTGGGGCCGCCGACCTGCACCGCCGCTGCATCCGCCGCCCCGGCAAGCGTCAGCAGGTCGCGCAGGGTCGTGCCATAGGGCAGTTCATAGACGCCGGGGCGCGGGCAGTCGCCCGAGATCGAGATCAGCTTGCTGCCATGGCTGCGGTCGGTGCCCATGGCGCGGAACCAGTCGGCCCCCCGGTCCAGGATGCGGGCGACATGGGCAAAGGTTTCGACATTGTTCACCACGGTCGGATGGCCCAGATAGCCACGGGTGACGGGAAAGGGCGGGCGGGTCTTGGGTTCGCCTGGCAGCCCCTCGCAGGACGATATCAGCGCCCCCTCCTCGCCGCAGATATAGGCCCCGGCACCCAGTTGGATGCGAATGTCAAAGGTCGGGCCAAGGCTGCCTGCGGCGCGGCGGGTGGTCAGGACGGTTTCCAGATGGTCGCGCAGATAGGCATATTCGCCGCGCAGATACAGGATGCCGTCACGCGCCCCCACGGCGCGGGCGGCGATGGTCATGCCCTCGACCACCAGATCGGCGCGTTCGGTCAAAAGGACGCGGTCCTTGAAGGTGCCGGGCTCGCCCTCATCCGCGTTGCAGATGATGAAGCGGCGGTCGTCGGTCGTGGCGGCGGCGATGCGCCATTTGCGGCCCGTGGTGAACCCGGCCCCACCGCAACCGCGCAGGCCGGACGCCTCGACCGTGTCGATGATGGTGGCGGGGGGCAGGGCAAGGGCGTTTTGCAGCCCGGCATCGTGCGGCACCGGGCACAGCAGCACATCGCCGGGCAGGCGAACGGCGTCGGCGACCATTGCCTTGGCCCGCAGGTAAGGCGTCAGGCTGGCGTGGTCGGGCATCAGCGCCCGTTCAGGCGATTGGCCGGATTTCAGCGCGCGGGCAATGGTGCGGGCGCGGTCGGGGGTCAGGGCGGTGGCCACGACATCGTTGATCATCGCGGCCGGGGCCTGATCACACATCCCGATGCAGGGGGTATAGTCCAGCGAAAACGCCCCATCGGGCGAGGTTTGGCCCATCTGAAGGCCCAGTTCGTCCTGAAACACGGCCACGACGGCCTCCAGCCCGGCAAAGCGGTCGATGATATCGTCGCACAGGCGAATGGTGACGCGGCCTTTGGGGGTCAGGGACAAAAAGGCGTAAAAGCTGGCCACCCCCTCGACGGCGATGCGGGTCAGGCCGGTGGCGTCGGCAATGGCCTCCATCGTGGCCGGGCTGATCCAGCGGTCCTGTGCCTGCACAGCCAAGAGGATATCCAGCATCCGGTGCGGGTCATTGCCAAAGCGCGCGCAGATGTCGGTGGGGTCTGATGGATTGGTCATGGCGGCCTGTTGGTTCCCGTGATCCTGCGAAGTTTGGGCACGTTAGGGTGATTCTTGCCAGCCAAACCATGATCCAGGGCAAGGTCTGGTGCGGTCTTGCGCCGTGTCGCCTGCGGATTTCCGTTGCCTGACGTCGCAAAAGCCATCAGATTTGCGGTCATGTGCCACCCCGCAGCGCGGGCCAAAAGGAGCGGTCCATGCCAACAAGCCCCGCCGAGGCCCATGCCCTGGCCACGATCGAGGCCCGCGCGCCCGAGTTGTCGGCTTGGTGCGCGACGATCTTTGACCATGGCGAGACGGCATGGCGCGAATATCGGTCGGCGGCGTGGTATGTCGCACGGCTGCGCGCCGAGGGCTTCACGGTAGAGGCGGGGTCGGCGGGCATGCCGACGGCGTTTTGTGCCGATTGGCGCAATGGTGACGGGCCGGTTATCGGGCTTTATGCCGAATATGATGCGGTGCCGGGGAATTGTCAGGCGGCGAGCACAAGGCGCGAACCCCGCAAGGGTTTGGGCTATCAGGCAGGCGGGCATACCGATCCCCATTCCGGGCTGGGGATGGCCGGTCTGGGGGCGGTGCTGGCGATCAAGGCGGCGATGCAGGCGCACGGCATCGCGGGCGGCATAAGGTTCACCGGCGAGCCTGCCGAAAAGGTGCGCGGGTCCAAGCCCATTCATGCGGCGGCGGGGTACTATGACGGGTTGGCGGCGATCTTGTCGTTTCACCCGTTCTATATGCTGCCGATGTGCAACACGGTGCGCTGGGACACGCATTGCGGCGCGGCCTATGCGATGGTCTACCGTTTCATCTGCGACACGCCTGAGGGGTGGGGGGCGCATGACGGCGCGCCGATCCCGCAGTCGCATTCCGCGGTGCGGGCGCCAGGGGCCAATGATGCGTTGATGATGATGTATCAGGCGTCCAAATCCCTGCGCGATGCGATGCTGCCGCATCAGGGGGGCTGGTCGATCTCGGAGGCGGTGCTGACGGCGGGGCAGACGACAGCCGACAACCTGCCCGCCGGTTTGGCCGAGGTGCAGTATATGATCCGGGTGCCGACGATTGCGATGGCCGATCAGGTGACGGCGGGACTGGACCGCAACGCCGCCGCCGCCGCCGCGATGACCGGGTGTCGCTGGGAACGGCACTGGGTCTGCAAATCGCGACCCGGATTGGCAAACCATGCGATTGCGACGACGGTTTGGCAGGCGATGCAACAGGTCGGTGCCCCGGTCTGGGGCGAGGCGGCGCGCGCCGTGGCGCGTGAGATTCAGACCGGTTTGGGGATGGACCCGATGGCGGACCCCTTTATCGACCAGATGTCCCGGTTGATCGACCCGCAAGAGGCCGAGGCGATATTGCGCCAAGATCTGCCGCCGTCGCAGCGCAATTCCACCTCGGACGACTACACCGACATGACCTGGCACGCGCCGACTGCGCGGTTCTATGTGGCGCGACCCGCGTTGCGGGCACCTGCGGGGCAGGCCTATCCAGCTTGGGTGATGAATGCGCTGGGGGGTATCCCGGCGACGATCGACCCGATGGTGCAGGCGGCGGCCAAGATATTGGCGCTGTCCGCCCTTCGATTGTTGCAGGACCCCGTGGCGCGGGATGCGGCGATGGCCGAGTTTGTCCAGCGCACCGGGGGCGGGGTGGGGGGCAAAACATGGATACCGCCCCTGTGCGATTACCCGCCGCCCATCCATTTTCGCTGGCCCGAATATGTTGAAACCCCGCGTGGGCGGGATTGGTGGATACCGTCCGCCATGCTCGACGCCTGATCTGCCCGACGCCTGATTCCCAAGGAGACAGCCATGCAAACCTATCGCCACGGTTCCGAACCCTTTTCCCTGCAACGCCGCAACCCCAAGGGCGGCACAGCGGCGCTGGAGGGTTGGGGGTTTCGCAATGAAACCGACCCGCTGACAGATGTCCTGTTGGGCAGCCCCGCCCATCTGCGCCACCTGTCCACCTCGTCCTTGTCGCGCAAACACCTGCGCGAGGCGCCGTGCAATGTGCAGGTGGGGCAGGCGCAGCATGCCGAACTGGTGTCGGCCTATGAACATTTCGGGGTCAAGGTGCATATGCACACCCCCACACCCGAACTGCCGATGCAGGTTTACGCCCGCGACAGTTCGGTCATGACGCCTTACGGTGCCATCATCACTGCCATGGCCAACTGGTGGCGGCGCGGTGAAAACTATGCTGCGATCCGGACCTATGAACGGCTGGGCATCCCGATTTACGACATGGTGACGGCAGGCACATTCGAGGGCGGCGATTTCAACGTCATCGAAGAGGGCTGTGTGCTGATCGGCTGTGGCGGGGCGCGCACGCAAGAGGAGGGCGCGCGGCAGGTTCAAGGCTGGTTCGAGGCCGAAGGTTGGGAAACCCGGCTGGCCTTTATCGACGAATATTATGTGCATATCGACCTGATGGTCGTGCCGATTGCGCCCAAGTTGACGGCGGTCTGTCTGGATTGCACCGAACCGGGTATTGTGGACTGGTTGCGCGCCAAGGGGCACGAGATCATCGACGTGCCGTTCCGCGACACCATGGCGCTGGGCTGCAATTTCATGTCGCTGGGCCGTGACCGGGTGATTGCGCCCACTGTGTCACAATCGCTGATCGGGCAGTTGCGGGCCCGTGGGTTCGAAGTGGCGGCGGTGGACATGTCCGAGATTTCCAAGACCGGTGGCGGCATCCACTGCATGGCGCAGGCGCTGAAACGCGAGGCGGCCTGAACGGCGGGGGGCAAATTTTCTGCGAAAATTCCGATATTTCGCAGACGCGTCAAACCGAGTTTTCGCAGAAAACTCATGCGCGGGTGCCCGCAAGGTCGCCCAACTGGCGCAGCATGTCTGCATGGGCGACATGGGCCAGATGCAATCGGCCAGCGCCCTCGCCTGTGGCCGGTCCCTGCACCACACTGACCGCGACCGCGCGGTTTAACTGCACCACGGGCGAGGGGGCTGCGCGCTGCAACCCGCCGTACCGGCCCAGAACCTTGGGCCGATCCGTCTGGTTGGCAGATCGGCGGTGTCGGGTACGTCATAAGGCAGGCCTGCGTCACGGATGCGCTGTTTGGCGCGGACCATGCAGCGCGCAAGGGTGGGCATTGCGCAAGGGTGGGCAGCGCGCAAGGGTAGGCGTTCGGCAAGGGTGGGGTGTGGGTCAGAAAGGCGCGGGCAATCTGTTCGGTGGTCAGGCCGATGCCGCATCGAACCGGACCTTACGGCGCAGACGGTCGGTGGCGCGAAATCGCCCGGCTGAAATCAGCCAGGTGCCGGGGCTGGCCGGGATGTCCTTGACCGGCCAGCGCGTGGCAGCGGCAAGGAAGACGTCGTGCAACGCCTCCTCGGCCCGGTCGAAATCGCGCAGCAGGCGGGTCAGTGACGCCAGCACCCGGCGCGCGTCCCAACACATCCAGCGGGCGCACCTCGACCGCGCCGAGTGTGGCAAGGGCCATCCGGGTGGCAAGGCGGACAGCCGCGTTCAGGTGCTGCGCAGGGATCCCGAAAACCCGGGCGTTGACATGGCCCGCGTTCTTTGGCCCACGCCTTGTCCTACGCCTTGGCCTTGGCCTAGGCCGGCAGGGCCAGATCGACCCGCGGTTCCAACGCCAGAACCAGCATAGAGGCTGCGGCAAAGGTGGAAACGGCCGTCAGGGTTTCAGGGGTCATGCCCTGACCCCAGATCGCCCGGAACGCGACCCATGCGACGAAACCGCCCTGATACGCCATCGAAAGGGCCAGCGCCGGTCCGCAGGTCAGATCGACATAGGCCGTGTCGCGGGCAATAACCCGGGTGGCCGGCATCTGGAGCGCGACCATAGGCCCCAACAGGGTGGTGACGTTCCTGCCGTATTGCGGCAGGTCGGCGGGTTCAAACAGCGGGCCCTGAACCAGCAGGCCCTGAACCAGACCGATGGCCGAGGGCGTGACGCCCAGCATCAGGAACAAGGTCGCCCCAAGGGTCAGATGCACCTTGGACATGCCGACCGGGGCGTGGGGCAACACCGGAAAAAAGATGAATACGGCAGCCGTTGCCACGGCATTGCGCGCGGCCAGCATGGCAAGATCGCGGGTTGCGGCGGCATTGCGGGCCGGTTTCACGGGATAGGCGCCCGTCGCTGCCGCCGTGGCATGGTTGAGCTGTGGTTCGGCGCCGGACCCAAGGTCCGGTTCGCCGTGCAGTGTCAGCTCCGTACCGTCCCATCGACGGCTATTGGAGTTGCGCCTTGCACGGCCGGTCTGCTGGCGCGCGGGTCTGGGCGACCTTTCGCCTTTCCGACCCTTGGTGGGGTCCGTGGCAGGTGAACGGCTGCTGGCTGCATGCAGTCGCGGGGCGGCTGGGGTTAAGGCGTTGCCTGCGCGGTCCGCCTGTCAAGTTTCCGATCAAGTCGGGCCGATTAGCGACCGTTCGACGCCTATGCCGCAGCCGAATATGGCTGCGGCTGCGGGTCATTCCCGAAAGGGACAGGTCAGGGGCCGCGACGGACCCTACCAGCGGTCGGACAGGCGGGGTTGCACCACCTCGGGGCCGGTCAGAAACGCGGTGGCCGAGGCGGTGATCTGGTCGCGCTGGGTCTGGGGCATGAGGGCCAGCGTGCGGTATGGAAAGGCCATGCGCGGGTTGCGGGCCAGCGTGCCCTCATTTTCGATCATGAAATTCCAGTAAAGATAGTTGAACGGGCACGCCTTTGGCCCGGTTTTGACCTTGGGGTCATAGGCGCAGCCTTTGCAGTAATTGGTCATCCGGTCGATATAGGCCCCCGACGCGGCATAGGGTTTGGACCCCATCCGCCCGCCATCGGCATGCATCACCATGCCGTGGACATTGGGCAATTCGACCCATTCATAGGCGTCGATGTAGACGGCCAGATACCATTCCTCGATCTGCGGCGGGGCAATCCCGGCCAGCAGGGCAAAGTTGCCGGTGACCATCAGCCGCTGGATATGGTGGGCATAGGCGTTCTGGCGGGTGCCACGGATACATTCGGCCATGCAGTGCATCCGCGTCGCACCGGTCCAATAGAACGCGGGCAGGGCGCGGGTGGCGTTCAGGTGGTTGGTCTGGGCATAGCCCGGCATGTCCGCCCAATAGATGCCGCGCACATATTCGCGCCACCCCAGGATCTGGCGGATAAACCCCTCGACGGCGTTCAGGGGGGCGTGGCCGTGGCGGTAGGCGGCCTCGGCGCCCGCGCACACCTCACGCGCGGTCAGCAGGCCCGCGTTCAGATAGGGCGAGATCAGACTGTGCATCAGGAAATCTTCGCCGGTCTGCATCGCATCCTGAAAATCGCCAAAGCGCGGCAGGCAGTCGGTCAGAAAGTGGTCAAGGGCGCCAAGCGCGTCCGCCCGCGTCACGGCCCAGCCAAACGGCTCCAGATCGCCAAAGGTATCGGGGTGGCGGGTCTGGACCAGCGCCATCACATCGCGGGTGATGGCATCGGGGGCAAAGCGCAGGCGTTTGGGGGCGCGAAAGCCCGCAGGCAGCGGTTTGCGGTTGTCGGGGTCATAGTTCCATTGCCCGCCTGCCGGTGCGCCGTCGTCCATCAGCAGCCCGGTTTGGCGGCGCAATTCGCGGTAAAAGAACTCCATCCGGCCGGTTTTGCGGGCAGCGGCAAGGCGGGCGAAATCGTCGCGGCTGCAGAAAAAGCGGTCGTCGGGGCGGATGTCCAATGGCGTCGGCAGGCCCGTGCCCCAGTCTTGCATCATGGCCCAGACCCGCCATTCGCCGGGTTCGGTCACCACCACACGGTCAGGCGCGTGGCGCGACAGGGCGCGCACCAGTTCGCCGCCAAAGCTGTGGGTGTTGTCGGGATCGTCCAACGCCACGTAATCGACCGTGACCCCCTCGGCGCGCAGATCTTGGGCAAAGTGGCGCATGGCCGACAGGATAAAGGCGATTTTCTGTTTGTGATGTGGGACATAGGTCGTCTCTGCCGCCACCTCGACCATCAGGACCACGTCACGGACGGGGTCGATGTCCGACAGGGCCGACAGGCCGCGCGTCAACTGGTCGCCCAAGATCAGGCGCAGGGTTTTGGGTTTGGTCATGAGGCAGCCCCTTGGTTCACCCCGGCTATGAAATGCGAATCCAAGGCAGGGCAAGCCCCCCGCTGCGGCGAAACCCGGTATTCGGGGCCGATTGGGCCGGATCAGCTGTTGTCGGACCCCGCAGCCCCGGCCCCGCGCCGCGACTGGTCTGATGCGGGCACATAGGTGCGCTGGACATGGGCCTGCAGGGCCTGCCACGGGCCGGGCTGTACGGCCAGGCAGGGTGCAACATCCGGCATCCGGGTCACGGTGGCAGTCACGGTGGCAGTCATGGTGGCAGTCAAGGTTGCAGTCACGGTGGCAGTCACGGTAACAGTGTTGGCGTGGTCGGCCATCAAGGTGGCGTCGCCCGCGATGGCCAACAGATCGCCCGCCGACAGCACCACCGTCACCCCCGGCCAGCCCACCACCACAACCGCGCCCGTCCGGGCCGCCGCCGCCGCCAGAAACGGCAAGATCAGCGCAGGGGCCGACAGGTCGGACAGCACGACAGGGCGCTGCAACGGGCCCTGCACCAGATCGAAATGATCGCCCAGCGCCGCCCCGGCGGTGAGGGGGCACAGCACGCCGTTGCAGTGCCACCCTGCCGCCGTGATCTGCAACGCGCTACCCGCCCCCGCCCCCACTTTTGCCCCCACTTTCACCCCCGCCCCGGCACGCGCAACGGCCAAGCGGTCCAGATGGCGGGCCAGCAAGGCCAGCCCGTCAATCCCGTGATCGGCCAGCCAAAGAGTGGCAAAGGCGGCTTCTTCGGCCATGCCCCACGCCATACCCGCGCCGCGTGACGCCTTTAGCGCCGTCGCCTCGATCTCGCTGCGCGACAAGGGCAGGGGCCGGGGCAAGGGCAGGGGCCGGGTTGGGGCAGGCATCACAAACCATGCTCTGCTGCAAGGTCCTGGGGGTAGGGTTGGCCTTGAAACAGCGCGATGCGCAGCCAGCGGTCTGATCGCGGATCGAACCGGTTTGCGCCAAAGAACGCCAGTTTGCAGCGCAACATGTCGATGGGCAGGGTATTGGCCGCGATCAGATTGTCGCGGATTTCGGCATAGGGATAGCGGGGGGCCTGCTGAACCCGGCGGGCCATGAACCGGTGTTCGGGATGCGCCAGCAAAAAGGCGGCAAGCGGGGCGTCGCCGTCCCACGGGGCAATGGTTGCGGCAAGGGCTGCGGCCCTGCGGCCGGTGTCGATGGGCAGTTCCAGATCGGCCCCCGGTTCCAGATAGCGGTCACCCAGACGTGGTTCCAGCTTTTCCTCGGACACGTACCAGAACCGGGCGGACTGGTCTTTGTCGCGGTAATCGCGGCCCATGGCCCAGGAATAGTGTTGCACCAGATCGGCGCGGAACTGTGCTATCGGCTGCGACCCGTCCAGATGAAACGCCTTGCCCTCATCAGCATCCATGCAGTCGGACAGGCCGTCGATCAGGGTGCCATGCGGTTCCAGCAGGGCGGCCACCAGCGCCTCTTGCCCCTCAATCGTCAGGGTGGTTTCGGCCCAGCGCCACAGGTCATCCCACGGATAGGCGGTATCTGGCACGCCCCGCGCCGCGATTTTGGACAGGTCTGCCCGCAGATCAGCCAGTTTGGCGATCTGGACCGGGTGGTCCGAGGTCCAGGCAGCGGCATTGGTTGCGGCGCTGTGCAGGGCGGCGTGAAACCCGGTGATCGTGGTGGCGGTGGCCGCAGGTTGGGCGCGGACGCGGGCCAAAGCCTCCTCGCGTACCAGCACCCAGTTGTTCAGCAAGGTCGGGTGCCGGATCAAGAACGGGGCCATTCCCAGACCCGTGGAATTGCCCACCCCCAGTCGGCGGCGCAGGGCAGGGTCCAGCGTCACAGCGGCAGGTCCGCCACGGGCTGCGGCCAGATGTTCGGCCAGATCGACACTAAAGGCGCGGATCAGCCAGACGGTCAGCATTTCGGCCTGAAACGGCCCGCGCAATTCGTCGCGCCCAGTCAGGCTGGCACGGTCCGCCGCCCCGAACTTGCCCGACCCGTAAACGGCGGTGGTGCGCATCAGATAGCCGGTCGCCTCGATCTGGTCGGCATCGGGCTGGACGCCTTGCGCCAGACGGCCCACCACATGGTCAAACAGCCGCACCGACCGATTGGCGCGCGACAGGGTCAGTTCGCGGAGCGAAATACGGCCCGCCTCTTGCAACGGGACGTGGGCCTGCAGGCGGTCAAGGTCGGCAGGGCTGGGCGTTCCGTCATACAAGGCAAAGGTGGCGTCCCATGCCGTGGCGATGACGCGGTCAGACCGCATGTCGTCGGGCAGGTCATGGGCAAAGGCCACCAGGCTGTAGCTGCGGTCAGGCCCGATGGCGCGGTAGACCGCCCGGCCTACGCCTGAGGCGTCAATGTCCCAGACCGGACGGTCAAACTGCCACCGCTCGGTCTGCATCCGGCGCAAAAGGGTGCGCAGGAAGGACAGGCGGGTGGGGTGGGACGACCCCATCCGGGCTAGCCGCATCACCTGTTCGGGCGGGCGGCGCCGGGCGCTGGTATCGGGTTGGGCTGTGGGTGTCATGGGACGGGGCCAAAGCTGCGGGCGAAAAAGCCGTGCCAGTTGCCGCCCAGAATGGCCGCAGTCTCATCCGCGGTCATGCCCACATCGGCCAGCCCCTGTTGCAGCGCCGCAAAGCCGCGGCAGTCGGCAAACCAGTCTGGCATGGGCGGGAAACCCGGTGCAGCGGCGCTGCCCTCGCCAAAATCGACGGTTTTGGTCCAGCGACCGGTGCGCATCCATTCCACCACAGTGTCGGGCTGATCCTGACACAGATCGGTGCCGATGGCCAAGGCAGGGGTGCCGATCTGGTCGGCGGTCTGCGCAATCATCTGACAAAACGACGCAAGGCTGCAATCCGAGCCGTCTTTCAGGTGATGGGGGTACAGCGAAAAGCCCAATATTCCACCGCTGTCTGCCAACGCCCGCAGAACCGCATCCGATTTGTTGCGCCGCGCGGGATGCCAGCGGGCAGGGTTGGCATGAGTGATGGCGATGGGGCGGGTGGAATGGGCGATGGCGTCAAGGGTTGACCGTTCGGCAGAATGGCTCATGTCGACGACCACGCCGAGGCGGTTCATCTCGGCCACCACGGCGCGGCCCATGCGGGTCAGGCCGCTGTCGTTATCCTCGTAACAGCCGGTCGCCAGAAGGGACTGGTTGTTGTAGGTCAGTTGCATGAACCGCAGCCCAAGCTGGTGCAGGACCTGCACAAGGCCTATGTCATCCTCGATGCAACTGGGGTTTTGCGCGCCGAAAAAGATGGCGGTGCGGCCTGTGGCGCGGGCAAGGGCGACGTCCTGCGCGCTGTAGCCTTGAAAGATCAGGTCGGGAAAGCGTTCGAAATGGCGGTGCCAAGCCTGAATGTTCAGGACGGTTTCGCGAAAGGTTTCGTGATAGGTGATGGTGACATGCACCGCATCCAGACCCGCCATGCGCATCTGGCGAAAGATCTTTTCCGACCAGTTGGCATATTGCAGCCCGTCGATCCGCGGTGTCATTCGGGCACCCCGGCCGCGACATAGGCGGTTTTGACGGCGGTATAAAACTCGGCTGCATACTGGCCCTGTTCGCGCGGCCCGTGGCTGGAGGCGCCGCGCCCGCCAAAGGGCACGTGGTAATCGGTGCCTGCCGTCGGCAGGTTCACCATCACACAGCCCGCCCGCATATGGCTGCGAAAATGGCTGGCGCGGGCCAGACTGCGGGTCATGATGCCAGCGGTCAGGCCGTAAACGCTGTCATTCGCGACGGCCAACCCTTCGGCATAACTGTCCACCTTGATCACGCAGGTGATCGGGGCGAACATCTCCTCGCGGTTCAGGCGCAGGGCGTTGTGGGTGCCGGCAAACACGGCGGGGGTCATGAAATGGCCGTCGGTGTCACGGGTGACCTGTTCGCCCCCGGTCAACAGGGTGGCCCCCTCGGCCCGGCCAAGGGCGATGTAGGCAAGGTTCTGCGCCAATTGGTCGGCACTGACCACCGGGCCGATCTGGGTATCGGGGGCCAGCGCGTGGCCCACCTTGAACGCCTGTGCTGCGGTCACCAACCGGTCAACAAAGGCGTCATGCACGGCGGCATGGACGATCAGGCGCGACGCGGCGGTGCATTTCTGGCCCGTGCCGCCAAAGGCCGCCCCGGCGGCATGGACCACGGCCAGGTCAATATCGGCATCCTCCATGATCAGCATGGGGTTTTTCGACCCCATTTCCAGCTGCACCCGCGTCATGTTCGCCACCGCCGCCGCCGCAATGCCACGCCCCACCGCCACCGACCCGGTAAAGCTGATCGCGTCCAGCCCGGCATGTTCGACCAGATGTTGCCCGACGTCGCGCCCTGGCCCCGCGACAAGGTTGAACAGCCCCGGCGGAATGTCCTGCCGCACGATGATATCGGTCAGCGCCACCGCCGATGCGGGCGTCAGATTGGCCGGTTTCCACACCACTGCATTGCCAAAGGCCAGCGCGGGCGCAATTTTCCACGCGGACGTTGCGACAGGAAAGTTCCACGGGCTGATGATGGCCACGACGCCCACCGGTTCGCGGCGCACGTCAATCTCGATCCCCGGCCGCACGCTTTGGGCGTGATCCCCGATCAGGCGCAGCGCCTCGGCGGCAAAGTAGGTAAAGAATTGTCCGGCGCGGTAGACCTCGCCCCGGCCCTCGGCCAGTGTCTTGCCCTCCTCGCGTGCCACAAGGGTGCCAATGTCGCGGGCCCGCGCCATCAACTCGGTCCCAATGGCCATCAGCACGTCATGGCGTTTCTGGATGCCCGCCGCCCACCACAGCGGCTGTGCCAGACGGGCGGCGTGCACCGCCTCGTCCACTTGGGCGGCGCTGGCTTGGGCATAGTGGCCGATGATGTCGGTGGTGTCAGACGGGTTGTGGTTGGCCAGCGTGCTGGTGCCGTCCTGCCAATAGCCTGCGATGTGGTTGCGGGTCTGGAGGGTCATGGTGCGTCCTGTCTGGTCATTTGGAGGCCGCAACCTGACCGCGGGGCAGGCGGGCAATTGAGGCGCGGTGGGGGTTGGGTGGCCGGGCATTTCGCCACCCATACGCATGGATCCGCGCCAGCACGGCGGCATGGGCCAGTGCTGCGACCTTGTCCAGCATCCGGTTTTGGCAGGTCACGGCGCAACTTTTCCTTCCCTCCTCCTCCCGTCAAGCTGTTTGGCCTGAGGGGTCTGTGTTTGGCCTAATGGGTCTGCGGCGATTGTCGGGGTTTGACCTGTTTCAATCAAACGACTATTTTTGCAGCCAGCTTCAGAAAAACTGAAATGGGGCCAAAATGATCCGAACCGAGGCGCTGCGTGTCTTTGTCACCGTGGCAGAATGTGGCAATATCCGCGATGCGGCGGAACGGCTGTTTCGCACGCAATCGGCCATTTCGATGACG
The DNA here is from genome assembly GCA_031384005.1 of Rhodobacterales bacterium. Classification (GTDB taxonomy): domain Bacteria; phylum Pseudomonadota; class Alphaproteobacteria; order Rhodobacterales; family Rhodobacteraceae; genus Stagnihabitans. The sequence continues at coordinate 401 of JANNAF010000045.1, read as the reverse complement.
CTGAAACAGATCGAAGGCGATCTGGGGGCCCCGCTGTTTGAAACCGACCGCAAAAGCGGTCTGACCGATCTGGGGCGGTATGTGCAGGGCGTGGCGACGGTGCTGCTGCGCGACCATGACAGCGCCATCCGCCTGATTGCGGGCCATGCGCGGGGTGACAGCGGGCGGTTGCGTCTGGCCTCTGTCCCGTCGGTTGCGGCCTTGCTGATCCCCGAGGTGTTGCGCGATTTCCTGACGGCGCGTCCGCTGGCCGAGGTTGATCTGGTCGATACCGACAGCGCCGATGTGCGGCATCTGGTGGAAACAGGGCAGGCTGACATTGGCATTGCCAGCGCCGCCGGGGCCGAGGATGGGTTGCACTATACCCCGCTGTTTCAGGATATGCTGAAACTGGTGTGCCG
>JANNAF010000292.1:0-7628 GCA_031384005.1 Rhodobacterales bacterium | reverse complement strand
GGGCGCGGGGGTGGCGAGTTTGGACCTGGGGTTCCCGATGCGCCATTCCCATTCGACGGTGGAATGTTGTGACCTGGCCGATCTGGAGGGGCTGGTGCATCTGTTGACGGCGGCGCTGGCGCGGATACCGGCGGGGATGCGATTGGAGAGGGGCTGACATGTATACGCTGGGCGTGGATATCGGCACCTTTGAGAGCAAGGGTGTGCTGGTGGACTTTGCGGGTCGGATCGTGGCGCAGGCGGCGCGGGGCCATGAGATGATCGTGCCGCGCGCGGGCTGGGCCGAGCATCGGGCGGAGGAGGACTGGTGGGGCGATTTTGTCTTTATCACCAAGGCCTTGCTCAAGGGTATTGATGCGGCTCAGGTCAAGGCGGTGGCCTGTTCAGCGATTGGGCCGTGCATGTTGCCGGTGGATGCGGCGGGTGGCCCCTTGATGAACGGGGTTCTTTATGGGGTTGATACGCGTGCAAGTGCGGAAATTGCGTTGTTGAACAGTCAGTTGGGCGAGGATGTTATCCTTGCCCGCTGTGGCAATGCGCTGACATCACAATCGGTGGGCCCCAAAGTGTTGTGGTTAAAGGGGAACCATCCAGATATCTGGAAAAATACAGCAAAAATAGTGACTTCTACGACGTTTCTGACGCATAGGTTGACCGGGCGTTATGTGATTGACCACTATACGGCGGCCAACTTCTCGCCGCTTTATGACATCGTGGCGCAGGACTGGTGCGATCTGGGCGGGATTTGCGGGCGCGATATGTTGCCGGACCTGATGTGGTCGACCGAGATTGCGGGCCATGTGACCGAAGGTGCGGCGGCGGCGACGGGGTTGGCGGTAGGCACGCCTGTCACTTGCGGCACGATTGATGCGGCGGCAGAGGCGGTGTCGGTCGGGGCGGTGGCGCCGGGGGACATGATGATGATGTATGGGTCCACCATATTCATCATTCAGATCACGGATCGGCGGCTGTCGGATGCGCGGCTGTGGCATGCGCCGTGGCTATACCCCGGCCAACATGCGGCGATGGCGGGGCTGGCGACCTCTGGCACGCTGACCCATTGGTTTCGTGACCAGTTTGCGCGCGAACTGCCGCGAGAGACGGCATTTGCGACGCTGACCGAGGAGGCGATGGCCAGTCCGCCGGGCGCGCGGGGGGTGCTGTGTCTGCCGTATTTCAGTGGTGAGCGGACGCCGATCCATAACCCGCGGGCCAAGGGCGCGTTCTTTGGCTTGGATCTGACCCATGGGCGCGGCGATATGTTCCGCGCGGTGCTGGAGGGGATTGCGTCCGCGACGCGGCACATCACGGACACCTATGCCGAGGCTGGGGCGGTGCCGTCCCGCGTGCTGGCGGTGGGGGGCGGCACCAAGAACCGGCCGTGGTTGCAGGCGACATCGGACTTGACGGGGCTGGATCAGATCGTGGCGCGGGTCACGACGGGGGCAAGTTTCGGCAATGCCTATCTGGCGGCGCGGGCAATTGGGGTGGTGGCCGAGATCACCGATTGGAACCCCGTCGAGGAGGTGATCGCGGCGCAGGATCATCCGGTTTATGCCCGGCAATACCCGCTGTTCCGGCGGCTTTATGAGCAGACCAAGGACATCGCCGCCGAGGCGAGCCATGCGGTTTGAACACATGCGGCCCCACCAGATCCGCGCGGCGATTGCGGCGGGCACACCGGCGGTGCTGCCCATCGGGGTGCAGGAATATCACGGCGAGCATTTGCCGGTGGGGGTGGACCTGCTGGCGGTGACGCGGGCGGTCGAACGGCTGGAGGCCGCGGCGCCGGAGCGCGTGATCCTGTTGCCCGCCTTTGCCTATGGTGCGGCCAGCCATGCGGTGGCGGGGCCCGCGGGAACCGGGACGCTGCATGTGGATGCGGCCAGCTTTCTGCCCTTTGCCACGGCGTTGTTCACCGGCCTGTTGAACATCGGGTTGCGCAATATCCATGGCGTGATCCACCACCAGACCGAGAATTTTCGGCAAGGCATGCCCACCGACCTGACCTTTCGCCTTGCCGCCCGGCAGGCGACCTTTGCCCATCTGGAGGCGGTGCGCGGACAGGGTTGGTGGGGCAAGGGCGATATGGCCAGTTATTACGAGGGTCATGCGCAGGGCGATAACCCGTTCAACTGGATATCTGTTCACCCGCTGATGCCGCCAGAGGTTGCGCAGCATTTCCCGTTTGACCATGCGGGCGAGGGGGAGACGGCGTTGATGCTGGCCTTGTGCCCAGAACTGGTGGAGCCGGAACGCATGGCGCAGAATGACACGTGGTATACCGCATCTGCGCCCCGGGCCACTGTGGCGCAGGGCGAGGCGGGGGTGGCGGTGATATTGGCGCATCTGCGGCGGCTCTTGGGAGTTTAAAGCGGCGCCAGGGTTATGACGCCCTTTTTCAGGATAAAGCAGCCGTAGGGGCCGGAATCGCTGGTCCGGATGATGCAGAACGATTGTTTCGCGGCGGCGTAAAAGGCGAAGCGGTCCAGGGCCTGAAATTCGACGGGGCGGCCTTCAACCTCGCTGCACAGGGTTTGCATGGCGGTGAACAGCGGCAGGACGCAAGTGGCGTCGCCCACCACCTGCATCCGCGAGACTGGGGCCGGGACAAAGCTGTCCAGCGGCATCAGCGACAGGATCGCGCGGGTGGCCGTCAAGATATCGCAACCGGCCATATCGATCAGGCGGCCCAGCGTGGACTTGGCGGCAATGGTCGCGGCGGGGTGGTTCACGTCGCAGATCACCAGATCATCGCCGTGGCCCATAAGCATCAGCGCATGAACCACATCGGCGGACAGGCGTTGGTCAATTCCCTTGAGCATCAGGCGTCTCCGGTCAGGGTGGTCCACAGGACCCATGCCGTCATGGCCATGATGATCAGGACCCCGATGGTCCAGAACGTGGCGCGGGTGTCGTGGCTGCGGGCACTGGCATAGGCCCAAAGATGCAGCAGGCGCGACAGGACATAGCCATAAAACAGGGATTGTGCGATGATCAGCGGCGGTCCGGTCAGCACGAACAGGAACCCCGCCACCAGAAAGAACGGCACGTTTTCCAGATCGTTCTGGTGGATCCGGCGCAAGCGATCGACGCGGTCGTCGGGGCCAACTTGCCCCGGTCGCGGATCGGGGTTCAACAAGGTGCGCCGGGCATCCTCGGGGGAACGATAGCCGCCCTTGATCTGCCCCATGCGCCAGACGGTGGCCCAGGCCATGGCGATGGTTTTCAGGATCATCAGGCAGGCCGCAATGGCGTAAGCCGCAAAAACCGGGTCGGTCAGGCTGGTCGCTGGCGTCATCCGTTTTGTCCCCTTGTAGGATGGGCAGTTCGCCTTTTCGGACCCGAAAAGGCGGTTTGCCCATCTTGGTGGCCCAGTTTACTTGATGGCTCCGGCTGCCATGCCCTTGATGATGAACCGTTCCAGAAACACCCCGATGATGACCAGCGGCAAAATGGCCGCAAAGGACAGCGCCGCCATCGACCACCAAGAGATGCCCTGCGACCCGGTCTGGCTGGCCACCATCACCGGCAGCGTATTGGCATAGGTCGAGGTCAGCAGGGCCGCGAAAAAGTATTCGTTCCATGTCAGCACCAGCGACAGGATCAGTGCCGCCACCATGCCGGGCAGGGCGATGGGCAGGATGATGGTCAGGAATGCGCCCCAGACCGATTGGCCATCGACCATGGCGGCCTCCTCCAGTTCGGTCGGGATGCCGGCGAACTGGTCGCGCATGATCCAGATGACGATGGGCAGGACCGACAGGGTATAAAGGGCGATCAGGCCGACGCGGCTGTCCAGCAGGTTCAGCTCTTTGTACAAGACCAGCATGGGCAGGGCGAGGACCACGGGCGGCAGGATCAGTTGGGACAGGAAAAAGAACGAGATATCCTCATTCTTCATCCACAGGAATTTGTAACTGAACCGCGACAGGCCATAGGCCGCCAGCGAGCCCAGGATCACCGCAAGCAGCGATGAGGTGCCCGCGATGATCACCGAATTGTTGAAACGGCGCAAAAACTCCTCGCGCACGGTGCTTTCTTCGAAAATGGTTTGCGGCGACAGGCCCAGCGATTTCCAGCCCAGCCATTTGGGGCTGAAATCGACCCAGGGGATCAGGCTGCCCTTCATCACGTCGGGGGCCATTTTAAAGCTGGTGGTCAGCGTCCAGTAGATCGGGAACAGCGATATGAATGCCCACAGTGCCAGTGCGGTATAGATCACGGCGCGCCCGGTCCACCATTTGGCCCGGTGGGACAGGTCGGTGGTGCTGTCGTGGAATATTTGTGTTGTCATGTCAGTACTTTGGCCTCATCCAGCGGTCGGCGAGTTTCATCAGCACGGTCATCACGACGATGATGATCACCAGATAGACCATGGCCAGCATGGTGCCATAGCCGACGTTGGACCGGTCGCGGTATTCGCGAAAGATGAAGGAGGTGACGGAATCGGTCGCCCCGCCCGGCCCGCCCGATGTCACGTTGATGATGATGTCCGCCAGTTTCAGTTTGAAGATCAGCCGGATCAGGACGGCGGTGATGGTGACGGGCAGCATCAGGGGGAAGGTCACCTCCCAGAACGCGTGCCAGCCATGGGCGCCGTCAACCTTGGCGGCCTCGGTCAGTTCTTTGGGGATCGCTTGCAGGCCGGCCAGCAGCATGATCATCATGAAGGGGATAAAGGTCCAGGCGTCCATCGCCATGATGACGGCGCGGGCCACTGTGGCCGAGCCAAAGAAGGACGGATCCTCCCATCCTAGAAAGCGGGCAAGGCTGGCCAGCGGGCCAAAGCGGATTTCCAGCATCGATTTGCCGATCATCCACGATACCGCAACGGGCGATAGCATCAGGGGCAACAAGAACGCCACGCGGAAAAACTTGCGCGCGCGGATTTCGGCGTTCAGCATCAAGGCAAGCGCAAAGGCGATGATATATTCGGGCAGGATCGCCAGCGTGTACCAGACCATGTTCAGAAGCGCGTTCCAGTAGAACGGGTCGTACCACATCTGCACCAGATTGGCCCAGCCATTGAACTGTCGGCCATTCGGCGAGGACAGGTTCCAGTCGGAAAACGCGATGACAAGGCCAAACAGCAGCGGAAATACCACCAGCGATATCACGAACAGCGCTGCCGGCAGCACGAACAGGATGCGTTTGCCATGTTCCCCCTTGATCAGGACCTGCCCCCACGACAGGCAAACGGCGAACAGGATGTAGGCGTAGAGCGTAGGTCGCCAATCGGTAAAACCAAAGTCCATGCCGCCGTAGACCTGCAAGGTTTGCAAGGCGGACACCCCTGCCAGAACGGCCACCGCCCCCCAGATCACCACGCGCCCCATCTGGATGCGGGTGGGGCTGATGTTGTCATTGGTGACGATGTGCAGCAGGTCGCCTTCGCTCATCTTGGCCCCTCTTGGTTGGCTTACTAACATGTTAGCCACGTTATCCGTATGGCGAAAGGGGGCATGACAGAAAGGTCTGGCAATGATGCGGGTTTTGCGGCCAAACTTGCCAATGGGGCGCCGCATTTCGGGTTTGTCCCTTTTGACAGGAGGATTATGCGTTGGCCAAGATATCAAAGATTGCTGCTGTTTTTCCGTCCAAGACCACTGCCGCAGATGAAAAGGCATTGGCAAAGTGTTTTGACGAAATGCTGGCGACGCAAAAGGACATTGATGCGTTGCTGTTTGACGTGGGCAAGCTGGACCCCTTGCCCGCTGTGACCGAGGTCGAGTTGAAAAAGCGTCAGACCATTGCAAAATCGCGCGCCGCCGAGATGAAGGATATGGTCAAGGATCGCGGCAAGGGCACGCTGCACAGCAACCCCAGCAAGATGGCACGGGTTTACAAGGATCTGAACGAGGATGTGGCGCTGGCGAACTGGCTGGAGGGTGGCGTTGACAAGGCGCTGAACGAGGAGTTTGCCAAAGAGGTCGTCAAGCTGACGCAAAAAATCGTGGCGGGGCTGCCAAAGGGGGTGTCGGCCGGGCATCTTGCGCTGGGCGTGATGATCACCAGTTTCGTCGCCAAGAACACCAAAGAGAAATGGGCGAAATACGATGCCAATGTCGATGCGCTGGAGAAGGCGGTCGACAAAGAGGCCGCGAACATTCAGCGCGAGCAGGGTATCAAGGCGCTGATGTCGGATGCTGGTTATGCCAAGCTGAGATACAACACCAAACAAAAGGCGGTCGATGCCGGGGTCGCTTCGGCCACGGCGACGGCGGCCACGGTGACGGCCGTGCTGGACGTCCTGCTGGAACGGCAGCGCAAGCCGTCCAAGGGGTCTTGGGCGTCGTTTCTGGAACTGGGCGCGGGGGGCAGTTACAAGCTGACCTCGGGCGGGTCGTTTGACGGGATGGTGATTCACCTGACCATGAGCAAGGACAGCTGGACCGCCAATGCCGATGGCAATGTGTCTGTGGCGACCAATTCAGTGGATCAGATCTTTGAAAAGCTGCTGAAGGTGGACGGCTGGAAGCAGTTGCACGCGACACTGGAGGTGTCGAGCAAGGCTGCAGATTATCCGCATGTCTTTTTGATCGACGGCGTGTTGGGCAACGACACCAGATGGGAGGCGGCGCGGGTGCTGCTGGACCGCGATGACGATTGGGTCACGCGCGGGCAAACGGCCTTGGCTGCGGCGCTGACCAAGGTCAAGACAGCGATCAAGGCCAAGATCAAGCTGGCCAAGGCCGAGGAGGGTTCCAACGTCGTCTGACGAAAACAGGGCGCGCCCATGACAGCGCGCCCTGCAAGTCCTTGTAGGATGGGCAGTTCACCTGTCGCCCTTGGGCGGCAGGGGGTTTGCCCAACTTGGCGGGCGGTCACATGCCCAGCGATGCCTTGTACAGCGCAATCTGGCCGTCGCGTCCGATCTGATCGGTGATCTTTTCCCAAGCCGCCGCAATCGCATCTGCGGTTTCCTGAGCGCCGGCATATTGCCCGGCAAAGCCCTTGGCCAGTTCATCCTCGGCGACCGAATAGTACTGAAAGATGCCGGGGATGCGGGGTTCGATGGCGGCGTTGGGGTGGTTATAGCTGTCCGCGTTCGAGCCGAGGTAATCCTCGACAAAGGCGCGGTCATAGCCTGCCGTTTCCCACTCTTCATACTGGAAGTGCGAGTTGCGGTAGGGTTGGAAGCCTGACGGATAGGCGGCAGTCCACAGCGACAGGTCCTTGCCGCCCAGATGGGCTGCGGCGGACCAGGCTGCTTTGCGCTTCAACTCGTCGCCCGACACGCGCGAGGTGACATAGATGCCCCAGCCCAGATAGGCCATGTTGGGGGCAAAGTTTTCGGTCTCTTCCCACGCGGCGGTCTGGCTGTTGTAGACGCGCTTGGCGCCGGGGTTGATCGAGAAGCCGACGACGTCGCCCACAACCGAGGTGTCGGAGGTGCGGGCGTTCGAGCCCACATCGCCCCACCAGGTCACGCCCGCGCCGGTTCCGGCGAGGAACTGCGAAAACGCGGTGGTGCCGGGGTCGGCGTTGATCTGGTCGGCCGGATAGGCACCGGCCTTGATCAGGTCCATCACGTCCTGGATCGCCTGAACCCAGGCCGGGTTGTTGACGCGCGGCTTCATCGTTTCGGGGTCAAACAGCCATGCCGGGTCGGCAGGGTGTTTGGC
>JANNAF010000015.1:0-1585 GCA_031384005.1 Rhodobacterales bacterium | reverse complement strand
AACGGGCATTTCACCACGAAATACCGGCTTTCCATCTGAATGACGGCCGGGCAACGGCTGGCGCTTTTGGCATGGGCCTTGTTGGTCTGACGAAACATCAGCCGCTCGGGCGCCTCGTACAATATGGCACCCTTGTCGCTGGTCAAAAACCATCCCACCGTCACCGGCCCGGATGTGGACCCGGCCTCGGGCCGGTCAAAACTTACATTGATTTCCATATGTCACGCCCCTGAACTGGCCCCCAAGGTCGCGCCAACCGCCCAGCCTGTCAATGCCACGCTGACCTTGGGGCCACACTGACCCGGGCGCAGGGCGGGTAAAACCCGCGGCCCGGGTCGGATCACCCCACCAGCGCCCGCGTGATCGCCACCCCGGCCCATGCCGAAAACGCCGTCAACACAGTGCCCCAGACCAGATCGGTCACCACCATCTGCCCATGCCAATCGCGCATGATGGCATAGCTGGTAAATTCATAGGTGCCATAGGCCATCGCCCCGATGATCGCCGCCGGAACAAGGATGGGCGCCTCGGTTTTCAGGGCTGGCCAGGACACCAGATACAACAGCCCCGCGACATAGGCTGCATAAAAGGCCAACGCAGGCAGTGCCCGGATCGGTTCGGCCATCAGTGCCCCGATGTGGCGGGTGAACAAGGGTTTCATGACCAGCGTCAGCATGATCGCGTCCAACACCAAGAACACCGTCAAGGTCGATACGTACAGAACACCGATTTGCATGCGAAATCTCCTTTTCTGATAGGCTAGCACGATCCGCCCCGCCGACCAGTGCCCAAACCCCGCCACCTTGCGACACAGCCGCCTCTCGACCCGACTGCCTCTCGGCCCGACTGCCTCTCGACCCGACTGCCTGTCGACCCGACTGCCTCTCGACACAGCCGCCAATCAATGCTCATCTGGTGTAACAACATAGGTGACACCATGAAACGCCCGCTTGGCCAGTCTGGCCTGTCGATCCCACCCCTGATGCTGGGCACCAATGTCATGGGCTGGACAGCGGATCAGGCAACGTCCTTTGCCGTGCTGGATGCCTTTGTCGATCAGGGCTTTACCGCGATCGATACCGCGGATGTCTATTCGCGCTGGGTCCCCGGCAATGACAGCGAAAGCGAACGGATCATCGGGCGCTGGATGCAGGCACGCGGCAACCGTGACCGGGTGGTCATCGCCACCAAAGTCGGGTCCGACATGGGCCAGGGCCGCCGCGATCTGCGCGCGTCCTGGATCGTTCAGGCGGTCGAGGGCAGTCTGACCCGCCTGCAAACCGATGTGATCGACCTGTACCAGACCCACTGGCCCGACCCCGCCACCCCCGAGGAAGAAACGCTTGCCGCCTATGACACCCTGCTCAAGGCTGGCAAGGTGCGGGCCATCGGCTGTTCCAACTATGATGGCAAACTCTTGTCCAATGCCCTGACCCTGTCCGAGGCGCGCAACCTGCCGCGCTATCAGACCCTGCAAAACGAGTTCAACCTGTACTCCCGCGACGCCTATCACGGTGCCGTGCAGGATATGGTCGTGGCCAACCACATGGGCGCAATCCCCTATTACGGCCTTGCCGCAGGCTTT
>JANNAF010000519.1:0-2215 GCA_031384005.1 Rhodobacterales bacterium | reverse complement strand
GCCCGATCTGGCAGGACGGGAAATCGTGATCGTGACGGAAAACGCCTATCCGCCGTTGCAGTTTCTGGACAAGTCCGGGGCGGCTGTGGGGTGGGAATATGACGCGGTGGCCGAACTGGCCAAGCGGATGAATTTCACGGTCAAGTATGAGAATATTTCCTGGGATGCGATGATCCCGGCGGTGTCGGAGGGCCAGTTCGATCTGGGCATGACTGGCATCACCATTCGCGAAGACCGCAAGGAAAAGGTCGACTTTTCCGACAGCTATATGACCAGCCAGATGGTGATGATGGTGCGCGGCGATGAGGCGCGGTTCACCGACAAGGCGACATTTTCCGCCGACCCCGCCTTGCTGATGGCCGCACAGCCCGGCACGACGCCGTTCTATGTCGGCGTGTACGAGGTGCTGGACGGCGACGAAGCCAATCCGCGCATCAAGCTGTTCGAGACGTTTGGCGCGACGGTTGAGGCGCTGAAGGCGGGCGATGTCGATCTGGTGTTGACCGATGGCACGGCGGGTGCGGGCTATGTCGAAGCCTCGGCCGGCGGGTTGAAGATTGTCGGCGAGAAGCTGGGGACCGAGGATTTCGGGTTCATCTTTCCAAAGGGGTCTGATCTGGTTGGGCCGATGAACGCCGGGATTGCGGCGTTGAAGGCGGATGGCACCTTGGACGCGCTGAACAAGAAGTGGTTCCTGGACTACAAGATGGGGTCGTAAGGCCCTTTGGCCCCGGCGTCAGGTCGGGGCCAGTTTTTCATGCAGAACGACCAGAAAGACGATTTTCCGTGGTGGCTGGTCCTGTTGGTCGGGACCGGCCTTTGGTTGTTTTATCTGGTCTGGGCGAACCAGATCTATGCCGATGTGCTGGCGACCTTGGTCCGCGGCATCTGGATCACGGTGGCGGTGACGGTGATCGCCTATAGTTCGGCCTGCGTGATGGGGTTGGGGTTGGCGCTGGCGGGCTTGTCGCGTTGGCAGGTGTTGCGGCAGGTGGCGCGGCTCTATGTCGAGGTGGTGCGCGGGGTGCCGATTATTGTGCTGCTGTTGTATGTCGCCTTTGCCGCCGCGCCGGCGCTGGTGATTGCGGTGAACTGGGTGTTGGGGTTTGTCGGGGCCGAGCCGTGGAAGACCCGTGATTTCCCATTGATCGCGCGTGCGGTGATTGCGCTGACCATCGCCTATTCGGCATTCCTGGCCGAGGTGTTCCGGGCTGGGTTGGTGGCTGTTGACAAGGGGCAGATCGAGGCCGGGATGGCGCTGGGGTTGTCAGGCTGGCAGCGGTTTCGCCATATCGTGTTTCCGCAGGCGTTTCGGACCATTCTGCCGCCGTTGGGCAATGATTTCGTGGCGATGGTGAAGGACAGTTCACTGGTGTCGGTGTTGGGAGTGTCGGATATCACGCAGCTGGGCAAGGTGACGGCGGCGGGCAACTTTCGCTATTTCGAGACGTATAATGTGGTGGCGCTGGTGTATCTGACGATGACGATATCGTTGTCGCTGGTGTTGCGGCGGCTGGAAGCGCGGATGCGGGATAAAGAGAAGTAGGGGGGCCAGCCCCCCCCAGCCCCCCGGGATATTTATGGACAGATGAAAGGGTAAGACATGAGCAATCCGCTGTTGACCGACTGGACCGCGCCTTTTGGCATGCCGCCTTTTGCTGCTGTGCGCGACGAGGATTTCCGCCCGGCGTTTGATGTGGCCTTGATGCAGGCGCGGGCCAATGTGGCAGCGATTGCGGGGTCGGATGCCGCGCCGACATTTGCCAATGTGATCGAGGCGCTGGAGATGTCGGAGGTGGCGCTGACCCGGGTGGCGGGGGTGTTTTACAACCTGGTCGGCGCGGACAGCACCGACGCGCGGGAGGCGTTGCAAAGCGATCTGGCGCCGGTGTTGAGTGCCTATTCTTCGGAAATCACCAATAATGCGGCGTTGTTTGGCAAGGTTGAGGCGTTGTGGCAGGGGCGCGAGGTTTTGGCGTTGGAGCCGGAGCAGGCGCGGATGTTGGAGTTGTATCGGCGGATGTTCGTGCGGTCGGGGGCGCAGTTGCAGGGTGAGGCGGCGGCGCGGTTGACAGAGGTGAAGTCGCGGTTGGCGGTGTTGGGGACCCGGTTCAGCCAGAACCTGCTGGCGGATGAGCGGGAGTGGTTCATGGAACTGGCTGAGGCTGACATGGCGGGGTTGCCGGAGTTTGTGGTGGCGTCTGCGGTGGCGGCG
>JANNAF010000515.1:0-2170 GCA_031384005.1 Rhodobacterales bacterium | reverse complement strand
ATGGCGGCGGCCTGGACCTGCAATTCCCGCATCATGAGAACGAGATTGCCCAAAGTGCCTGCGCCCATCCCGATCACAGCTTTGCCAAGGTCTGGATGCACAACGAGATGTTGCAGGTCGAGGGCAAGAAGATGTCCAAATCCTTGGGCAACTTCTTTACCGTGCGCGATTTGCTGGATCAGGGCGTGCCCGGTGAGGTGATCCGGATGGTCTATCTGGGCACGCATTATTCCAAACCGATGGACTGGACGACCGAGAAGGCGACGCAAGCCGAGGGCACTCTGCAAAGCTGGTATGCGATGCTGCACCAACACGGATTTGGGCCGGGTTTGGTTGCGACCTTGCGGCAGGCCGGTGTCTGGGAACCCGATACCGAGTTTCTGGGTGCCCTTGCCAATGACCTGAACACGGCGGGTGCAATCGCCCGCCTTCATGCCCTGGCTGGCAAAACCACGGCAGTCACATTGGCACCGTTTGCGGTTGGTCTGGAAATGCTTGGGCTGATTCCGGATTGGGCGGCACTGACGGATCTTGCGAAACTGGGGGTTGAACAGGTTGCGCAGCAAGAGCCATGGCTGGAAACCGTGGTGGCCGGTCTGCTGTTGCAGCGCCAGGACGCCCGTGCAAACCGGGATTTTGCCGAGGCGGACCGGATACGGGCGGTGCTGACGGAGGCCGGTGTTCTGGTGACCGATGTCGGCGGCATGGCAAGCTGGCAACCCGGGCCGGACTTTGACGCGGCCAAACTGGAGGCCCTCAAATGACACGCGAACGCCTTTACCTCTTCGACACCACCCTACGCGATGGGCAGCAGACTCAGGGCGTCCAGTTCTCGACTGCCGAAAAGCGGCAAATCGCGGTGGCGCTGGATGCCCTTGGTGTCGCCTATATCGAAGGTGGCTGGCCCGGCGCGAACCCGACCGACAGCGAGTTCTTTGCCGCACCGCCCGCAACCCGCGCCACCATGACCGCCTTTGGCATGACCAAACGGGTGGGGCGGTCGGCCGCCAATGATGATGTGCTGGCGGCGGTGTTGAACGCGGGCACGCCGGCCGTCTGTCTGGTCGGCAAAACGCATGAGTTTCATGTGGTGACCGCCCTTGGTGTCACGCTGGCGGAGAACCGTCAGGCGATTGCCGACAGTTTTGCCCATGTCGTGGCGCAGGGGCGCGAAGCGCTGTTTGACGCGGAGCATTTCTTTGACGGATATCGGGCGAACCCCGGGTATGCGCTGTCGTGTCTGCGGGCGGCACTGGAGGCGGGCGCGCGGTGGATCGTTTTGTGCGACACCAATGGCGGGACTTTGCCGTCCGAGGTGGGCCGTGTGGTGCGGGAGGTGGTGGCGTCGGGCATACCCGGTGACCGTCTGAGCATACATTGTCATGATGATACCGGCAATGCGGTTGCAAACTCCTTGGCGGCGATCGAGGCGGGGGTGCGGCAGGTGCAGGGCACGCTGAACGGGCTGGGCGAGCGCTGTGGCAATGCCAATCTGACCACGCTGATCCCGACGCTGTTGTTGAAGGAACCGTTTGTCAGTCAGTTTGTCACCGGGGTTTCGAGGGAGGGGTTGCGGGGATTGCTGCGCGACAGCCGGATGTTGGATGACATTCTGAACCGGGTGCCGTTGCGGTCGGCGGCTTATGTCGGGGCCTCGGCCTTTGCGCATAAGGCGGGGTTGCATGCGAGTGCGATCCTGAAGAATCCGGCGACTTATGAGCATGTTGACCCCTCGGTCGTCGGCAATGAGCGGGTGATCCCGATGTCCAATCAGGCCGGGCAATCCAATCTGCGGGCGCGGCTGGCGGCGGCGGGAATCACGGTCGCGCCGGGCGATGCGCGGCTGGGACGCATTCTGGAGGTGGTCAAGGAGCGCGAGGATCAGGGCTATGCCTATGACGGGGCGCAAGCCAGTTTCGAGTTGCTGGCGCGGCGCGAACTGGGGTTGGCACCAGCGTTTTTCGAGGTTTTGCGCTACCGCGTGACGGTCGAGCGGCGCTTGGGCAAGCCTACGTCCGAGGCGGTGGTCGAGGTCAGGATCGGCGATCAGGTGATGCTGTCGGTCAGTGATTCTATGGATGAGGCGGGGGCGGACCGGGGGCCCGTGAATGCGCTGTCCAAGGCCTTGGCTAAGGATCTGGGGCCGTATCAGGCGGTCATCGATGATCTG
>JANNAF010000503.1:0-6025 GCA_031384005.1 Rhodobacterales bacterium | reverse complement strand
CGCACCGGCCGCCCCCTGCGGGCCGGCAGGATCGGCAGCGCCGTCCAAGGGCCTCGATGGCCCGCCGGACGGCCCCCCCGCGCAGGTCACAGATGTTGGCGGTAACATTTGGTCACAAGGTTTGATCCGCGCCCCCCTTCCCCCCGCTGCCGCCCGCCCGTAGACAGGGGCAAAAGCGGGGGCGGATGATGGATTTACAGGCGGCAAAGCGTGGGCGCTGGGCGGTGGCGGCGCTGTTTTTCGTCAATGGCTGCATCATGGGGGCTTGGGCGCCGCAGATCCCGTTGCTTTTGCCGCGCCATCAGATCACCGAGGCGGTTCTGGGCCTGATGATCCTGATGATCGGCATTGGCGCCGTCGGGGCGATGCTGTTTGCCGGCAAGATCATTGCCACCCACGGGTCGCGCCGCACCGCCTTGTTCTTTGGCACGCTGGCCATTCCGGTCCTGCCATTCGTGGTCTTTGCCCCCAATCTGTGGATCCTTGGCCCCGCCATGGTGCTGTTTGGCGCGACGCTGGGCTGCATGGATGTGGCGATGAACGCCAATGCGGTCGAGGTGGAACGCCGTCTGGGCCGCGCGATCATGTCGGCCTCGCATGGGTTCTGGTCTGTGGGAGGTTTTGCCGGTGGTGCCTTGGGTGGGCTGGCGCTGGGCCGTTTTGGGGCGCACGAACAGGCGCTGGGGGTCGCTGTGCTGGCGCTGGTCGTGCTGGTCGCGGCGTCGCGGTTCTTGATTGTCGAACCGGGGGCCCATAGCAACCCGGATGCGCCCCGGGTCAAGACCCATCTGCTGCCCCGGGTGCCGGCGCTATACATCGTGGGGGCGATGGCGCTGTTCACCATGATTGCCGAAGGTGGCGTGCTGGATTGGGCCGCGCTCTATCTGTCCAAAACCTTTGACACCGGGCTTGACCGGGCGGGGCTGGCCTTTGGTTTGTTTTCGGGGGCCATGGCGATCATGCGGTTTGCCGGCGACCGGGTGCGTGACCGGTTTGGCGCAGTGGGCACGCTGCGGGTGTCAGGGCTGATTGCGGCCACGGGGATGTTGCTGGCCGCCCTTGCGCCGACGGACACACTGGCCATTGCCGGCTTTACCCTGTCGGGCCTTGGCGTGGCGAACATGGTCCCGATCCTGTTTTCCGCCGCAGGCAATGTGCCCGGCCTGCCACCCGGTGCGGGCATCGCCACGGTGACGATGCTGGGCTATTCCGGCATCCTGCTGGCCCCGTCCGGCATCGGCTATGCCGCGCAGACCATCGGCTATCGCACCACCTATCTGATCATCGCGGCGCTGTTGCTGATTGTTGTCACGCAGGCGCACCGCGCGGCTGCAGCCAACCGGGTCACAGAACAGACGCGGGACCAAACCTTGCCAGCTGGTTAATTTTCAAAAACCAAAACATTGATATTGCAGCATAAAGAAAAGCGTCCAGATCTGGACGCCTTTCGCTACCCCTCGAACAGATCGGTCTGACCTGCGGGTTTTGGCGGGTCGATCCCCAGATGCCGCCACGCGCGCTGCCCCAGCATCCGCCCGCGCGGGGTGCGCAGGATCAGGCCTTGTTGCAACAGGTAAGGCTCGATCACCTCCTCGATCGCGTCGCGCGCCTCGGACAGCGCCGCCGCAATCGTCTCTACCCCCACCGGACCGCCGCCGTAATGTTCGGCCAACAGGTTCATGTAGCGGCGGTCGTTGCTGTCCAACCCCAGATGATCAACCCCCAGCCGGGTCAGGGCGTTGTCCGCGATCTTTTTGGTCAGGCAGCCATCCCCCTCGACCGTCACGAAATCGACCACCCGGCGCAACAAACGCCCGGCAATGCGCGGCGTACCGCGGGCCCGTTTGGCAATCTCACGGGTGCCCAAGGGGTCGGCGGTGACCCCCAGCAGACGCGCACCACGGGTGACGATCAGATCCAACTCGTCCTCGGTGTAAAACTCCAGCCTTGTCGGGATGCCGAAACGGTCGCGCAGCGGGGTGGTCAGCAGGCCAAGTCGGGTGGTCGCCCCGACAAGGGTAAAGGGTTGCAGGTCGATCCGCACGGTCCGCGCGGCGGGGCCCTCACCGATCACCAGATCCAGCGCGAAATCCTCCAGCGCGGGATACAGCACCTCCTCGACCACAGGGGACAGGCGGTGAATCTCGTCGATGAACAGCACGTCACGCGGTTCAAGGTTGGTCAGGATCGCGGCCAGATCGCCGGGTTTGGCCAGCACGGGGCCCGACGTCATGCGGAAACCGACACCCAATTCGCGCGCCATGATCTGCGCAAGGGTGGTTTTGCCCAGACCGGGGGGGCCGTGAAACAGGGTGTGATCCATCGCCTCGCCCCGCATCTTGGCGGATTCGATGAATACGGCGAGGTTGGCGCGCGCCTCGGCCTGGCCGACAAACTCGGCCAGCGTCTGCGGCCGCAGGGCGCGGTCGGTATCCTCGGGCAGTTTCTGGGGGGAGATGGTGCGGTCCTGCATCAGCGCGGTGCCAGCAGTTTAAGGGCGGCACGGATCAGGGTGGCGGTGTCGGCCTCAGGCTGTTCGGCGCTGATCGTGGCCACGGCTTGCGCGGCATCGCCCTGACCATAGCCAAGGTTCATCAGCGCCGACAGCGCATCCGCCGTGAACCCGGCACGGGCGGTCTGGGCCGAGGGGGCGGCGGGGCGGCGCGCGGGCTGGGGCGCCTCGATCACGGAGTCATCCGCCTCGGCTGTGGCGGAGAGGGACACGCCCATGGCCATCAGGCCGGGGGCCTTGGACTTCAGTTCCAAAATCACACGCTGCGCCAGTTTGGGGCCGACCCCATTGGCCGACTGGATGGCGCGGGCGTCGCCCAGGGCGATGGCGCGGGCGGTGCCCTCCGCCCCCAAGGCGCCCAGAATGGACATCGACGCCTTGGCACCAACGCCCTGCACGGTCATCAGCAGTTTGTGCCATTCCTTGTCCAGCAAGGTGGGAAAGCCGAACAGTTGCAGCAAATCCTCGCGCACAAGAAGGTCGGTATAAAGCGAGACCGGGTCGCCGATGGCGGGCATCTGCGCCAGGGTGCGGTCGTTGACATGGACGATATAGCCGACACCGCGCACGTCGATCATCACCTGATCAGACCCGCGCCAATCCAGCCGCCCAGAAAGTTTGCCGATCATCCCGCCGCCTTTCTGAGTGCCGCCTGCAACCGCCCGGCCGAGGCCAAGTGGTGCGCGTGGCAGATCGCGATGGCAAGGGCGTCCGCAGCATCGGCGCCCACAATCTGCACACCGGGCAACAGGACGCGGACCATGTGATCAACCTGCCCCTTGTCGGCATGGCCCACACCCACCACGGTTTTCTTGACCGCGTTGGGGGCGTATTCGCCAACCGTGATGCCCGCCTGCGCTGGAACCAGCAGGGCAATGCCGCGCGCCTGACCCAGTTTCAGGGTGGCCACGGCGTCCTTGTTGACAAAGGTGTGTTCCACTGCCGCCTGATCCGGGGCATAGATGCGCAAAACGGTGGTCAACTGGTCAAACAGCGACACCAGACGCAAAGCAAGGTCACCGTCCAGATCACCGGGCGCGGAATGGCAGATGCCGTTCGCAACATGGGTGATTCGCGAGCCATTGGCGTCGATGATCCCCCAGCCTAGGTTCCGCAGGCCCGGATCAATCCCCAAAACCCTCATTCCTGCCCCTTTTTTGTCATTGACTAAAACTAGCACGAAAAGAGAACACCCGCCAAGCCCGATTGCAGGGCTTGACGTTTGATTGCATTTTAGCAATGCAAGTGCAGAAAACGGCGTTGGGCCAGTGGAAACCGACAGTTTCGTGCAGAAACGGCCACGCCCAACAAAACAAGGCATTTTTGTTACGCAGAGCTATGCGCCGGGCGCAAGGCAGCGTTGCCTTGGGCGTCATTGCTTTGCACCCGCAGCACGATTAGATCCTGCTCAGCAAGAGGCGAAAGGCGCTTCTTATCTGTGCAAGTTTGAAAGGAATACCGCAATGGCGACTTACGAGACGTCCCGCACGGCGCCGCTCGGCGCCATCTCCGTTTTCCGGATGGTTCAATCCGTGAGCAATGTCGCGACCATGTTCCAGATCTGGAACGCTGGCCGCGCAACCCGCAAGGCCCTGTCCAAGCTCAGCAATCGCGAGTTGGACGATATCGGCCTGTGCCGTGGTGACATTGACCTGATCGGTCGCTGATATTTGCAGCCGCCCAGCTTTGGGCGTGGTTGCAGACAGCTTTGATGAGTATGGGCCGCCCTTTGAACAAAGGGCGGCCTTTTTGGTGTTCAGAAGGGTGACCTGACCAGGGTCTATTTCATTTTCAGCAAAACCGCCGTCATCTGATCAGCGATGAACAGCGTCACAGGTTCGGATTGCATCAGCCAGCCGCCTGCCCGCTCGATTCCGTCGCCCGCCATCAGGCCAGCCACGCGGCCGTTATAGGATTGCAATCCCACGGAATGAAGGATCGCGCCTTTGAGCAGGAAGGTGCACAGGACCAGAAAAACAATCGGGCCAACCACAGACCGCCGCAGCGGTTTTGGATTATGATAATAGGAACGGCCCAGCGTTCCCGGCGCCTCAAAGCCAAAACCCTTGGCGCGCGCCTTTTGGATACGGGCTACGCGCCCATAGAAATCTGTCAAATTCGGGTCGGTCATCCCAGAACTCCTGAAACTCGACCCCCACCAAAGTCAGTTTTAAGACCTAAATGTGGCAGAAGTTGGGCGTTGGTTGAACTTTGCCCTAGTTTCGACGCAGGACAAGGGTGGACCATTCGCCGATGTCGTCGCGGGTTTGCAGCGCAAAGCCCGACGCGACATAGGCCGCCGTCACCGCCTCGGCCTGCACGACAAGGAGGCCGGACAGGATGACAAGGCCGCCGGTTGCGGTATGGGCAGCCATCGGCGGCGCCAGTTCGATCAGCGGACCCTTCAGGATATTGGCAAAGACAAGGTCATAAGGCGCTGCGGCGACAAGGCGCGGGTTGGCAAAGCCTGCCGCCTCAAGACATTCAATACGGCCTGTCAGGTTGTTCACGGCGACATTCGCCTCGGCCACATCGACGGCGACTTCGTCGATGTCAGAGGCAATGACCAGCGCATCAGGCAGGACGGCGGCGGCAGCCATGGCCAGAACCGCAGTGCCGCAGCCGATATCGGCCACCCGGGCCGGACGAAAGCCTGCATCAAAGAGCCGGTCAAAGGCGCGCAGACAGCCAAGGGTCGTGCCGTGATGGCCGGTGCCAAAGGCCACGGTGGCCTCGATCATCAGGGGGACGCGGCCACCTTGGGCCAGAACGGCCGCGACCTTGTCGGCGTCATGGCTGCCATACACAAAAAAGCGGCCAGCCTCGACCGGGGAAAGTTCGCGCTTGACCTTGGCGACCCAGTCGATTTCGGGAAGCTCGGAATGGGCGAAGGGTTTGGCCCCAAAGGCAAGGGCAAGGACATCCAGCACCACCTCATCCGGGGCGGACAGGAAATAGACACCG
Organism: Rhodobacterales bacterium; assembly: GCA_031384005.1. Lineage (GTDB taxonomy): Bacteria > Pseudomonadota > Alphaproteobacteria > Rhodobacterales > Rhodobacteraceae > Stagnihabitans. The sequence goes on along the minus strand of JANNAF010000503.1, from coordinate 549 downwards.
ACCTCCCACAGACCGGAGTCATCCTCGATTTCAAACACACCAACGCCGACGGGTTCCGGCTCCATCTTCTCGACGGCCCCGGCCAAGGCATTGGCGGCGTCTTCGCCGGGAAGGGTGGTCAGGGCGGTGAAGGTGGGCATGGGGTTCTCCGGGGTCGTTTGGTCGGTCCCTATGCCCACCGCAGGATCAGGTCAAGCTTGCGCCATCAAACCGATCGGGCAGCTGACCCCGGTGCCGCCGATGCCACAATAGCCACCGGGGTTCTTTTCAAGGTACTGCTGGTGGTAATCCTCGGCGTAATAGAACACCGGGGCGGGGAGGATTTCGGTGGTGATGGTGCCATAGCCGCGGGCGGTCAGCGCGGTCTGATAGGCGGCCTTGGTGGCGCGGGCGGCGTCGGCCTGTTCGGGCGTGTAGGTATAGATGCCCGAGCGGTAGGTCGAGCCGACATCGTTGCCCTGCCGCATCCCGGTGGTGGGATCATGGCCCTCCCAAAAGGTTTTCAACAGCTGGTCATAGCTGATCACGGCGGGGTCAAAAATCACGCGG
>JANNAF010000472.1:0-3937 GCA_031384005.1 Rhodobacterales bacterium | reverse complement strand
CCTGCCCCATAATATCGAGGCTGAACAACAGCTTCTTGGCGCCATTCTGACCAATAACGACGTCTACGACCGCATCTCCTCGCTGGTGCGCCCCGAACATTTCTTCGACCCCGTCCACACCCGCATCTTCGAGCGTGCCGCCGCCCGCATCCAGAAAAACGCGCTGGCCTCCCCCGTCACGATGAAACCGTTTTTCGAAGACGACGCCGGCCTCAAGGAACTTGGCGGCCCGGCCTATCTCGTCCGCCTCGCCGGGGCGGCAATCTCGGCCTATGCCGCCCGCGACTATGCCCAGATGATCTATGACCTCGCCGTGCGGCGCGAACTCATCGGCCTTGGCCGCGACATCTCGGCCCGCGCCCAAAAGGTCGAGGTCGATAACGAACCCCGCGAACAAATCATCGAGGCCGAACAGCGCCTTTATAAACTGGGCGAACAGGGCGTGGCCGAACGCGGCTTTCAATCCTTCCTCAAGGCGGTGACCGACGCCGTCAACATGGCCAACGCGGCCTACCAACGCGAAGGCGGCCTTGCCGGCATCTCGACCGGCCTTGCCGATCTGGACAAGAAACTGGGCGGGTTGCACCCGTCCGACCTCTTGATCCTCGCCGGCCGCCCGTCGATGGGCAAAACCTCGCTTGCGACCAACATCGCCTTCAACATCGCCAAAGCCTACAAACGCGGCCTGACCCATGAAGGCCACGAAGGCGCCGTCGAAGGCGGTGTCGTCGGCTTTTTCTCGCTCGAAATGTCCGCCGAACAACTCGCCGCCCGTATCCTGTCCGAGGCGTCCGAGGTGCCCTCAGAACAAATCCGCCGCGGCGACATGACCGAACAAGAGTTTCGCCGCTTCGTCGAGGCCGCCAAGGCCCTCGAATCCTGCCCCCTCTACATCGACGATACCCCCGCCCTGCCAATCTCCCAGGTCGCGGCCCGCGCCCGCCGCCTGAAACGGACCCAAGGCCTCGACGTGATCATCGTCGACTACCTGCAACTGCTCAAAGGCTCCTCCAAGGAAAACCGCGTCCAAGAGGTGTCCGAGATTACCCAAGGCCTCAAGGCCATCGCCAAAGAGCTGAACATCCCCGTCATCGCCCTGTCGCAGCTGTCGCGTCAGGTCGAATCCCGCGAGGACAAACGCCCGCAACTCAGCGACCTGCGCGAATCCGGCTCGATCGAACAAGACGCCGACGTGGTCATGTTCGTCTACCGCGACGAATATTACAAAGAACGCGAAAAACCCGGCGATCACGAACTGGAAAAGATGGCGCAGTGGCAAACCATCATGGAAAACGTCCATGGCAAAGCCGAGGTGATCATCGGCAAACAGCGCCACGGCCCCATCGGCACGGTCGAACTGGCCTTCGAGGGCCGCTTCACCCGCTTCTCCAACCTCGCCAAACCCTGGCAGGCTGACCGCGAACCCAACTACTGACCCCATCCCCGTTGCCCAAATATCCCACCGGGGGCAGACCCCTTGGTTCCCCGAACCAAGGGGTCGCGGGGGGTGTGAAACCCCCCGCCCTTCCCAGCGGTTGCTGACCCCTCGATGGGGTCTGCAACCGCCGGCCCTGTCAGATCACCCGGATCGGGTCGCGCAACAGACGCAGCCCGTTCAACACCACCAACAATGTCCCGCCCTCATGCCCAACCACCGCCAATGGCAGCGGCAGCTCAAAAAACAATCCCGCCACCACCAGCACCCCCATCGCGCCAATCGCAAAATACAGATTCTGCTTGATGATCAGCGCCGTCCGCCGCGCCAGCGCATGGGCCAGAGCCAGCCGCCCGATGTCATCTGACATCAGCGCGACCTCAGCCGCCTGCAACGCCACCTCGCTGCCCGCCGCCCCCATCGCAATCCCCACATCCGCCCGCGCCAGCGCCGCCGCATCATTGACCCCGTCACCGACAAAGGCGACCCGACCCTTGGCCGCCAGATCATCCAACAGTTGCACCTTGTCCACCGGCAACAGCCCGGCATGAACCTCCGACGCCGCAAACCCCAACGCCCCACCGATCCGCAGCGCCACCTCGCGGCGATCGCCCGTCATCATCACAACCTCCGCAATCCCCCCCACCCGCAGCGCCGCAATCCCCGCTGCCGCCGACAAACGCGGCGCATCAGCCACCGTCACCGCCCCCAACATGCGCGCCCCGCGCCCCAGATAAACCACGGTCTGATCCCCACCCCGCACCGCCCCCAGGCTGCCATCCGCCGCCATCCGCTGCACCATCCGCGCATTGCCCGCCCACAACGGCCCCGTGGCATCAACCCCCGATATCCCCTCGCTCGGCCAGGCCTGCACCTGCCCCACCGCCACCGGCACCACCCCCCGCTCTGCCGCATGACGCCGCACCGCCCCCGCGATGTGATGCTCGCTCTGCGCCTCGATCCCCGCCAACAGCGCCAAAACGCTGTCCCCGGTCCCCTCCAGCGCCACCAACCCGGTCACCTCGGCCTGCCCCGTGGTCAGCGTGCCGGTCTTGTCAAAGGCAAAGGCCCGCACCTCGGCCAACATCTCCAACGCAGCCCCCCCCTTGAACAAAACGCCCCCCCGCGCCGCCGACGACAACGCCGACAAGATTGCCGCCGGAACCGAAATCACAACCGCACAAGGACTGGCCGCCACCAACACCGTCGCCGCCCGGTACATCGCCTCTTGCAAGGTCCAGCCCAACCCCAAAAGGACGGCCAACACCGCGACCGATCCAACCAGCACAAAAACGGTGTACCGCGCGCCAAACCATTCCGAAAACCGCTCTGACGGCGCCTTCATGCCCTGCGCCTCGGTCACCAGCCGGATCATCCGCGCCACCGTGCTGTCGGCCAGAACCCGTGCCACCTCCATCGTCAAAACGCCGTTCAGGTTCACCGTCGCCTCGTGCAACAGCGCCCCGGCTGCCTTGGCCACCGGCTCCGCCTCCCCGGTGATCGTGCTTTCGTCAACCTCACCGACACCCTCAACCACCCGGCCATCGACCGGCACCCGCGCACCCGGCCGCAGGATCAGATGATCCCCCACCACCAGCACCGAAACCGCAACCTCCTCGATCCCCCCCGGTCCGACCCGCAGCGCAGTATCCGGCCGCAGCGCCATCAACGCCTCGACGGCCCGCCGCGCCCGCCCCATCGCCCGATGCTCCAACGTGCCGGAAATCGAAAACAGCGCCAACAACACCGCCCCCTCCAGCGCCGCCCCAACCGACGCCGCCGCCAGCGCCGCAATCACCATCAACAGATCGATGTCCAACCGCCCGCGACCAAACAACTCCCGCAGCGCCGACCACCCCGCCGGAACACCACCCGCGACATAGGCCAGCCCCAACCCGCCCCACACCACCGCCACAGGCAGCCCAAATCCGAACCGGTCCACCAGCCCCACCGCCAGCCCCGCCACCGTCAGCACGGACAACAGCACATCCGGATTGTGGTCGTGATCTTGGTCAGCCATCGGCACACCCCTTTGTTACCCTCCAGCCTTTCCCGATCCTGCCCTTCAGCACAAGCACCAGCCCCCCTTGGCAAGCGGCTTTCCCCCGGTCACGATGCCTCAACTCAAAAGGACATCGCCATGGACCTGCATCTCCAAGACAAACCCGTGATCGTCACTGGCGGCGGCTCCGGCATCGGCGGCGCCATCTCGCTGGAACTGGCGACCGAGGGCGCAATTCCCATCATCCTCGCCCGCCGCGCCCCCGACCCCGCGTTCCTGACACGCCTCACCGCCCTCAGCCCCCATGCCACATGGATCAAGGCCGACCTGTCGCGCGATCAAGATTGCACCGATGCCGTGGCGCAGGCCCGCAGCCGCCATGGGACGATCTACGGCCTCGTCAACAACGCAGGCCGCAACGACGGTGTGGGCCTCGACGCAGGCCCCGCCGCCTTCCGCGCCTCGCTCGACCAGAACCTGTTGCACTATTACACCCTCCT
>JANNAF010000466.1:0-5359 GCA_031384005.1 Rhodobacterales bacterium | reverse complement strand
CGATGTCTCGATCAGGGCAGTCACCAATTCCACGGTAATCTTCTTGTTGTCGCTGCGCAGGATTTGCAGGTCGGCCCCAAGTGCCCGCATATGCGACAGTTTTTCGGTGCTGAATGCATCGGAAGTCACCAGCAGGCATTTGTAGCCCAGCGCCACCGCGACGCTAGCCAGCGAAGTTCCAGTGCTGCCGCTGGTGCATTCGACAATGGTATCGCCGGGTTGCAACCGCGCAGCTTGCACCGCACGGCTGACGATCGCCAGCGCTGCGCGGTCTTTCATGCTGCCGGTGGGATTGGCCGATTCCAGCTTGATCAACACTCGGGCGTGGCCCTGCGGCACCAAGCGGCGCAGCGGAACCAAGGGGGTATTGCCTATCAGGTCAATCACGCTGGTCTGCATGCCATCCTCCAAGATTCCGCCCGGGGCCAGAACCCCTGTCGCAGCCTAGCACAAATCCGGCGTTGACGGTGCCTATGCCGGGCTGCGGAACACATCGGTGCTGAGGTAGCGCAGGCCGGAATCGACAATCAGCGTCGCCACCGTCTTGCCCGGCCCCAGCCGGGCGGCAATCCGCAGCGCCGCCACGATATTGGCCCCGGTCGAGGTGCCCGCAAAGATCGCTTCGTCGCGCGCCAGACGCCGGGCCATGGCCTTGGCGTCATCCGTCGAGACGGTCAGAATCTCGGTCACCTCCTCGGGGTGCCAGAGCGGTGGCAGAAAGCCAAGGCCGATACCTTCGATCTTGTGCGACCCCGGTGGCTGCCCCGACAGCACCGCTGACTCGGCAGGCTCCACTGCATAGACCGGCAGCCTGCCATTGTGGCGGCGCAGCGCCCGGCTCATGCCATGCAGGGAATGCGCGGTGCTGACGGTGTGGACCAGCGCATCGACCTGACCCGAGGTCTGCTGCCAGAACTCATCGCCCAGCCCGGCATAACCGTCGGCCCCGTCGGTGTTGTTCAACTGATCGGCCCACCAGTGGCCGGGCTGCCGGCTGATCTCACCCGCCTTGGCGATCATCGCCAGGATCAGCTCTTTGGTGATCTTCTTGTTGTCGCTGGGCACATCAGTAATGGTGGCGCCGTAGGCCAGCATCGCAAAGCGTTTTTCCTCGCTGAAGGCATCGGAAAACGCGAAATGGGTCTTGTAGCCCAAGGCACTGGCGACCAGCGCCAGCGATATCCCGGTGGTTCCGGCGGTGTATTCGACCACCGTGCCGCCGGGCGGCAAGCGGCCTGCTGCCGCCGCCCGCTGCACGATCATCCGCGCCAGCCGGTCCTTCATGCTGCCGGTCGGATTGGCTGATTCCAGTTTGGCCACGATCCGGGCGCTGCCGGGCGGCACGATCCGGCGCAATTCCACCAGCGGCGTGTTGCCGATCGCATCCAGAATATGTTGTCCTTGGCCCATCACCCGCTTTCCCCGCTGTTTTCCCCCGATCAGAACGCCCTGTACCGCCGACCTGCCGTCCATCTCAGGGGGTCAGATCAAGTGCGGCGACGACGTTGTGGTAGGGCAGCCCGGCAGTGTCGTTCAGCCGCCTGACATCGGTATCCGACGCCGCATCGAACAGGCACATGCAGCGTCCATCCTCCGGCGCGAAGGTCGAGCGGATGTAGCTGATTTTCGATCCTTGCGCGGTCATATCCTGCGCGGTCTTGATCGCGGCCTGCTGCGCACCACCCAGATCTTCCATGCTGATGCCCTTGAGATCACGTTCCACCATATAGACTGTCATTTTCCGGCTCCCTGTTTAAAGCTGTGCGCTCATGAAGCGCCGATTTGGCCTGAAAGAAAAATGAGGATTGGTTATCAATCCATAACCACAGGTTTTGATGGAGTCGTGTATAGTGGCAGTGCAGCGCCTTGGGGTGCCAGTTGTGAAAGCGGGGCGGTCAGCATGGAAATGTCGCAGATCCGATATGTTCTGGCCGTCGCGCAGACGCTCAATTTCACCAAGGCGGCGCTCCAGTGCAACATCTCGCAACCGGCGTTGACCAAAGGCATCAAAACGCTGGAACTGGCGCTGGGTGCGCCGGTGTTTCACCGCGAAGGCAAGCGGATATTGCTCAGTGATTTCGGTCATTCGATGCTGCCGCATCTGCAACATATCGTCGATGAAACCGAGGCGACGCAGTTGCTGGCGCAGAATATGCGCCTTTTGCACAAGGTGCCGATCCGGTTGGGGGTGATGTCCACCGTCGGACACATCCGTCTCGCACGGTTTCTGGGCCAGTTCGAAAACAGCTATGAGGGGATTGAGCTGAGCGTGACCGAAGCCCCGGTTGCCGACCTCAGGGCGCAACTGGAGGATGGCACGCTGGATGTGGCAGTGCTGAACCCGATGGAAGGTCTGGGTGAAGCGTTCCACGCCCAGCCGCTTTATACCGAACGCTATATTGTGATCTTCCCGCCCGAACATCGGCTGGGCCATCTGAACGCCATCAAATTGGCTGATCTCTCGGGCGAGCATTATATTGATCGGCTGGCCTGCGAGTTGCGCGAAAGGGTGATGGCGGTCTGTGCGGAAAAGCATGTTCAGCTTTACGCCAGGTTCCGCTCTGACCGTGAAGACTGGGTGCAGGCAATGGTGCTTGCCCGGATCGGCTTTGCCTTCATGCCGGAATATTCGGTGTCGCTGCCGGGTCTGCTGCAACGCCCGCTGGTCGACCCGATCGTTGAACGCAACATCGTCTTGATCACCGTGCCGGGGCGGCCTCATTCCCCCGCTGTCGCAGCCTTTGTGCGCGCCGCCAAAAGTTTTGCCTGGCCGGGGTGAGACTGCGTTACCGAGGGCTCCGAGTGTCAAGCCATAGTCGAGTGGTGTCGCCAGCCCAGCAGCGGCGTGATGCGGATCGTGCGTGGTGAGGAAATCACACATCAAACCAGCCGCTAACTCCGGGTCGAGACCGTTTGACAAGGTCTTGGTCGGCGCATAGCCCTTGATGTGTACACCCCAATTTACCCAGCCGGTATCCATCTGTAACATCTGGGTGCCAGATTTGAAGATCCTACCTGGATTTGCTCCAATTGGTTTCAAATGTTGGGCGCGGCGGCAGGTGCCCGGCGCATCGGGATAAACGTGGGGCGTCTTCAGGCGACGCGTCGAGGTTCCTTCGCAAACGGACTAAGTCCCAGCCAATCCTGCATTGTGGCCGAGATTTCGCGCTTGCCGTCGAAAACGATCCGGCTGTGCACGGCGGCGATCCGTTCGATGCCCATCCATATTGCCGTCATGGTGCGCAGATCGGTCGTTACATACAGATCGACGTCGAAGCCAGGATCTTCCGAGCACAAATCGACATCGCCGGTCGGTTCCACCACCAGCCACCAGTCGCGGCGTGCGGGCGCAAGTTCCGGGTAGCAAAATTGAACGACGGTTCGTGCAGCTGGCAGCGGCGTAGGATCAAGGTTCCGTCGCATGTCCCACATGAGCAGGGATGGATCGAGGTTCTTCAGTGAAACCTTCGATTCCACCCATCGTTGCCCCCAGATGCCCACCGCATCGATGACCGGTTGCAAGTCTCGTCCCGCAGGTGTCAGCCTGTAATCGTAGATCCCGCGCTCTCCGCGGACGGGCGTGCGTTCAATGATGCCACTAAGTTCAAGGTCTTTGAGCCGTTGAGACAGCAACGTCGGCGACATCCGTGGCACGCCGCGCCGCAGATCATTGAACCGGGTCGATCCGGCCACGAATTCGCGTAGCAGCACCAACGTCCAGCGGGTGCATAATATCTCTGCCGCCATCGCGACGGGGCAGAACTGTCGGTAGCTTCCGTGTGTCATGGGACCATCCTTTCAATTGAAAACGATCGGCCAACTTCGGGGCAATGCATAGTCCAGAAACTGTATCCCGACGTCCAGTTCCTTGACTGGACCGGTTGCGATGTCCGGGCGCAGAATGAAGATATTGCACACAGCATAACATGAAGGACGTTTCCCGATGACAATTTCCCTCAAGACCCTTGGTGGTGGCACAAAGCAGATTGATGATGGCTCACTCGCGGTTCTGCGCGCCGAATTGCGCGGCACCGCCCCTGCGCCCGACGAGGCCGGATATGAAGAAGCGCGCACGGTGTGGAATGGCATGGTGGACCGCAGGCCAAGCCTTGTGATCCGGGCGCTTGGAACAAATGATATTCGCGTGGCGGTAAACTTTGCCCGCGAGAACGACCTTCTGATGGCGATCCGGGCGGGTGGCCATCAGATTGCGGGGCATGCAGTTATCGAGGGGGCACTGTTGCTCGATCTGTCGCTGATGCGGTCGGTGCATGTCGATCCCAAAGCCCGCACGGCGCGGGTCGGGGCAGGATGCCTGCTGTCGGATGTGGATTGCGAGACCCAGTTGCATGCCTTGGCGGTGCCGGTAGGCGTGAATTCGACCACTGGCATCGCGGGGCTGACACTGGGCGGCGGCTTTGGTTGGATCACCCGCAAATACGGCATGACCATTGACAATCTGCTGTCGGCAGAAATGGTGCTGGCCGATGGCCGCATTGTGCGCGCCAGCCCTGCGGATCATCCCGACCTTTTCTGGGCGATCCGCGGCGGGGGCGGCAATTTCGGGGTGGTGTCGTCGTTCGAATACGCGCTGCACCCGGTTGGCCCGCAGGTGCTGTCAGGTCTGATCGTCCATCCTATCGCCGACGCCCCCCGTCTGCTTCGCAGCTTTCGCAAGCTTTGCGCCGAAGCGCCAGAGGAACTGACGATCTGGACAGTGATGCGCAAAGCGCCACCCCTGCCGTTTTTGCCCACAGAATGGCACGGGCGTGAGGTGCTGGTCTTTGCCGCCTGCTATGTCGGCGACATGGCCGAGGGCGAAAAGGCCATGGCGGGATTGCGCGCCTTGGGCAGTCCGATTGCCGATGTGATCTCGCCGCATCCCTTTACCGGCTGGCAGGCGGCTTTTGATCCCCTGTTAACGCCCGGCGCGCGCAACTATTGGAAAAGCCATGACTTCATTGATCTATCCGACGCGGCGATAGCGCTGATCGTGGAGGCCATCGGCACCTTACCCGACCCGCAGTCCGAGATTTTCATCGCCCATGTCGGCGGTGCGATGGCGCGTGTCGCCCCCGACGCGACCGCCTTTCCGCAACGTGCCGCGCATTTCACGATGAACGTGCATACGCGCTGGTCGGATGCCGAAAAGGACACAGCCTGCATCGCTTGGGCTAGGGATTTCTTCGCCCGGATTGCACCGCATGCGGCTGGATCAGTCTATGTAAACTTCATGCCCGAGGATGAAGGTGACAGGATTGGTGCCGCGTATGGTGGTAACATGGACCGGCTGGGCCGGATCAAAGCAAAATACGATCCAGCCAACCTATTCCGTGCGAACCACAATCTACTGGCGGCT
>JANNAF010000440.1:0-6061 GCA_031384005.1 Rhodobacterales bacterium | reverse complement strand
CCCGGTCTGATCGTGTGACCACTGCGGGGGGGGGGGGGCGGGGTTAACCCCCCCCAACCCAAGGGGCAAGGGTTGGGGGAGGGTTGCGGGGGTACGGATGAGGATGGACCGATGAGCAAGCCCATTTATGTGTTGAACGGACCCAATCTGAACCTGCTGGGGCAGCGGCAGCCGGAGGTTTATGGGCGGGACACGCTGGAGGATGTGGTGGCGGCCTGTGAGGCGCTGGCGCGCGAATTGGGCGCAACGGTGCGGTGTTTGCAGTCGAACCACGAGGGGCAGTTGGTGGATTGGGTGCAAGAGGCGCGCGGCGTGGCGGCGGGGGTGATCATCAATGCCGGGGCCTATACGCATACTTCGGTTGCCATTCTGGATGCGTTGAATGCGTTCGAGGGGCCGGTGATCGAGGTTCATATCAGCAACATCCACAAGCGGGAGGTGTTTCGGCATCATTCCTACATCTCGTCGCGCGCCGATGGGGTGATTGTGGGGTGTGGGACCGAGGGGTATTTGCTGGCGTTGCGGCGGGTTGTCAGCCTTGGCGCGGGGTGAGGGGCTGGAGCCTCCGGCGGGAGTATTTTGAAAAGAGCAAATCAGGGGTTTTGCTGGCATCCGGCGGCGCGGGTTTTTGATGGGCGCGGGCAGGAGTTTGGGTTGCCGGCGGAGGGCCCGTCAGTGATTGCCGAGCGACCGGCGGGGATTGCGCTGGGGCAGGCAATTGCGGCGGGGGTGTTTCGGGTCGGCGGCGAGGGTCCCGAGCCGGTGGCCGGGTTCGAGACGCTGACATCGGGGTCATCGGGCAGCCCAAGGCGGATTGCGCGCCGGGCTGGATCCTGGATCGCCAGCTTTCAGGTAAATGCGGAGCTGTTCGGCATCGGGCCGGGGGTACGGGTGGCCGTTTTGGGGCGGCTGACGCAATCGTTGGCGCTGTATGGGGCGGTGGAGGGGGTGCATCTGGGGGCGCAGGTGCATCTGCTGGATGATCTGCGACCGGATCGGCAACGGCGGGTTCTGGCGGCGCGGGGGGTGGCGGTTCTTTATGCCACGCCGGCGCAGATGCGGTTGCTGGTCGAGGCGGGTGGGCCGGACCTGACGCTGCGATATCTGCTGATTGGCGGGTCAAAGCTGGATGCGCGGTTACGGGCGGAAATTGTGGCGATGAGCCCTGGCGTTCAGGTGCATGAGTTTTACGGGGCGGCGGAGGCGAGTTTCATCACTCTGGCCGGGCCGGGCTGCCCTGAGGCATCGGTTGGGCGGGCTTATCCCGGTGTGGAAATTGCCGTGGAGGACGGCGAGATCTGGGTGCGCAGTCCTTATCTGTTTGACGGCTATGCCGGGGGGGATGCTGGTGGCGCGGTGTGGCGGGACGCTTGGGTGTCGGTGGGTGAGCGGGGCGAGATGCGGGAGGGGTTCTTGTATTTGCACGGGCGGGCCGGGCGGATGGTGACGGTGGCCGATCAGAACGTGTTTCCCGAGGAGATCGAGGGGTTTTTGGCGGGATTGCCGGGGGTGGCGCGGGTGGCAGTGGTGCCGCGGGCGGATGTGCTGCGTGGGGTGCATCTGGTGGCGGTGGTGCAGGGAGATAGTGTGCAGGAGGCGGCCATTTTGCGGGCAGCGCGGGTTTCGTTGGGGCCGCTCAAGGCGCCAAAGGTTCTGATCTGGCGGCGGGATTGGCCCGAGTTGGCGTCGGGCAAGACGGATTTGCAGCGGATCATGGCGGAGGTTGGCGGGTGAGCGCCTGGATCATTGCGGGGCGGCGTACGGCGGTGATGCCGCGGGGTGGGGCCTTTGCCCGGTTGTCGCTGGCCGAGTTGGCGGCGCCGGTGATTGCGGCCTGTCTTGCCGATGCCGGGATTACGGGGCGCGAGGTGGATGAGGTGATTGTCGCCAATGCGCTGGGGGCTGGGGGGAACCCGGCGCGGGTGGTGGCATTGGCGGCGGGGTTGCCAGAACGGGTGGCGGGGTTGAGCATCGACCGGCAATGTGTCGGTGGGCTGGATGCCGTGCTGTTGGCGCGGGCTTTGGTGGAAAGTGGCGCGGCGCAGGTTGTGGTGGCGGGCGGGGTCGAGAGTTATTCGCGCCGCCCCTTGCGGTTCAGGACGGACGTGGAGGGGGGGGAGGCGGTCGCTTATGACCAGCCGGCGTTCACGCCATGGCCTGAGCGGGACCCGGGGATGGTGGAGGCGGCGGCCGCGCTGGCGGTGCGGTTGGGGATTTCGCGGGCCGCGCAGGACCGTTGGGCGGTAGAGAGCCATCGCAAGGCGCTGGCGGCGGATATGGCCGAGATTGTGCCGGTACGGGGGCAGGTGCGGGATGGGTTCGCGCGGGTCTTGACGGCAGCCGGGCGGGCGAAGGTGTTGTGCGGGACCGTGACCATGGCCAATGCGGCGGTGGCGGCGGATGCGGCGGCGTTTGTGGTTGTGGTGTCAGATCGGCGGGCGCGGGGGGTGCGGATTGTGGGGGGGGTGACGCTGGGCGGGCGGCCGGAGGAGCCGGGATTGGCCCCTGTCGCGGCGATTGCGGCGGCGTTGGGTCAGGCGGGGGTTCGGTCGGATCAGGTGGCGGTAGCAGAGGTGATGGAGGCCTATGCCGTGCAGGCGATCGCCTGTGTCCAGGGGGCGGGGTTGGACGATCGTCTGGTGAATATGGGAGGTGGCGCGTTGGCGCGGGGGCATCCGATCGGTGCATCGGGTGCGATCCTGGCCGTGCGGTTGGTGCACCAGTTGCGCAGCGGTTACGGTCTGGCGGCGATTGCGGCGGCAGGCGGGATCGGTACCGCGCTTTTGGTGCAGGCCTAGGCGCGCGACAAGAGGACGCCGGGGCGCATCTGGCCGATGGCACGGGTTATCAGCCCAGCAAGGACGCATTTGACCGCATCGCCCGGGGCAAAGCCCAAAAGGAAGGGGCCGACATCCGCCATGGTCTTGTCCAGAAGGAGGGCCCAGCCAAGTGTCCCAAGCGGGTAAAGGACGACCATCCCGCCAAGGAATGCGCCCAAGGCCGCAGTCAGGGCAACCGGGCCCTTCAGGCGTTCGACCACAAGGCCCGCGATGAACGCAGCAATGGGAAAGCCGATCAGAAAGCCAACCGAGGGGCCCATGAACACGCCGATCCCGCCGCGCCCACCGCTGAGGACCGGCAGGCCGAGGGCCACGACCAGCAAGAACAACAACACGGCCAAGGCGCCACGGCGTGACCCCAGAACCGTGCCGCAAAGCATGATGCCAAGCGATTGCGCGGTGATCGGAACGCCGCCCGGCAGCATCATCGACGGCAGCAGGCCTAGCGCCGCGATCAGAGCGGCGAACAGAGCGATGAGCGTGAGGTTCTTTTCCATTGGTATCCCTTTTTTCGGCCATCTAGCCTATTCCACCGCGTGCACGCAAGGCCTCTGCGACGCGTTCGGCATCGTCGAGGGCGGCAAGCAGGGCAGGGACGAACAGCCGCCACCCCGGGCGGCGATGTGACCGGGCGCGAAAGGCCATGCGGATGGTTTGCAGCTGGTGCAGCATGACGGGGATGAAACGCAGCACGAGGGCAAGCGCGAGCGCAAGGCGGCGGGGCGGCAGGCCGAGGGGGCCAAAGGGGCGGGCAAGGGTGGTCAGGATGCCGATCATGTCGGTCAGGCGGGTGGTCATGGTGACAAAATTTGCGGCGGCAACTGCGGTGATCAGGCGCAGGATCGGGGCGGCGCCATAGGTCGGGTCGCCCAGCCAGCCTTGCCACAGCGCGACGATTGCCACAAAGGGCCAGAGCGGGCGGAGCATCAGGGCCGAGATGCGGGCGAAGGGCAGGCCGCCTGACAGGATCAGCGCGGCGGTGGCGGCTGAGGCGGTCAGGAGGGGGGGCAGGGTGTCGAGCGAGAACAGGGCGATGGCCCAAAGGCTCAGCGCCGCCATCTTGGGTCCGGCGGGCAGGCGGTGCGCCCAGGTTTCATGGGGTGAGGTCAGTGTCAGCATCGGCCGCCCCCAAATCTGCCATGGCGGCGGTGAAGGCGGGCAGGACGGTCGCCGCAGGGCCATCGGCATGGACGCGGCCCTGATCCAGCCAGATCACCCGGTCGGCATGGGTCATGGTGGCGGGGTCGTGGCTGATGGTGATGATCTGTTGCGGCAAGGCAGTCAGGCGGCGCTGCAAGCGGGCCTGAGTGGGCAGGTCGAGCCCGGCAAAGGGTTCGTCAAGCAGGATGGTTGCGGATCGCATCAAGAGGACCGCAAGCAGGCACAGGTAATGGCGCTGCCCTTGACTGAGGGTATGGGTTGCCGCGCTGGCCCAGTGGCTGCGCCCCTCGGCGGCAAGCAGGGCGGTGACGGCGGCGGCGGGGTTGGCGTGGTTTTGTTGGGTCAGACCAAAGGCCAACTCCTCGGCCACGGTGGGGAACAGGATCTGGTGGTCGGGGTTCTGAAACAGGATGCCGATTTGGGACAGCATCGCCTTGCGGTCGTGGGCTGGGTCAAGGTCGCCCACGCGGACGGTGCCTGAGGTGGGGGCGATGAGGCCGGCGATGAGGCGGAGGAAGGTGGTCTTGCCCGAGCCGTTTTGGCCGAGGATGCCGATGCGGGCCTCGGTCAGGGTCAGGGTCAGGTCGTGCAGGATGGAGCGGCCAGCGGCGGCGTAGGAGGCGTGGGAAAGGGTGATGGGGGCGGGCATGGGGTTGCATAGCGCCCTTCTGGGTGGGTTGGGAAGGGGGGCGTCCAGATCTGGACGTTTTGGAAATTAAGGAAATCGTAGGGGTCTGTTAAGATTTGTTCAGGGGATGTTAGGGGGAATGTGCAGGGGGAGAGCCAGTCTATCGCCCGACCTACAGAACGGAGGAACCCTTTGGTTGTCCGGCCAGAAAGGGTAGGCGAGCGTCAAACACTTTCCTGCACTAAGGTATCAAGTAGACAAAGCCATCGCCTTCATGATGGTTGCGCCGAGTTCCCGAGGGTCGGCCTTTGAGGGAAAACACTCGAAGTTTCCTCCGTAGCCGCCTCGAGGCCCTAGGTTCTCACTGGTCAAGACAGTTATTGCACCGTTCTTTCGGTCCACGCTTACATACTTTGCGCACCGCGTCAGAGCTGCCCAGCTTCGAAGGCCCGCGGCCTTTATGACTGGCGATAGGCGGCCCTTTTCTGCCCGTAGTTTGGGGTCAAGATCTGGGATCGAACACTCTAGAGCCTTCAGGGCCAAGCGACCGATCTCGATCACTTCATCCGAGCGACAGGAAAACACGGGCCCCGTGGCGTAAAAGCCAAAGATTCGGGCCGAACACGTCTCCAGATAGATCGTATCGCCGATCTGAAACACTCCGACGCGCTGATAGTCGACCTTTGGTCTCCAACCGAACCTTTCAAGAATCGCCTCAATGGCCAATCGACCCTTCCGCAGAATGCCGCTGAGGAAGGGCCGTGGCGATGCAACTTTGGCGACGACGCTGGCGTGTGCCATTCGGTCACTACTCGTTGAGAGTTTACGCAGCGCGGGCCGCTTTGACCGCTTCTTCCAGTATCCCCATCGCCTCGGCAAAATGGGCGTCGGGGATGGTGATCGGCGCCAGGAACCGAACCACGTTGCCGTAGACGCCGCAGGTCAGCAGGATCAGGCCGCGCTTTTGCGCCTCGACCCGGACGCGGGTGGTGAAGGCGGGGTCAGGTTCGTGGTTGGAGGGGTTTGCGAATTCGACGGCGACCATGAAGCCGGGGCCGCGGATGTCGACAATCTCGGGCGTGGTGGCGCGGATCATTTCGAGGTGTTGTTTCAGGCGGGAGCCAAGCTCGTTGGCGCGGGAGCAGAGTTGTTCTTCTTCGATCACGTCCAAAACGGCGTTGGCGGCGGCGATGCCGAGGGGGTTGCCGCCGTAGGTGCCGCCGAGGCCACCGGGGTGGGCGGCGTCCATCAGGCTGGCTTTGCCGGTCAGGGCGGCGAGGGGCAGGCCGCCTGCCAGACCCTTGGCCATGGTGGTGATGTCGGCGGCGACGCCGTAGGCTTCCATGGCGAACATGTTGCCGGTGCGGGCAAAGCCGGTTTGCACCTCATCGGCGATCATCACGATGCCGTGGTCGTCGCACAGTTTGCGGAT
>JANNAF010000429.1:0-2497 GCA_031384005.1 Rhodobacterales bacterium | reverse complement strand
CGCCGCCATTTATCGTGTCGGCCCCCAGTCCGCCTTGCACGGTGTCGTTGCCGCCTTGTGCATTGAAAACATCGTTTCCGCCACCAAAGCCGATCATCGCCAAATCATCGTTGAGGCCTGTGCCGGTGAACGTATCATTCGCGGAAAGCAGGGTTCCCCAGGCATTGAATGGAAATGATCCCTGATGCCCCCAGAGCCCATCCCAGCCAAACATGAAGATTTGCAATAACGACAGATCGCTGGCCATCGTCCCCGCAACCAACCCTGCGACCGTCAGCACCGTGTGGCCCTGCGCATCGGCAATCACCAGCCCGGTCATCGTCCCGCCGGTTGCCACGTTGTTCATATAGGTGAACCCCGTCCCGGAAATCGTGATTACATAACCGGCAAACTCGTTGCTGGCCCCAAGGGTGATGCGCAGCGAGGTCGGCGTTCCCAGCACCGACGCATCGCCGCCGCCCGCATCCAGCAGACGGCCCTGCCAGCCATTCAGATTGGCAAAATAGTCCGTTAAAGTCACCGTCGCCATGAATTCCCCCAAACCATTAAATTGGGCTCAGAATGCGCCATGGTGTTTTAGAGTCTAGCAGTTATTTTGGAGGGGGTAGAAAAATAGTTACCCGATATTTCAATTCGTTGTCAAATCTAGAGTCAGACCTCGCAATCGACCCAAATACTTCGACGCACCAAATAGACCCTACACCGCGGGGTCGTCGTAACGATGCACCCCGCCCTGATAATCGGTGATCAGATAGCCGCCATTTTGCGCCTGCACATAGGCCGGCCCAATCGGCACCTTGCCAAAGCCCTGCGGGATATCAAGCACATAGGTTGGCAGGCAAATCCCCGACAACCGCCCACGCAGCACCGCCATCAGCCGCTGCCCCTCGGCAATCGTGGTGCGGAAATGGCTGGTGCCGCGCGCCAGATCACAGTGGTGCAGGTAATACGGCGTCACCCGGTTGCCGATCAGGGTGCGGAACAAATCCTCCAACACCGCCGCATCATCATTGACCCCGCGCAGCAAAACCGTCTGCGCCAGCAGCGGTATTCCCGCCCCGACCAGCCGCGCCAACGCCGCCCGCGCCACGGGGCCGATTTCGCTCGCGTGGTTGGTGTGCACCACGACATAGACCACCGGAAACCCACCCAAGGCGGCAATCAACGCCGCAGATATCCGCGCCGGGGCGACCACTGGCATTCTGGTGTGAATGCGCACAATCTGGACATGCGGGATCGCCGCCAGCCCCGCCATCAGCGCCGCAATCCGCCGGGGTGACAGCAGCAAAGGATCGCCGCCGGTCAGGATCACCTCCCAGATCGCCGTATCACCCCGGATAAAGTCCAGCGCCGCCGCCACCTCGTCATCGCTGAGCGCGCCATCGCCGCCCACTGTTTCGCGGCGAAAACAGAACCGGCAATACACCTCGCAGCTTTGGGTGACCGCCAGAATGACGCGGTCAGGATAGCGGTGCGTCAACCCCTTGACCGGACTGTGAACATGATCCCCAATCGGATCCGCCAGCTCCTCCGCCCGGATCACCAGTTCCGCCTCATCCGGCAGAAACTGCGCCCTGACCGCGTCAGCGCCCATCACCGCCAGCATCGGCGCCGACACCCGAACTCGGAACGCCGCCGCCACCGCCTGCAAGCCAGCCTCCCGCTCTGGCGCGACAATCCCCGCCGCCACCAATTCGCCAACCGTGGTCAATGCGCGCTCTGTCATGGCCCGGCCCCCTTTTGCGGAACCCGGCGCTTACCCGTTGGACGCGGGCGTTGACAAGGCTAATGCAGCCGCCATTCCCCCACAACGCTGCGCCATTCCCCCGGCGCAATCAGCGTCCGATGGGTAAAGCGCACCGAATGCAGCGGGCCCTCGATCTTTTCCTGCCAGAATTCGATGAAATGAAACAACTGCGGATACTCTGGCGCCAGATCATAGTCCTGCCAGACGAAGGTATTGAGAACATTACGAAAATCCGGCATCCGGTAGAAAATTTCCGCCGTCGTCAAACCGTAACCCTTCAGCATCAACTCTGTCTCAACCGGGCGCATTCGCACCTCCTACAGTCACTCGATAGAATCACTGTGACACAGCATGATTTATTTTCAATGAAAACAGCATGTTATCACTCACGCCCCACGGCTGCCAATCTCGCGCCGTAAGCCATTGCACCCCAAATGCGGGATGGTGTAAGGTCCGTGCAACAATATCTTGATCCATCAAGAAAGGCGCGCCCCCCGTGAGCGACACCCCGACCAGCGATACCCCCGACGACATCGAAACCCCGCCGCCGCACGGTCCACAGATCGACATCGTGGCGGAAATGAAAACCGCCTATCTTGACTATGCGATGTCGGTCATCGTGTCCCGCGCCATTCCCGACCTGCGCGACGGTCTGAAACCCGTCCACCGCCGCATCCTGTTTGCGATGCACGAAACCAACAACACCCACGAAAAACCCTACCGCAAATCGGCCCGTCCGGTGGGCGACAC
>JANNAF010000424.1:0-2944 GCA_031384005.1 Rhodobacterales bacterium | reverse complement strand
TGCCCTCCATGAACTGTTGCAGGCCTGCAAACAGCGGCATCACGGCCATCGGCACTTAGCGCCAGTTCTTGCGCGCTGCGATGACGGTGATTGCGGTGCCTCCGACCACCAGAAATACGCTTGCGGCAAAGCTGACCTGCGCAGACAGGCACATGGGCTATCCTTCTGCCGGTTGCACTGCCGGTCCGGTCGCCAGCGTCGGACCGGCAGCAGCGACCTCTCCCACAGGCCGCAGCCCATCAAGCCTGGTGCGTTTTAGCAAAAGCGCGTTGACCGCGACCAGCGCCGAACTGCCCGACATCGCCAGCGCCGCGACCTCGGGGCTGGGCACGAAGGGTTAGAACACGCCCGCCGCCACCGGAAAAGCGATCAGGTTGTAGCCGGTCGCCCACCACAGGTTCTGATGCATCTTGCGAAGCGTGGCGCGCGACAGGGTCATCGCTCCGACGACATCACTGGGATCGCTTTTCATTAGCACCACATCGGCGCTTTCAATCGCTACATCGGTGCCCGCGCCGATGGCAAAGCCGACAACGGCCTGGGTCAGCGCGGGGGCGTCGTTCACGCCGTCGCCGACCATGCCGACCTTTTCGCCTTGGACTTGCAATTCCTTGATCTTGTCGGCCTTTTGCCCTAGACGCGGCCCGTGCGATTCCGTGGCGGCGGCCGATATCATCATTGAACTATCTATTGACCAGCCATGTCTGGCATCAGGATCACAACGGTTTCAGCCATCAGGACCCCGGGTTCATCGACGTGGCGCTGAACAAAGAAGCCGATATCGTGCGGGTTTACCTGCCGCCTGACGCCAATACTTTGCTCTGCGTGACCGACCATGTGCTGCGGACCTGGGACCGGATCAATATCATCGTCGCGGGCAAGCCGCCGCTGTGGCAATGGCTGTCGATGGAGCGGGCACTGGCGCATTGTCAGGCTGGCCTTGGCATCTGGGATTGGGCGGGGAGTGCGTCGGGCAGCGAGCCCGATGTGGTGATGGCCAGTGCGGGCGACGTGCCGACGCTGGAGGTTTTGGCAGCCGTGAGCATTCTGCGCGAACACTTGCCCGCGCTGAATATCCGGGTGGTCAACGTGGTCGACCTGATGGCCTTGCAGCCAGAGGCCGTCCACCCGCACGGCCTGTCAGACGCGGCGTTCGATGCGCTGTTCACCACCGACAAACCGGTGATTTTTGCCTGTCACGGCTATCCGTGGACGATCCACCGGCTGACCTATCGCCGCACCAACCATGCCAATCTGCATGTGCGCGGCTACAATGAGGAAGGCACCACCACGACGCCGTTCGACATGACCGTGCTGAACGGCCTTGACCGGAACCATCTGGTGCTTGACGTGATGGCGCGGGTTCCAGCGGCAATGGTGGAGGGCAGCGCGCTGCAATACCTCATGCAGGCCAAATTGATGCAACATCACGCCTATATCCGCGAACATGGCGAAGACATGCCGGAAATCCGTGACTGGAATTGGACGCCAACGCGGTAGTAAGTCAGTCCCGGCGTTTGTTGAAACGGTCTGCAGCCTTGATGGTCCGCGTCCGGTCCGTCCCGGTTCGGGTGGACAATGTTACCTCACCTGTTCCTGTTCCAAGCGTGGTTGTGCGGCGCTTTTTTGGATTGACCAAAGCGTGGGCCAAGCTGCAATCATTGCAAATGATCGGTTTGCCCAAAGGATTTCACCAGTTGAAATTACGCCTTGTCACCGTGGCGATAGCCATGAGCCTGTCGTCATTCGCCTTGCCAGCAGTCGCGCAGGACCAATCCTTTGACGAAATGATCGACCTTACGCCGCCTACAGGACCCGGTGCCCGGGAACCAGCTTTGGCGACTTTGCCCGACGGGCGGGTCGCGATAAGCTGGACCGAGCCCTCGGATCAGGGATTTGCGGTGCGGGTCGTTACCGGTGACCGCAGCGGCTGGGACATGCCCCGCACCGTGGCACAAGGGACCGATTTCTTTGTCAACTGGGCAGACTTTCCGACCCTGACTGCCTTGCCGGACGGAACCCTTGCTGTCCAATGGCTGCGGATCAACGGCGATACCGACTATGCCTATGACGTGAACATCGCGCTGTCGAGCGACGGCGGGCAGACCTGGGGCGATACATTGGTGCCGCACGGCGACGGCACGCAGCAGCAGCACGGGTTCGTGACGTTGTTGCCTGTGGCGGACGATCAGTTGCGGGCGATCTGGCTGGACGGGCGCAATTACGGGTCATCCGAATCTGTCGCGGTCGAGGATGGCGCTGCGGACACGATGCAACTGCGCACCGCGACGATCACCTCTGCAGGCGCAATGTCCGATGAAACGCTTCTCGATCAACGCACCTGCAGCTGCTGCCAGACCTCCGCCGTCGTGGCCGACAGTGGCGCGTTGCTGGTGGCCTACCGCGACCGGACCGAGGACGAAATCCGCGACATCGCCATAGTGCGGCAGGTTGACGGGATCTGGACCGAGCCTGCACCGGTCAGTGCGGATGGCTGGGAAATCTCGGGCTGTCCGGTAAACGGTCCGGCTGTCGACAGCAATGGCGGGCGCGCGGCGGTGGCGTGGTTTACCGCCGCCAATAATGTCCCGCAGGTTTCGGTTGCGTTCTCTGACGATGATGGGGCAAGTTTCAGCCCGGCAATCCGCATTGATCAGGTCGCGCCAACGGGTCAGGTGGATGTGATCCAGCGCGATGATGGTTCAGCCTTGGTCAGTTGGCTGGAGTATACCGCGATTGGCGAAGCGCTGATGTTGTGCCGCGTCACACTTGAGGCAGGATGCGAGCGGGCCAAAGTTTTGACGCTCTCCCGCACAGGGCGCACCATGGGTTTTCCGCGGATGACGATGGCGGCGGACGGCCTTTATGTTGCCTGGACTAGGTCGGTTGCGCCGTCCCAGATGCCGGAGAATGATACGACGATCCAGATGATCCTTATCCCGCT
>JANNAF010000423.1:0-2920 GCA_031384005.1 Rhodobacterales bacterium | reverse complement strand
AGTCCCACCCCTCGGACCCCGGGTGCTGCGGGGCCATAGGGCGGGAAGATGCGGACCGTGTCGCGCGCGCCGTCCTGCCCTTGACGCCGGCGCTTTGCCCTTGCCAGCCGCCGTGGGCCGTTTCATCATGGTGCCATGACCGGTGCCATCGTCAACGCCCATGCCGCCACCCTGCCCGGTGCCGCCCATTCCGACCCGTGGGGCGGTGGCCATGATGCGTGGAAGGTGGGGGGCAAGCTGTTCGCCGTCGTGGGCGCGCTGGAGGGCAACGGCCTGTCGGTCAAATGCGCCGATACCGCGACGGCAGAGCTGCTGATCGAGGTAGGCCGCGCCGTGCCTGCGCCCTATTTCCACAAAAGTTGGGTGCGCATTCCGTGGGGTCTGGTGCCCGACGAGGAGTTGCGCGACAGGATCACGATATCCTATAGCCTGATCCGCGCGGGGCTGCCCAAAAAGGTTCAGGCCGGATTGGTTAACCCCGGGTAAATTTTGAGAAACCAAGCCATTGATTCTGAACGGTTTTAAAAACCGTCCAGATCTGGACGCCCAAAGGATGGCACTGACATGAACCACGACGATCTGCGGGAATGGTCCAAAAGGGCCGCTGACTGGGCGCATGACTATCACGCAACCCTGCGCGACCGCCCGGTGCGGGCCCCCATGGTGCCGGGGGCCATCGCCGCGCAGATCGCCCGCCATGCCCCCGAGGGGGCGCATGACATGGCCGAGATCTTTGCCGATTTCGAACGGATCATACCGGGCGGCATGACCCATTGGCAGCATCCGCGTTTCATGGCCTATTTCCCCGCCAATGCCGCCCCGGCCTCTATGCTGGCCGAACAACTGGTCAACGCGATGGCCTGCAACGCGCTGATCTGGCAAACCTCGCCCGCCGCAACCGAGGTCGAGCAGGTCATGGTGGGCTGGCTGCGCGATGCCTTGGGGTTGCCGGGTGGCATGGTGGGGACGATCCACGATTCGGCGACCAATGCCACCCTGTCCGCCGTGCTGACCATGCGTGAGGCGGCGCTGGACTGGGCGGGCAATCAGGCGGGGCTGTCAGGGCAACCAAGGTTGCGGATCTATGCAAGCGCGCAGACCCATTCGTCGGTCGACAAGGCGGTGCGGGTGGCGGGGATTGGACAGGACAATCTGGTCAAGGTGCCGACCGATGCCAGCCTGTCGATGGACCCCGAGGTGCTGCGCACCACAATTGCGGCGGATCTGGCGGCGGGATTGCGGCCTTGCGGGGTGATTTTATGTGTCGGCGGCACCTCGGTTGGGGCGTTTGACCGGATTGGGGACTGCATCGCAGTGGCCAGGGCCTATGACCTGCCAGTGCATGTTGATGCAGCCTGGGCCGGGTCCGCGATGATCTGCCCCGAGTTCCGCCATCTGTGGGCCGGGATCGAGGGGGCCACCTCGATCGTGTTCAACCCGCACAAATGGCTGGGGGCGCAGTTTGATTGTTCGGTGCAGTTTCTGGCGGACCCGACGCCTCAGGTCAAAACGCTGGGGTTGCGACCGGTCTACCTGGAGACGGCGGGGCGCGAGGAGGTGGTGAATTTCAACGAATGGACGGTGCCTTTGGGGCGGCGGTTCCGGGCGTTGAAGCTGTGGTTCACGCTGCGGGCCTACGGGTTGGAGGGGTTGCGGGCCCGGATACGCAACCATGTGATGTGGGCCGACGAGTTGGCGGAGGTGTTGGCCGGGCTGCCGGGGGTCGAGGTGGTGACGGCCCCTGCGCTGTCGTTGTTCACCTTTGCGCTGCGCGACGATGCGGCGACCGAGGCGCTGTTGACGGCGATCAATGACGAGGGGCAGGTGTATCTGACCCAGACGCGGCATGACGGGCGCTATGTGATACGGGTGCAGGTCGGGCAGTTTGATTGCACGCGTGAGGATGTGATGCAGGTGGCCGCGGCGGTGCAAAGGTTGATGTGATGCCATTGCAGAACCGGGTCTTGCCGACAGGACAGATCGTCGCTGATCCGGCGCGGGGCATGTTTACCGGCAACCGGGGCTGTCTGCATGACGATCAGCGCCGTTTGGGCACGGCCCGCTGGAGGGGGCGGGCGTGGATCATCTGCGCGTTGGACTACAAGGGGTGGCGGCGGGTGGTGATGACGCCGCGCACATGGACCGAGTTGTTTTTTCTGGATGAGGCCGTCGCCTTGGCGGCGGGACACCGGCCCTGTGCGCTGTGCCGCAGGACCGAGTTTATGGCCTTTCAGGCGGCGTTTGGTGGGGCGCGAGCGCCCGAGATGGACGCAAAATTGCACGCGGCGAGGCTGGAGGGGCGGGTTCAGCATCGGCATCGGGCGGCGTTGGAATGGCTGCCGGATGGGGTGTTCGTGCTGCAAGACGGCGCGCCACATCTGGTGCGAGGGTCGGGCTTGTGGCCCTATGCCCCTGCGGGATATGGGACGCCGCTGGCACGATTTGAAGGCGAGGTCACAGTGTTGACCCCTGCCCCCACAGTCGAGGTTTTGCGGGCCGGATACCGGCCCGTTATGGCCTAGGCGTCGTCACGGGCGGCGAGGGCCATCCACTCTTCTTCCACAGTCGTCAGTTGGGCCTGACGGTCGGCCATCCCTTCTGACGCCTTGCGGAACTTGGCCGGGTCGCGGGTGAAAAGTTCTGGTGTTTCAAGGTATTCCGCAAGTTTGCCAATCTCGGCTTCCAGGCGGTCGATGGTGCCCGGCAGTTCGTTCAGACGTTTGCGTTCGGTAAAGGACAGGGCCACGACCTTGGGTTTGGCGGTGCGGGTGTCGCCAGATTTGGCAGGAGCACGGTCGGCCGTCTCGACGCCATCGGTGGGGCGCTGGCGGATGTAATCGGACCAGCCGCCGGGATAGACCGAGGCGGTGCCGTTGCCCTCCAGCGCGATGGTGGAAGTGGCGACGCGGTCGATGAAATC
>JANNAF010000343.1:0-14688 GCA_031384005.1 Rhodobacterales bacterium | reverse complement strand
TATCGCCGCGCAACTGATCCAGAGTGTCAGCGCAAGCTGCGATGTCGAACTCTAGGCATTGGGCGACGTACATGTCGCCATCTTTGAAAACCAAGATGCGGATGTTGGGTTCGTTTTTCATACAAAGTACTCCTGATGCGGTGCTCTAAACGCAACATGACCACACTAACAACAGGAAAATAGGGCGGTCGCTACAAAAAACATCACAAATGCGCCACAATTCTGAGAGTGCCACCTGAGACTGCGTCATTATCGACTAAGCCGCCACGCCTTCCCATCCCTCACCGCAAACCCGTTTGCCACCATCCGCGCCAACCCCTGATGGATGCGCCGCTGCGCCTGCCTGTAGCTGATTGCTGGTTGATGTGCTGCCACATAGGCCGCAATGGCTGGACCGCCCTTGGGGCCATCCCTGAGCGCTTCCACAAGCAGCCGCATCATGGCCATGCGCGGCAAGCTGGTCGTGGCATGGGGCTTGGGCACATGGGGCAGAGCGACACCCCGCGCCCGCAACAGCGCCTCTACATGGTCCAGCCCGTCCAGCCTGCCCCGGATGATCTGGGCGCGAAGCTGCAACAGCGCTGATGTGATTGTCTTGTCCAGCATGGCCGCAGGATAGACGACGGAGATTCACTTTGCTTGGTGCGTTTGATACATAAGGCCGGAAATCAATGCACGCCGATACGCTGTATTCAAAATGCTAGTTTCTTCGCTGGAATGCAGAAACAATTGAGCTGGTTTGGCCACCTATGGGTGCCCGATACTAGGATAATGCGACAACATCTTGACCTAGAACCCTGATAATAAACAGATGCAAAAACGCGTCTGTAAGTCTGTAAGCGGTGAGCTACCCCCCGTGTCAATGGCGGCGTTTAGGCTTGCGGGCGTGTCATCCTCGAAAATCTAGCAGGCGATGACGCTGAGCACCCCGTCCGTCTCGCGCGGGTCGCCGCCATGCCCGTCGATGCGCAAGGATTTCCCGGAAGACGAACCGCGGTACTCGGTCCGGTCTGATGTCTCGATCTCACCCTCCGCCTCCAGCGTCGAACAGAGGCGTTCAAACGCCAAGTCGGTGATTGGCAGATCCGTGTCTGCAGCTTCGGCCCGAAGGTCCAAAAGCAGCTCTTGGTTGAATTCGATAAGGTTGTCAAAAGTCACTCTGCAAGGCGAGTCCGTTGAAAATACGGAGAAACACCCCACGCCAGTACAAACAATGCTAGGCTGAATTAGGCGATGAACGCAAACATGCATTCACCGCTTTTTGTGGAAACTGTAATCGGGATCGCGCGAGGCAAGTCAAAAGTCCCGTACAGCGGACCTCAAGCGGCCTGATGTCCAGGTTGTGGGTTGCTTAACCAATATCTTAACGACGTGTGCAAAGCAGGCCTGATCCTTTCTCGGTGGCTGATCTACCAGATGCGAATTGGCAATCTCTTGTGCTTGATCCTCCAGCACATAACGGATTGCGCCGAGATCCAAAACGGCTTCTTTGCCGCCTTCCGACACTCGGACAGGAAATACACCTGCAGTCTCCAGACGGATCTGCACGTCAACGACGCGGGATTGTGTGTGCCTTGTCAACATTCGACGCGTAATGAAGCGTGCCTCGTAACTGGCGATGCCTTCTTCTTCTACTCGTGTGATGGCTTGATTCGTGCGCGGATTAATTGTGTCTTGCAGGTTGAACCAACCCTCCTGCGCAAGCGCGCGCAGAAAGCTGGTGTCCATCGCCATTCTGATCCCAGCCGCGCCGATGTTGATCAGCGATCCATCATCAACTTTTGCCATGAACAAGCGATCAGCCTGTGCCCTGTCGATCCGCAAGCTGGACCAAAGCAGATTATCATCCGCGCGGTAAACTCGGGTCAGCGTGCCATCAAGAATCTTGGCATAGACCTCGGCCGTTGAAACGCCATGCCTTCGCGCAGTGGCCAGAATTCCAATACATACCCCAACGTCCTCAGTGCTTTCCAAGGGTGGAAAGCTGCCGTGACGTGACAGAAACCGCTCAATATCCACGCGTGTGAAGCGCGGGCGCGCGTTGTCGCCACCCTGCGAAGGCGACAAAATGTCTGCCTTGATCAAGCTGCCTATCTGATCTCGGGAAAGCCCCAGGCATTCCATTGCTGCGACCATCGAGATGGACGCCGATGCCGCGTCCAAGATCCGCTCGACGCCGTCCACCGGATGGATTTGTTCATGTTCGGGCAATGGCAAAGCGCCGATTAGACCTGCATCGCGCAAAAGGTTGCTCACCTGGGCCGGTCGCATCCCATATTCTGCCGCGGAAGAGAGCATGGAATGTTAGCGCCGTTTGGTCACCTTTCGTGAAAATCCCAAGTCTCCGGGACCCAGCGGCCAGTTGTTCTGAATGTGGAGTGCAAGGATTTTGTGAAGGAAAACCATGTTTTTGCCAGATCCGCTGCCGCGCCGCAACCATTCATAAACCTGGCCATAGCGCCCCGTCGGCCGATCCGGGGGTTCACCGGGTGCAACGCGAAGCCGGTCGAACAGGGCGTTGACCATTGGCTCGCCGCCCATCAGAACATCAAAACCCGCATCCATTGCCAGCGCCATCTGCCCGTCTGTCATCGCCTTGCGCAACCATTTTGCACCATGAATATCTGACAAGCCGAACGTCTCGGCGGCCAATCCGAGGTCGCCAAGCGTAAGATGGGCAAGAAATTCCGCGCGGGGTGGGCTTTCGCCCCTCAGGATTCTGGCCGCGTAAGTTTCAAACTTCCCCTTTGATTCCGTCGGTTGATCAAGATCGCCGTCAAGCAGTTCAAGAAGCCAAGGCTCCCAGCTTTGACTGAACTCATGGGGCGGCCCGCTCTCTGGCGGATAGACCAGAAGCAGGCCATGCTCTGGGCAACATTTCACACCGATCAGGGACCAGACCACCCGTGCGTAAGCCTGAAACGCGGTGGATGAGTTAAGGTCGGAGCCAATGTCCTGACGCAGGCAGGCCGGGCAGATACGAAATTGCCCCCGAAGCAAATGCTGACCAGCGACCGGCTGCCCGGAAAAGTAACACACCTCACCCAGACCCTTTTTGAATGTCTGCGCGGCCGCGCTTTTAGGGTTAACATCGAAAAGCACCGACAACCTCTCAATCGTTTCGCAATCGCCAGAATGAAATGCTGCGGGATCTAGGCCGAGGTCAAGAAGCAAATCGGCAAGGCGAGGCAGACCGTTCAGCCGGGCCACCCTACCGAGGTAGGAGACCAAAAAGTTCATCATCATGGAACTCTGCCTTGAATGGAAACATTCCCCAGAACCCCTCTTTTGAACAGTTTACAAAGGAAATCTGGGAATGGAGACCGAGCTCGCCCCTGATTTTGTTGGTTAGCCTCGCGTCGACTGATGCAACTTATACGCTACAAAAAGGGAATAGCGCCCCAGGCGAGGCGCCATTCTTTTGATTTAAAATCAGATACTTAGGCACATATCGTCATGTAACAATTTCGGTAATCGACGCTAATTTCGGGATCTGAGCCCGAGGTACACCCGCCGTCCGATCAGCTACACCCGCTGGTTCCGCCGCAGGTGTTGCACTTCATGCAGGTGCCATTGCGGACCAGCGTGTAGTTGCCACACTCGCCACAAGGGTCGCCTTCGTAGCCCTGCATCTTGGCCTTGACGCGCTGGTCCATGCCGACGGTGCCCGAGCCAAGCGCCGTGCCGGTGCTGTAGGCCACGCCTGCCGAGGCAAAACCGCCACCAACGGCAGACCGGGCCGTTTCGGGCACCAGCATGTTCAGGTTGGACATCGGATCGCCCGCGCCTCCCAGACCGTGCACGCCACCAAGGCCACCTTGCATCACCACCAACTCTTGCGGCACCCTCTTGCGCAGATAGCCGGTCGAAGAGATTTGTTTCAACACCTCAAGCCCGCGGGATGCGGCTGCGTCGGACACCTCGGAGATGTTGCGTTTGCCTTCTTCATCGCCGCGCCCAAGGTCGTCAAAGGAATGGCCGGTGGGTTTGACATGGGCAAGGTCGGTGCGGTCCAGATAGGAAATCGCCAGTTCGCGGAAGATGTAGTCCAGGATCGACGTGGCGTTCTTGACGCTGTCGTTGCCCTGCACCATCCCAGCCGGTTCAAAGCGGGTGAAGGTGAACGCCTCGACATATTCATCCAGCGGAACGCCGTATTGCAGGCCGACCGAGATGGCGATGGCAAAGTTGTTCATCATGGCGCGGAAACCGGCGCCTTCCTTGTGCATGTCGATGAAAATCTCGCCCAGACGGCCATCACCATATTCGCCGGTGCGCAGGTAGACCTTGTGGCCGCCGACGATGGCCTTTTGGGTATAGCCCTTGCGGCGTTCTGGCAGCTTTTCGCGGTTGGTGCGGATGATTTCCTTGATGATTATCCGTTCGACGATCTTTTCTGCCAGCATGGTGGCCTTTTCGGGGGCCGAACCGGTGGCAAGGATTTCTTCGGCCTCCTCGTCATCCGCGACCAGCGCCGAGGCGAGAGGCTGAGACAGTTTGGAGCCGTCCCGGTAGAGCGCGTTGGCTTTGATGCCCAGCGACCAAGACAGCTCGTAGGCGGCAAGCGCGTCCACGATCGTGGCGTTGTTGGGCATGTTGATGGTCTTGGAGATGGCACCCGAGATGAAGGACTGGGCTGCCGCCATCATGTGGATATGGCTTTCGACCGACAGGAAGCGTTTGCCGATCTTGCCGCAGGGGTTTGCGCAGTCGAACACCAAGTAGTGTTCCTTGCGCAGGAAGGGGGCACTTTCCAGCGTCATGGTGCCGACGATGTGGTCATTGGCGGCCTGCACTTGCGCCTTAGTGAAGCCCAGGTGTTGCAAGAGGTCAAAGCTGGGATCTGACAGTTTGTCAGCCGGGATGCCAAGGGTCTTGGCGCAAAAATCTTCGCCCAGCGTCCACTGGTTGAAGACAAAGCGGATGTCGAAGGCCGAGGGCAGGGCGGCCTCGATCTTTTCGATCTCACGCGCGCCAAAGCCGTGGCCGATCAGCGCGGTGGTGTTGATGCCGGGGCAGTTGCCCATTGAGCCGTGGCCAACGGCATAGGCGATGATTTCGGCAACCTGTGCCGTCGAATAGCCGAGTTTTTCCAGCGCTGCGGGGACCGATTGATTGATGATCTTGAAATAGCCGCCGCCGGCCAGCTTCTTGAACTTGACCAGTGCAAAGTCCGGCTCGATCCCGGTTGTGTCGCAGTCCATCACCAGACCGATTGTGCCGGTCGGGGCGATCACGGTGGTCTGGGCGTTGCGGAAGCCATGCGCCTCGCCGAGGGTCAGCGCCTCGTCCCAGGCCATTTTGGCCAGTTCGACCAGTGTTGCATCGGGGCAGCCAGACAGGTCCAACGGAACGGGCAAGACGTTCAGACCGTCATACCCGGCTTTCTTGCCATAGGCGGCGTTGCGGTGGTTGCGGATGACGCGCAGCATGTGGTCGGCGTTGCGGGCGTGGCCGGGGAAGGCCCCAAGTTCGCGCGCCATCTCGGCCGAGGTGGCATAGGCGACGCCGGTCATGATGGCGGTCAGGGCACCGCACAGGGCGCGACCCTCGCGGCTGTCATAGCCAAGGCCCATGTTCATCAAGAGGCCGCCGATGTTGGCATAGCCAAGCCCGAGGGTACGGAAGTCATAGGAAAGTTGCGCGATTTCCTTGGAGGGGAACTGCGCCATCATCACAGAGATTTCCAACGTGACGGTCCAGATACGCGAGGCGTGCATATAGGCGTCGGCGTCAAACCGGCCCGCCTTGAAGAAGGTCAGCAGGTTCATCGACGCGAGGTTGCAGGCGGTGTCGTCGAGGAACATGTATTCCGAGCAGGGGTTGGAGCCGCGGATCGCACCATCCTCGGGGCAGGTGTGCCAGGCGTTGACGGTGTCATGAAACTGGATGCCGGGGTCGGCGCAGGCCCAGGCGGCGTGGCCGATCTGGTCCCACAGCTCGCGGGCCGAGACGGTGCGGGCGGTTTTGCCATCGGTGCGGCGGATCAGTTCCCAGGGCGCATCGTCGCGCACGGCCTTGAGGAAGGCATCCGTCACGCGGACCGAGTTGTTCGAGTTCTGGCCCGATACCGTCATGTAGGCCTCGGAATCCCAATCGGTGTCATAGGTCGGGAATTCGATCGAGGTGAAGCCCTGAGCCGCATATTGCAGGATGCGGAAGGTGTAGGTGTCCGGGATCATCGCCTTTTTGGCGGCCTTGATCGCGGTTTTCAGGGCGGGGTTCTTGAGCGGGTCAACCGAATCGGCGGCGGTGCCGTCCCAAGTCTTGATCGCGGCGAAGATGTCGTTCAGGCGGGCCTCATGCACCTTGGAACCAGCGACGAGGGAGGCAACCTTTTGCTCCTCGATCACCTTCCAGTTGATGAATTCCTCGATATCGGGGTGATCCATGTCGCAGATCACCATTTTCGCCGCACGCCGGGTTGTGCCGCCGGATTTGATTGCCCCGGCAGACCGGTCACCGATTTTCAAAAAGCCCATCAGGCCCGACGATTTGCCGCCGCCGGACAGTTTCTCGCCCTCGCCGCGCAGCGAGGAGAAGTTGGTGCCGGTGCCAGAGCCATATTTGAACAGACGCGCCTCACGCACCCACAGGTCCATGATGCCGCCGTCGCCGACCAGATCATCCTTGACCGACTGGATGAAGCAGGCATGTGGCTGGGGGTGTTCGTAAGCAGAGGTAGAGGCAGTCAGAACGCCCGTCTTGTGGTCGACGTAATAGTGCCCCTGTGCCGGGCCATCGACCCCGTAGGCCCAGTGCAGGCCGGTGTTGAACCATTGCGGGCTGTTGGGAGCGCCCATCTGGCGGGCTAGCATGAAACGCATTTCGTCGTGATAGGCCCGTGCATCGGATTCGGTGGTGAAATAGCCGCCCTTCCAGCCCCAATAGGTCCACGCTCCGGCCAAACGGTCGAACACCTGCTTGGCCGAGGTTTCGCCGACAAAGCGTTCTGCTTCGGGCAGGGCAGCCAGGGCGGCATCATCGGGAACCGAACGCCACAGGAACTTGGGGACGCCTTGTTCCTTGACGGAGCGTACATGAGCGGGGACGCCTGCACGGCGGAAGTATTTCTGCGCCAGAACGTCCGCGGCAACCTGGCTCCAGCTTTCGGGAACCTCGACCGCGTCGTTGCGGAAAACGATCTTACCGTCGGGGTTGCGAATCTCTGAGGTTCGCAAGTTGAACTGGGTTGTGCCATAGGCCCCGGTCTCTGCCGCCGTAAACTTGCGCTCGATCTTCATTTGCCCCGTCTCTCCGTTTGTATCGCCAGTGCTTGATGCGCTTGGCATTTTCGCTTGGTTTGAGGCGGTCACACACCTTCCAGACCCGACTTCTGACGAAGCGACAGGTTCCCTTGCGGGTTCTTGCTGGTTTGGACATCCCCACGAAACGCACCGTACCCCCGGCACTGTTCCGACGCTGTCCAAACTGACGCAATCGGCGTGGTCCATCAACCACTTTCTTTGCCTTACCCCCAACATTTTGTGCTTGACGATGCTTCTCTATCCACGGGTTGCGTCTGTGGGCGGGGTCGCCCCCCTGTGGACAGATCGGTGGATGGGCGGTGTGCGGCTGTGGGATAGGGCCAGAAAATCCAAGGCGCACGGCCCAGTTGCCCCATGAGGATAAGATTTCAGATGAATGGACGGCTTATCCGGCGGTGGCGATTCTAGGGCAATTTCACACGCGCCGGTTGATCAAAACGATTCCGAAAGACACAAGTGCCGCCGCCCCGATGAGGCTTGGCGACAACACTTCGTCAAAGATCACATAGCCCAGGATGATGGCAAAGATCGGTGTCAGGAACGAAAAGCTGGCAACAGTCGAGGTCGGATAGACCGACAACAGCCACAGCCATGTGACAAATCCGCCCGCCACCACAACACCCGCCTGAAACACCAGCCAGAACCAGTGATCGGGCTGGATGTCGCGCAAGAGGGGGCCAAAGAACATCGCAGCAATCAGCAGCATCGGCGCAGAGACCAGGACCATCCAGAACAACTGCGCCTCGGGGCCAGCCAGGCGCAGGCGCGATTTGCGGGCAACAAAAGCGGTGCCAGCCCAGCCCCATGCCGCAAACAGCGCACACAAGTCACCCAAAAGGCTGGGCTGGCCCGATGCGTTTTTCGACAATATCGCCCAAGCCGTGCCCGCAAAAGCCAAGCCAAGACCTGCGGCCTTGAGCGGTGTTGTCCGTTCGCCAGGTAAATAGAAATGGGCCAGAATGCCCATCCATACCGGCATTGAATACATGATCAGGGCCGATCGGCCGACCGTGGTCAGGTCCAACGCCAAAAACAGTGCCAGAAACTCGCCCGCAAACAGCGCGCCTATCAACAGGCCCGGCCCCAGATCAGCCCAGCGCACCCGGTCCAGCAATCCACGATGCCACAACCACAGTCCGACAAAGACCACCGCAAGCGCAGAGCGCAGTCCGGCAAAGAACACGGGTTGGATGCCCTGATTAACGTATTTCACAATGATCTGGTTGAAGGCAAGCAGCAGCGTCACCGCCAGCAGCGCCGCAAACCCAGTGCCATCCAATCTGTCTTTACTCACGTGCTTTGCCCGCCTGTTGATTTCGCCGCCACCCTTTCGCGGGCCGTTGGCAAGGTCAAGCCATGACGCAGCCCTCAAGGAACCGGATCGGGTGGCAGGTCGAAGAGCTGTGTCAACAGTGGGCCAAGGGCCGGTCCCTAAAGGATCCGGATCACCATGGTTGAGACAAAACGAGCCGGCACAAGGAACAGCGGTCCCTTTGGGGCGGGGCTGGTTTTGCGGGACCACAGCGTCGCGAGGGTAAGAATCATCAGGCCAGGGTCACAAGGCTGGCACGGGCCAAGGTGTATTAGGCCAGCATCAGGGGGGCTAACGGTCAAAATTGTTGCAGGATCGTCTTTGACAAAATACCTGTGCAAACAATCCCTTCTGTCAAACTCTTGCCAAATGCGAGCCAGAACGCCCCGGCAAACGCCAGATGCCAACGCCGAACCATCCATAGGGTCGCCACCGCAAAGGGGATGTCGTCGCCCTGTGCCAGCACGAAACAGGATCGCATGCCTGCATGTTTGCCACCCATCCGGGTGCCGTCGGCGGTCAGCGTCAGTTCGCAAATCATCCCAAAGGACCAAGACAGACCGAGCTAGGTCATGGTGGTCCATCGCGTGGGCAGGTCAAAGCCACCCCGGACAAGTCCAATTCCGATCAGGGCATGAGGTGCAAGTACCAACCACCATATGGGTGGCACGCGCGCTCCTCCCTGGGTCAGACAAAGGACCGTGAACCCCAGACCAGCACAGAACACCAGATACGGCCATGACGGCAGGGGGCGGCGGTCAGTCTTGACCTGTGCCATTTCGGTTTCGGCCATCTTGCCGCATTGGGGCGATTGCAGCACCATCGACCTTTGCAGGCGGCTGTTGAGCATTGGAAAACCACTGGCAGCGCAGCCTGCTTTCCCGTAAAGCCGCATCAAACGAAACATACGGGGCGGGGCCGCCATGGCAGATATCATCGCACGTTGCGAGGCCCGTGGGCTGCGCATGACAGACCAGCGCCGTGTGGTGGCCCGGGTCATCGGTGACGCCGAGGATCATCCGGATGTCGAGGAGCTTTATGCCCGTGCGGTGCGGGTGGACCCCAAGATATCGCTGGCCACGGTGTACCGCACTGTCAAGTTGTTCGAAGAGGCCGGTATTCTGGACAAGCACGAGTTTGGCGATGGTCGTGCACGCTATGAGGATGCCGAGCGCGATCACCATGACCATCTGATCGATGTCAATTCGGGTCAGGTCATCGAATTCGTCGACCCCGAGATCGAGGCCCTGCAAGAGCGGATTGCAGCGCGGCTGGGGTATCGGCTGATCGGGCACCGACTGGAGTTGTTGGGCGTGCCCACACGGAAAAGCTGATGTATTCCGATAACTTGCGCGGCATTCTTCTGAAGCTGGGGTCAATGGCGGCCTTTGCTGTCGAGGATATGTTTCTGAAGATCGCCGTCTTTGATATGCCGGTCGGCCAGATCGTGCTGATATCGGGCATCTTTGGCGTGCCGTTCTTTGCCCTGATGGCACGGCGTTCGGGCCGCAGCATCTTTGCGCCCGAGGCTGTGCATCCCGCCGTGCTGGTGCGCGGATTGGGAGAAATGGTGGGCTCGATCGCTTATGTGACGGCGCTGGCCTCGGTTCCTTTGCCGACCGTTTCGGCGGTATTGCAGGTCATGCCGCTGGTTGTGACACTGGCTGCAGCGCTGTTTCTGCGTGAGCGGGTGGGTTGGCGGCGCTGGACGGCGATTGCAGTGGGGCTGGTAGGGGTCTTGTTGATCATCCGGCCGGGGATGGCGGGGTTCCATGTCAGCGCCTTGTGGGTTCTGGTCACCGTCGTGGCGCTGGCGGTGCGCGATCTGGCCACGCGGTTGGTACCGCCCGCCTGCAGTGATGCGCAGATATCAGCCTGGGGATTGACAGCGGTATCGCTGTTGGGGGCGGGTATGATGGCGGTGTCGGGTGAGGTGGTGCGGCCTGACGCGGAGCAAAGTTTGCAGCTGTTCGGCATGGTGGTCTTTGGTGCGGTTGGGTATTGGGCGATCACAGCCGCCAGCCGGACCGGCGAGGTGTCTGTGGTGGCGCCGTTCCGATATGTTCGGCTGGTCTTTGCCATTATCATCGCAGCCGTGGTATTTGACGAAAACGCCGATGTAGTCACCTTGGCGGGGGCGACGCTGATCATTGGATCGGGACTATACGCCTTTGCCCGCGAAAGGGCCCGCCGCGTGATGGCAGGCGGATAACCCAGACCGCCCGCCTCAACGCCGCAGGGCAACGGTCAACACCCCCTTTAGCCCCGAGGCATCGCCAGTCAGCACAAGGGTCTGCAGCGCGATCTGCAATGCGGTGTTGTCAGAAAACACGTTGTCCGAAGCGAGGCTTGACCGCGACAGGTTTGGCACACTGTCGGCATAGCGCGCATCGCTTGCATAAAACCGTTCTACCGCGGCTGCGGGCAGGGCGATCTGCGCGGTCAACAGGGCGTCCTCGCCGCTCAGCGCCGCCTCTCGACTGGCAAAAACCTCAAAATGCATATGCGGCCAGCGGTCGTCATAGCAGCCTGGCAGAATCGTGGTGAACCGCACAACCCCAAAGGCATCCGAAATCTGCAGGCCGCGCAAATAGTTCACGGCGGGAACAGAATAGATCGAATATCGGCCTGCAGCGTCACAGTGCCAAAGATAGAAGGCCAGCCCTGTGAGGGGTGCGCAGGCCAGATCGACGTCAACCAAGTGGATCTGCACCTCAAGCCGGATACCGTCGGCGCTACCTTGCAGCCCGGCAAAGCTGTTGCGTATGTCTGAACGCGAGATGCCGCTGTCCGTCAGAACATTGATCGTTTGTCCATTCAACGCATTGGTGCCATCTGCCGGATAAGGCCCGGCAGTTTCTGGCGGGGGCACGACGCATTGGCCGCCATCGGCGGCAAGGCCCACGATTTCACTGGCCCCGCTTGCGCCGCCCCCGATCAGTGCCCATACCCATGCCCCAAGTCCCACGGCACCACCACCCATGAGGCCAAGCATCCCTCGCCGCCCCATGCCGCCGGACATATCCTGCCAAAAGCCACCATCGTGGTGGGGCTGTGAAGTGTCGTCGCGCTGTGTCGTCATCATCATTTCCTGATCCGGGATTCGAAAGGGCAAACGAGCGCTGCGGCCCTTTCCGTCGCCAAACCCGCGCCTAAAGCCGTTCTTAGCTGCCATCGCTCTTTCTTATGTCACAAAGCCCGGCTAAAGGAACGCAAAGCCTATCCTTTGCACTATGGAGCCATTGGCCATGAGCACGATCATTGACATTCACGCCCGCGAAATTCTGGACAGCCGGGGCAACCCGACGGTCGAGGTTGACGTGGTACTGGAAAGCGGCGCGATGGGCCGCGCGGCGGTGCCTTCAGGTGCCAGCACCGGCGCCCATGAAGCGGTGGAAAAGCGCGACGGCGACAAGGCGCGCTATATGGGCAAGGGCGTACTGGAGGCCGTGGCTGCGGTGAATGGCGAATTGGCCGAGGCGATCGTCGGCTTAGACGCGACCGAGCAGGTTGGCATTGACCGCACGATGATTGAGTTGGACGGCACCCATAACAAGGGGCGTCTGGGGGCCAATGCGATCCTTGGCATCTCGTTGGCCGTGTCGAAGGCGGCGGCAGAGTTCACCGGTCAGGCGTTGTTCCGCTATGTCGGCGGCACCTCGGCGCGTATCCTGCCGGTGCCGATGATGAATATCATCAATGGCGGCGAACATGCCGACAACCCGATCGACATTCAGGAATTCATGATCATGCCGGTGGGTGCTGCCAACATCCGCGAGGCGGTGCGGATGGGGTCGGAGGTGTTCCACACGCTGAAAAAGGAATTGCAGAACGCTGGGCACAATACTGGGATCGGCGACGAAGGCGGCTTTGCGCCGAACCTGTCATCTGCCCGCGATGCGCTGGATTTCATTCTGAAATCCATCGAAAAGGCGGGCTACAAGCCCGGTGACGATATTTGTCTGGCACTCGACTGCGCCGCGACCGAGTATTTCAAAGGTGGCCGGTATGAGATGAAGGGCGAGGGCAAGTCGCTGAGCGTCGAGGAGAACGTGGCGTTTCTGGCCGGGCTGGCGGCGGATTACCCGATCATCAGCATCGAGGACGGTTGTTCCGAGGATGACTGGGCGGGTTGGAAGTTGTTGACGGACACCTTGGGCAAGAAGATTCAGCTGGTCGGCGATGATCTGTTCGTGACCAACCCCAAGCGGCTGGAAATGGGCATCAAGGGCGGCTGCGCCAATTCGATGCTTGTCAAGGTCAACCAGATTGGCACCTTGACCGAAACGCTGGCCGCTGTCGAAATGGCGCACCGGGCCGGGTTCACCAATGTGATGAGCCACCGGTCGGGCGAGACTGAGGACAGCACGATTGCCGATCTGGCTGTGGCCACGAATTGCGGGCAGATCAAGACCGGCTCGCTGTCGCGGTCGGACCGGTTGGCCAAATACAACCAGCTGATCCGGATTGAAGAAATGCTGGGCGAGACGGCAGAATATGCCGGGCGGTCCATTCTGCGGGCCTAAGGACGATGGGCAAACCTCGCACCCAGGGCAAACCCGGGGTGCGAGGACTGCCCATCCTACAAGTCACATGTTTGGCTGCGACCCCGTGCCATTGGCCGGGGTCGTTTGCATTCCTGAGGGGCGGTAGGGGGACCAGAGCGGGTGGTGCCGCTGGTCGGTGATTTCGGCTGTCAGTGCCTCGGCCGCAAAGGGGGCGAGGGTGACGCCGGAGTGCATGACGGCGAGGCTGAGGCCGGGGGCGGCGCGGCCGAGGATAGGCAGGCCACCCTGCGGTACGGGGCGATAGGCGAGCCGGGTTTCCGCAGCGGTGACGCGGCCAAAAAGGGCGGAAAGTTGGGCGACGGACGTGGCCACGGCCGTGTCACAGATGGTCTGGGAGGCGTCAGACCGATGGTTGGCCGTGCAGGGGGTAAGCAGGCTGCCGTCGGAAAGCTGGCGGATTTCCTGATGCGGTGTCACGAGGATATGGTTCAGGCGTAAGGGCACGGGGTGGGTGCGCAGGATCAGGCCGGGGCGGTGGGCCATGGCAAGGTCCAGACCTATGGATTGGAGGAGTGCGGGCGTGCCAGTACCGGTCGCAAGAACGGTGTGGTCGGCGTGGATCGGGCCAGCGGTGGTTTGAGCCCCGGTGATCTGTCCGTTCCGGGTTAGCAGGGTGGTCGCGGTGGTCTGGGGCAGGAGGGTGGCACCTGAAGCCGTGAGCAGGGCTTGGGTCAGCATGACGGCGTCGACCGCGCCTTCGCTGGGGAAGGCCAGGGCTTGGGGCGGGGGGGTGCGGAGGGCGGGTTCAAGCGCGGCGGGATCTTGGTGCAGGGTGACGGGGTAGCCAAGGCCGGCAAGGTCGGCGTGGAGGCGGGTCAGGGCGTCACCCTGGGCTTCGAACCACAGGGTTCCGGACCAGTTCGGCGCGGGGGATCCCAGATCGGTGGTCAAGCGGTGATGGGCGGCGATTGCGGCCACGCGCAGGTGGTGGTGGGCGGGGTCAAGCTAGAAGCTGGCGTTGATCCAGCCGAAACTGCTGCCCGATGCGCCGCTGGCGGGGGTGGTTGCCTCGGCCACCGTGACGGCCACCCCCGCGCGGGTCAGACGGTAGGCAAGGCAGGCCCCAAGCAGGCCCGCACCGAGGATCAGGAGTTTCATGGCTTTTCCCTTTCTTTTGATGCTGGCATGTTGGGGGTCTGGTTTGAAGGGGGTCGGCATGGAAGCGGAGCGGATTATTGCATCCTTGGGGTTGCAGCCCCATCCCGAGGGAGGGTGGTACCGCCAGACATGGGTGGGACCGGGCAAGGATCGGGCCTCTGGCACGGCGATCCTGTTCTTGCTGAAAGAGGGGGAGCGATCGCATTGGCACCGGGTGGACGCCGATGAAATCTGGATTTTCAACGCAGGCGCGCCACTGGTTCTGTCTGTCGGGCAGGAGGTGGCGCGGGAGGTTTTGATGGGGCCGCAGGTTTTGTCCGGGCAGGTTGTTCAGGCGGTGGTGCCTGCGGGCTGGTGGCAGGCGGCGCGGACAACAGGTCCGTGGACACTGGTGACCTGCACGGTCAGTCCGGGGTTCCGGTTTGACGGATTTGAACTGGCC
>JANNAF010000333.1:0-31736 GCA_031384005.1 Rhodobacterales bacterium | reverse complement strand
TCTTGGTTTCCGCATCGACCAGACCCATGAAACGCGACGCCATGGCGTTGCCTTCGACGGTGCCGTCAGTCCAACGACGGAAGTTGTTCAGAACGTCGTTGGCGGTAAAGTCGTCGCCGTTCTGCCACTTGACGCCCTTGCGCACGTTCAGCGTGTATTCAGTGGCGTCGGCATTGGCCTCCCAGCTTTCCAGCAGGCGACCCTCAAAGGTGCCGTCGGAATTGTACTGAACCAGATATTCCAGCCAACCGCGGTAGATGTTGGCAATGTGGGGCCAGTCAGCCAGACGCGGATCCTTTTGCGCCTTGGTTTCCATGGCAACGCGCAGGATGCCGCCCACCTTGGCTTCGGCTTGGGCGGCCGGTGCGATCAGGCCCAACAGGCCGTAGGCGGCAGTTGCGGTCAAACCCAGCGCCGTGGTGCGGGTCAGAAATTCGCGGCGGCTCAGCTTGCCGTCCTGCACCTCAGCAAGGTGCATTTCGGCTGCCGGGTGCAGCGCCTCTGGTGTCGTGTGATAGGTCATTGGTCGTCTCCCTGTCAGGCTGTTGTTGCCCTGGTCGTTTGTGTCATTCGACTTCTGTCTTACGTCGTGGGTGCGTCTTGCCACCGTCAGGTTTTGGCCCACCCGTCCCACGATGGGCAGGGGCCAACGGGCCGTGCGGCGGGTAACAAGGTTCACCGCACCATTCCGCATCTTTTGCCCCCTTGCGTCAACGTCCGGAATCGCCACCCCGTATAACTTTTGCGACATTCCCACGGCTGTTTTGCGAAAGGCGGACAGCCAGCACCGCCGCAATGGCGGTTTCCGCCTGCCGATCAGGATTTCCGTTAAGGTGGAAAAGGGGCGACGCCGACTCAGCAGCGCCCGGGGGCGACCCTATTGGCTGCGACGAAACGCCGAAGGCGAGGACCCGGTGCGATGCTGAAATGCCCGGGTGAAATACGCAGCCGAGGTAAAGCCCAGATCCGCGCCAATCCGGCCAACCGGCAACTTGGTCTCGCTCAACATCTTGCGCGCCTCAAAGATGCGACGGTCCTGCAACAACTCGATGGCCGACCGGCCACAGGCCTGCTGGCAACAGCGCGTCAGATGGGTGGCCGTCACGCCCAAGGTCAAGGCCAGTTCGCCCACCCCCACACCCGAGCGAAACTCCTTTTCCATCAACGCGGTATACCGCGCCACCAGACGCCACGCCGCATCCGGCTTTGGCGCATCGGCCTGCGCCTTGATGCCCTGACGTTCCAGCCAGACCCCCAACAACCCCAGATAGTGCACCGCCGCCCGATCATGGGCCGCGACACTGCTGTCCAATTCGCGCTGAATGGAATCCAGCGTGACGTTCAACTCCTGCTGGGCATGAACCTCGCGGATGCGCAGATGCAGGGGCTGTGCGGGCAGGGTGATAGGGCAGTTTTTCCCAAAAAAGACTGCCGTACCAAAGACTTGCGGCCCAACCTCAAAGCCGTGCATGACGCCCGGCGGAATGAATATGCCGTTGTGCGCAGTATAGCCCCGCGTGACACCGGCCAGCGTGATGCGGCCCTGCCCCTTGGTGAACCACAAAAAACACGCCTCCGACAAGGACCGCATCGCTTCGACCCGCCACCGCCCACCCGAGGCAAGTCTGGGGATCGCGACAAGTCGAAACGGGGTTGATTCGGGTTGGTTCTGCATCTGCGGCCCTTGATCTAGGCTCTCAGATAAACCGGCCTTGCCATTCAACCCAAGCGAAAAAACCGGCCCCGGGCACGCCATCCGCAGTTTGTTGCGCAAACCGCACCCCGGCGCGAAAAGGTCACTGCAGTTCCAGCCCCCGCCACGCCCCCATGCGCGAGCGAAACCACGTGCGCTGCCGCTTGGCATATTGCCGGGTGGCCAGACTGGCCGCCACCCCAGCCTCGGCCAAACTGCACTGGCCCTGCAGATGCGCCACCAATTCTGCCGCCCCGATGGCCCGCGACGAGGGACGCGCGGGGTCCCAACCGGGCAGGGCCGCACGCACCTCGTCCAGCGCCCCGGCCTCCAACATGGCGGAAAAGCGGGCGTCGATCCGCCGGTTCAACCAGTCGACCTCGGGCCGCATCACAAACGCCTGCGCGCTGTCCAGCGGCACCAGCGGCGGACTGGCCTCCGCCTGCCATGCGGCAAGCCCGCGACCCGTCGCACGCAAAACCTCCCACGCCCGCTGTACCCGGGCCGGATTCGCCAGATCGGTCCGCGCCGCCGTCTCGGCATCCAAACCGCGACGCATGGCAGCCAGATCGCCCAACCGCAACGCATCCGCCTCGGCCCGCACCTCGGGGGGCACCTGCGGCACCATGGCCAACCCCTCGGTCAACGCGGTGAAATACAAACCCGTCCCGCCCACGATCACGACCGGACGATCCAACAGCCCCGCGACCTGACGCAACCAATGCCCGACCGACCACGCCTCATCGCGCCCGACATGACCATATAACGCATGGGGCACCGCCGCCTCATCCGCCACCGATGGCCGCGCCGACAAAACCCGCCAGCAGCCATAGACCTGCAACGCGTCGGCATTGACAACAACCCGGCCATCGCGCGCCGCCAACTCCATCGCAACTGCCGACTTGCCACCCGCCGTCGGCCCTGCGATCAACACCGGCCCCTCCCGCGAAATCCCAGCCAAATCCCCGCTTTTCATCTGTCCATAAATATCCCGGGGGCTTGGGGGCTGGCCCCCAAGGCTGATCACGCATTGAACCTTGCTGCATTTTGCGACATTTTACCGCGAAAGCCAATCGCAGCCGCACCAGTCAGAGGTTCTCATGTCCGATCCATCCATCGCTTACACCCGCGTCATGCTGAAAATCTCGGGCGAGGCGCTGATGGGCGATCAGGGCTTCGGCCTGCACCCCCCCACCGTCCAGCGCATCGCCGCCGAGGTGAAATCAGTCCGTGATCTGGGGGTCGAGATCTGCATGGTCATCGGCGGCGGCAACATTTTTCGCGGACTTCAGGGCTCGGCCCAAGGGATGGAGCGGACCACAGCCGACTATATGGGCATGCTTGCCACCGTGATGAACGCACTGGCCATGCAATCCGCGCTGGAGGAGATCGGCGTGTTCACCCGCGTTATCTCTGCCATCCCGATGGATCAGGTCTGCGAACCCTACATCCGCCGCCGCGCCGTGCGACACCTGGAGAAAAAGCGCGTCTGCATCTTTGCCGCAGGCACCGGAAACCCCTATTTCACCACCGACACCGCAGCCACCCTGCGGGCCAATGAAATGGCCTGTCAGGCGATCTTCAAGGGCACCAAGGTGGACGGCGTCTATGACAAGGACCCCAAGAAATTCGCGGACGCCAAACGCTATGACACCGTGACCTATGACGAGGTGCTGCAAAAACACCTTGGCGTCATGGATGCCTCTGCCATTGCACTGGCCCGCGACAACGACCTGCCGATCATCGTCTTTTCACTGGACGAACCCGGCGGGTTTCGCGGCATCTTGTCGGGCAAAGGCACCTATACGCGGGTTCACGGGTAGGGCGGGGTTCACCCCGCCGTCGCTGCCTGCTATACCACCGCAAACGACCAGACTTGGGGACACGCATGGCCGACGACCTGGAAATAGACCTTGATGCCATCCAGCGCAGGATGGACGGCGCGATGAACGCGCTGCGTACCGAATTTGCCAGCCTGCGCACCGGCCGCGCCTCGGCCTCGATCGTCGAGCCGATCATGGTGGATGCTTATGGCCAGATGACGCCGATCAACCAGCTTGGCACCGTCAACGTGCCCGAACCGCGCATGGTCGTGATCAACGTCTGGGACAAGGCGATGATCTCCAAGGTGGAAAAGGCGATCCGCGAAAGCGGTATCGGCATCAACCCGATCTCGGACGGCCCGCTGATCCGCCTGCCGATCCCCGAACTGAACGAAGAACGCCGCCGCCAACTGACCAAAGTTGCCGCGACCTATGCCGAAAACGCCAAAGTGGCGATCCGCAACGTGCGACGCGACGGCATGGACCAGATCAAAAAGGCCAAATCCGCGGGCATGGGCGAAGATGATCAAAAGATGTGGGCCGACGAAGTGCAGGACCTGACCGACAAGGCCATCCTTGGCATCGACCGCGCACTAGAGGGCAAGCAACAAGAAATCATGCAGGTCTAGCCCACACCCTGCCGCCGGGCGCGCGGCTGGCCGAAAAATTTTCGGCGAAAATTTTTATCCGGCACCGAAAGAGACGCAATGGCTGCGGGCGACGACATCAAACGGGCCGAACATGTCGCCATCATCATGGATGGCAATGGCCGCTGGGCGACCAACCGCGGCTGGCCACGTCTGGTCGGCCACCGCAAGGGCGCCGAGCGGGTCAAAGAGATTGTGCGCTGTGCCCCCGATCTGGGCATCCGTTGGCTGACCATCTATGCCTTTTCGACCGAAAACTGGAAACGCTCGACCGAAGAGGTGCTTGGCCTCATGTCGATCTTTGCCCGTTACATCGAACGTGAGGCTGACCGTCTGGCCGCCGAATCGGTTCGGATGCGTTTTATCGGGGACCGCAGCCGTCTGGACCCCAAACTGCAGCGCCTGATGGAGGGGATCGAACGGCGCACATCTGCCTTTTCCCGACTGAACCTGACCGTTGCCATCAACTATGGTGGCCGGGACGAATTGACCCGCGCCATCCGCGCCTTGACAGTTGACATTGCCGAGGGTCGTCTGACCCCCGGTGAAGTGACCGACGCGCTGATTTCAGCGCGGCTGGATACCGCCGATCTGCCCGACCCCGACCTTGTGATCCGCACCTCGGGCGAGACGCGGACGTCGAATTTTCTGCCATGGCAAGCGGCCTATGCCGAATACGAATTCACCCCCACGCTCTGGCCCGATTTCACCCCCGCCGAACTGGCCGCAATTCTGGCGCGTTTTGGCAACCGTGAACGCCGTTTCGGCGGGGCGGTGTCCGCATGACCGACCCCAATCGCTGGGCTGATCTGCGCGTGCGGATGTTGTCCGCCGCCGTGATGATCGCGCTGGGTGTGTTCGAGGTCTATGAGGGCGGTGTGATCTTCTTGATCGGTGTCCTGCTGCTGGTCGGGGCGATGATCTGGGAGGTCGCCGAACTGACCGGCGAAGGCGAGGGCAAGTTTTCCATCCTGCTGGGTCTGATGGCTGCCGCCTGCCTGTATGTCTCGACCCAGATGCCCTTGCCACTGGCCGCCTTTGCGCTGTTGCTGGTGCCCTCGCTCGGCCTTTTGGTCACCCGGCGTGGCGACCGGCGGTTGATGGCGATCTATGCGCTTGCCGTGATGGTGGCGGGGACCGGGTTCTTGACGCTGCGCGGGCAGGGGGCTGGGGTCTTTGTCTGGCTGGTGCTGGTCGTTGTCGCTTCGGATACGCTTGGCTATTTCGTGGGTCGCCTCGTGGGGGGGCCCAAGTTCTGGCCCGCCATCAGCCCGAAAAAGACATGGTCTGGAACGGTGGCAGGCTGGGTCGGCGCATTGGTGGTCGGGGTGGTGTTTGTGTGGAACGGCTTTCCAGCCTCCGTGCTGGTGTTGTCGCCGCTTGTGGCCTTTGCAGGCCAGATCGGGGATATCGCGGAAAGTTGGTTGAAACGCCGGGCGGGGGTCAAGGATTCGTCGGCGCTGATCCCGGGTCATGGCGGT
This sequence comes from Rhodobacterales bacterium, assembly GCA_031384005.1. Classification (GTDB taxonomy): domain Bacteria; phylum Pseudomonadota; class Alphaproteobacteria; order Rhodobacterales; family Rhodobacteraceae; genus Stagnihabitans. The sequence goes on along the minus strand of JANNAF010000333.1, from coordinate 26,092 downwards.
GTGCTTGACCGCTTTGACGCGCTGATCGGGGCCACCCTTGCCGTGCAGGCGCTGACCCTGTTCATGCCCGGGCCGGGGTAAGACATGCGCAGCATTTCTGTTTTTGGCGTCACCGGGTCGATTGGCGAAAACACCTTTGACATTCTGATGCGTCAGGGTGGCCCGCAAACCTACCGCACGGTGGCACTGACTGCGGGCCGCAATGTGGCGCGTCTGGCTGACATGGCGCGCGCCTTGCGGGCCGAGGTTGCGGTGTGTTCGGATGATGCCTATCTGCCCGCCCTGCGCACGGCCCTTGCCGGGTCGGGCACCCATGCCGCCGCAGGCCCCCAAGCCATGGCCGAGGCCGCCGCCCGCCCGGCCGATTTGGTGATGTCGGCGATTGTCGGCGCCGCTGGCCTTGCCCCCGGCCTGACCGCGCTGCAAAACGGCTCCACCCTTGCGCTGGCCAACAAGGAAAGCCTGGTGACCGCAGGCCCCCTGATGCTGGCCACCGCCGCCGCGCATGGTGGGCGTATTCTGCCGGTCGACAGCGAACATTCCGCCATCTTTCAGGCCCTGACGGGCGAGGATATCACGGCCGTTGAACGCATCATCCTGACGGCCTCGGGCGGGGCGCTGCGCGACTGGCCGATGGAACGTCTGGCGACGGCAACCTTGGAACAGGCGCTGGCCCATCCCAACTGGTCGATGGGCCAACGCATCACCATCGATTCTGCCTCGATGTTCAACAAGGCGCTGGAAGTCATTGAAACCCGTGAATTCTTTGGCGTCGACCCCGACCAGATCGAGGTGATCATCCACCCCGAATCGCTGATCCATTCCATGGTCGGCTTTCATGACGGCGCGATCATGGCCCACTTGGGGTCGCCCGACATGCGCCACGCCATCGGCTTTGCGCTGAACTGGCCCGTGCGCCAACCCTTGCCCGTCGCCCGCCTTGACCTTGCCGCTGTGGGCCAGATGACCTTTCGCGCGCCCGACCTTGTCCGCTATCCTGCCCTGCGCCTGGCGCGTGAGGTGATGGCGACACGTGGCCTTGCCGGGGCCGCCTTTAACGCTGCCAAGGAAATCGCCTTGGACAAGTTCATTGCAGGCCGCATCAGTTTCATGGATATGGCAGGTCTGGTCGAGACGGTCTTGAACCGGCTGGCGGGCGAGACCACCTTGGGTCTGGCCGCCACCTCGTTGCAAGATGTCATGGCGATGGATCATCTGGCGCGCATCCGCGCCAGCGAAGCAGTAGGGTAGCGCATTGGAACTGACCTCATTGATGACGGCGCTGGGCGGCGGTGTGCAGGCCTTTGGTGCGCTGATCCTTGTCATCGTCATCATCGTAACGGTCCACGAATACGGCCACTACATCGTAGGGCGCTGGTGCGGCATCCATGCCGAGGTGTTTTCCATAGGCTTTGGCAAACCAATCTGGAGCAGGGTCGACAAACGCGGCACCCGCTGGCAAGTGGCGCTGCTGCCGCTGGGCGGCTATGTCCGCTTCATGGGGGACGCTGACGCCGCCTCGCGTCCGGGGTCCACGGCGGGTTTGTCACCCGAGGAACGCCGCCACACCATGCAGGGCGCCCCCCTGTGGGCGCGGTCGGCCACCGTGATCGCTGGCCCCGCCTTCAATGTCGCGCTGACCATTCTGGTGTTCTTTGGCCTGATCCTGTGGTCTGGCGTGTCGGACGAAAGCTCGGTCATAGGGTCGGTTGAACAGATGCCGGGGCAGGAAATGCCGCTGCAGGTCGGTGACCGCATCGTGTCGATCGACGGCACCGCCACCCCCGATTTTGAAACCCTTGCCCGGCATGCCAAAACGCTGAAAGACCGCGCCACCGTCACCTATGTCATTGACCGCGCCGGGCAAACCCTGACTTTTACCGGCCCCAACCCGGTGCCGCCGCTGGTGCAGTCGGTCAACCTGAACTCGGCCGCCGAGGATGCGGGCCTGCAGGTTGGCGATCTGTTCCTGACCGTGAACGGCCAGCCCATCACCGGGTTTGACCAGATGCCCCCCCTGGTCGAGGCGTCGCAGGGCACCCCCCTTGCCCTGACCGTGCTGCGCGGTGACCAGACCATCGACCTGACCCTGACCCCGCGCCGCGCCGACCTGCCCAATGCCGAGGGCGGGTTTGACACCCGCTGGCTGATTGGCGTCACGGGTGGCCAGTTGTTCGGCCCGACCCGCACCACCCCCGGCCTGTTTCAGGCGGCCAGCCTGTCGGTCGAACGGTCGTGGTACATGGCGAAAACCAACCTCAACGGCATTGCCCAGATCATCAAGGGCACCATCAGCTCTTGCAACATCTCTGGCCCAATCGGCATGGCCAAGGTGGCATCGGCCGCCGTGCAATCCGGCTTTGAAACCTTTATCGGCACCTTGGCGCTGATGTCGCTGACCATCGGTCTGGCCAATCTGTTGCCCATTCCGGTGCTGGACGGCGGCCATCTGGTGTTCCATCTGTACGAGGCGATCACAGGCCGTCCGCCCACCGACGGCGCGTTGCAGGTGCTGATGACCTTTGGTCTGACCATCCTGATCGGCCTGATGGTGTTCGCGTTTTCCAACGATCTGTTCTTGTGCTGATCGGCGCTGCGTCACCCGGCGGCAATCTTATCCACAGGTATTTACGCGCAATCCCGCTTGGGCCCCCGCCCACCCCCCGTGGCCGTCAAGCCGCCTTTTGACATCCCCGTGCTGAAAAGCTAGTCAGTCCCCTAGTCTTATCGAACGGGGCCGACCATGCAGACCAACCGCCGCGCCACCCGATCCAATGTTGCGCATCCCTCACGGTCGTTGCGCGCCATGGCTGTGGCGCTGCTTTTGGGAACTGCCGCCCTGACGCTGCCGAACGCGGCACTTGCCCAAAGCTACAGCTTCTCCAACGTCACGATCCAGGGGAACACCCGCGTTGATGCCGCCACCGTGCTGGCCTTTGCCGCCCTGCCGCGTGGCACCACCCTGTCTGCCGCCGCCCTGAACGACGCCTATCAGCGCATTGTGGGATCGGGCCTGTTTGAAACTGTCGAACTGCGCCCCCAGGGCAGCACGCTGCTGATCGTGGTTCAGGAATTGCCCATGGTCGGTGTCGTCGATTATCAGGGCAACAAGCGGATCAAGGACGAAGACCTGATCGAAGTGACCAAGTCGCGTGGCCGCCTTGTGTATTCCCCGGCCCAAGCCGAGGCTGACGCCGCCGCCATCGCCGAGGTTTACCGTGACAAGGGCCGCACCGCCGCAGTTGTGACCCCCCGCATCATCCGCCTGCCCGACAACCGCATCGATCTGGTGTTCGAGATCAGCGAAGGCGCGGTGTCCGAGATTCAGCGCCTGAACTTTGTCGGCAACCGCGACTTTTCCGATTACCGCCTGCGCCAACTGCTGCGCACCAAACAGGCCGGGATCCTGCGCGCCCTGATCCAGCGCGATACCTTCTCCGAGGAGCGTTTGCCGCTGGACGAACAGCTGTTGCGCGATTTTTACCTGTCGCGCGGCTATATCGACTTTGAAATTCTTGATGCGACCGCCGAATATGCGCGCGACCGCGAAGCCACCTTTCTGACCTTCACCATTCAGGAAGGGCGCAGCTTCAAGATCGGTCAAGTGACCACCGTGTCCGAGATCGAGGGTCTGGATGCAGCCGAGTTTGACAAGATCCGCCGCCTGCGCCCCGGTGTCACCTATTCGCCCAACGTCATCGACAACAACGTCGCCGCGATGGAGGCTTTGGCCCTGCGCATGGGCCTGAACTTTATCCGTGTCGATCCGCGCATCACGCGCAACGACATTGACGGCACCCTTGACGTGACTTTTGCCATCACGCGCGGCGAACGGGTTTTTGTCGAACGCATCGACATCGAAGGCAACACCACCACGCTGGACGCCGTGGTGCGCCGCCAGTTCCGCACGGTCGAGGGCGACCCGCTGAACCCGTCCGAAATCCGGCAGGCCGCCGAACGCATCCGCGCCTTGGGCTATTTCGAGGATGTCACCGTCAACGCCCGTCCCGGCACCTCCGCTGATCAGGCCGTGGTCAAGGTCGAGGTGGCCGAGGCGCCGACAGGCTCGCTGTCCTTTGGGGCGACTTTTGGCATCTCGTCCGGCTTTGGCATCAACCTGGGCTTTAGCGAAAGCAACTTTTTGGGCCGGGGGCAGGACCTTACGATCAACGTGCAGTCCGGCACCGACAATGTCGATTCGATCCTCAGCTTTTCGGACCCCGGTTTTCTGGGCCGTGATGTGACCTTTGGCCTGAACGCCGAATATTCGCGCTCGACCCATAACAACGCCAATTACGACACCCGCGTGCTGGCACTGTCACCGTCGCTGGCCTTTGCGTTGTCAGATGTCGCGCGGTTGCGGCTGAACTATTCGGTATCGCAGGATACCATCCTGAATGTCGACAATCCGGAATCCTCGGCCATCATTCTGGCAGAGGAGGGGACGCGCCTGACCTCAAGTGTCGGTTACAACTTCACCTATGACACGCGCGATTCCGGGGTGAACCCCAATGGCGGTGTGCTGATCCGGTTCGGGCAGGATCTGGCGGGCATTGGCGGCGATGCGACCTATATCAGCACCAACTTTGTGGCGCTGGCGCAGACCAAGGTGGCCAACGATCAGGTCGACCTGCGCGCCATCCTTGAGGGCGGCGTTGTCTCCTCGCTGGACGGTTACACCACGACCGTGACGGAACGCCACTTTGGCAATGGCAAGATTCGCGGCTTCAAACCCAACGGGATCGGCCCGCGTGACCTTGGCGCGGCCAATCAGGATGCTTTGGGTGGCAATATCTTTGCCGTGGCCCATCTGGAAACCGATTTCCCGCTGGGCCTGCCCGAGGAATACGGCATCACCGGCGGGGCCTTTGTCGACTTTGGCTCGGTCTGGGGGCTGAACAACGTGGCAGGCTCGGCTGGCGAAGTGGATGACGCCATGCGCCTGCGCACTGTGGTCGGCCTGACCGTGTTCTGGAAAACCCCGATTGGCCCCCTGCGCCTGAACTTTACCCGCGCGCTGGACAAGGAAAGCTATGACGAGGAGCAGACCTTCGATCTGACCATCGCGACCAAATTCTGATGCGCACCGCCCTTCTTGCCCTGCTGCTGTGGCTTGGGTTTGCCGCCCCGGTTCTGGCGCAAGCCGCGGTCGGCACGCAGATCCTGACGCTGGATCAGGACCGGTTTTACAACGGCTCGCTGTACGGTCGCGCGCTGGAGGCGAAATCGCTGGCCGCCACGCAGGCGCTGGCCACAGAGAACCGCCAGATCGAGGCCGATCTGTCCACCGAAGAGGCCGCCCTGACCGACCGCCGCGCCACCATGACCCCCGAAGCCTTTGCCGCCGCCGCCGCCGCCTTTGACGACAAGGTCGAAGGCATCCGCGCCGCGCAAAAATCCAAGGTCGAACAGCTGACCCTTGACCGCGACGCTGGCCGCAAACTGTTCTTTGATGCGGCCGTGCCGGTTCTGGCCGACCTGATGCAACAACTGGGCGCCTATGCCATCCTGAACCATGACGCGGTGATCTTGTCGTTTGACGCCATCGACGTGACCGCCCGCGCCATTACGGCCATCGATACCACCCTTGGGGACGGCACCACCGCGCCAGCACCCTGACTTGTCCTAGCCCGGCGGAATTGCTAGTCAGGGGGGAACTGCCAGCCCCGGCGCGCCCGTGCAAGGAACCACCATGACCGACACCCCCATCCACTTTGCCGACCTTGCCCTGATCCAGCGCATCATCCCGCACCGTTACCCCTTTTTGCTGATCGACAAGGTGCGCGACATCGTGGCGGGGACCAGCTGCGTCGGCATCAAGAATGTCACCAACAACGAACCCCATTTTCAGGGTCATTTCCCCGACATGCCCATCATGCCTGGCGTCATGATCATCGAGGCGATGGCGCAAACCTCGGGCGTGTTGGTCGGTGTGTCGATGGGCCTGATCGACAAACAGGCCAAGGTGTTCTTCATGGGCGTCGATGCGGTCAAGTTCCGCCGCAAGGTGGTGCCGGGCGATGTGCTGGAACTGCATGTCAAAACCATTCGCGGTGGCGGCAAAGTCTGGAAGTTTGAGGGCCGCGCCACCGTTGACGGCGACCTGGCAACCGAGGCGACCTTTACCGCCATGTTCGACCTGCCCAAGGCCTGAGATGGCCATTCACCCCCTTGCCGTGGTCGATCCCGCCGCCACCCTTGGCGCCGGCGTCACCATCGGCCCGTTTTCCCTGATCGGTCCCGACGTGACCCTGGGCGACGGGGTCGAGGTCAAATCCCATGCCGTGGTCACCGGCTGGACCTATATTGGCGCAGGCACCATCATCTTCCCCCACGCCACCGTAGGCGAGGTGCCGCAAGACCTGAAATACAAGGGTGAACGCACCCGCCTGATCGTAGGTGCCCGCTGCCGCATCCGCGAGGGGGCCACCCTGAACACCGGAACCGAGGGCGGCGGCGGCGTGACGCAAATCGGCGACGATTGCCTGCTGATGACTGGGTCCCATGTCGGCCATGACGCCCGCATTGGCCACCGCGTCATCCTTGCCAATCAGGTCGCCGTTGCGGGCCATTGCCAGATTGGTGACGATGTCATCATTGGCGGCCTGTCGGGCATCCACCAATGGGTGCGCGTGGGGCAGGGCGCCATCATCGGCGCCGTCACCATGGTCACCAATGATGTGATCCCTTACGGCCTGGTGCAGGGGCCGCGCGGCGAATTGGACGGGTTGAACCTGATCGGGCTGAAACGCCGTGGCATGGACCGCGCCGAAATTCACGCCTTGCGCGCCGCCTATGACGTGCTGGCGCGCGGCGAGGGCACCTTTCTGGACCGGGTGCGCCACCTTGCCGAAACCACCACCTCGCCCGAGGTGATCGAAATGACCGCCTTCATCCTTGGCGGTTCCGACCGCTCTTTTCTGACGCCCAAATGACCACACTGGCCCTGATGGCAGGGGCGGGCGACCTACCCGCTGCCGTGATCGCGGCGCTGGCCCAACGCCCTTTGGTTTGTGTGCTGGACGGCTATGCCCCTGCCGGTGTGACCGCTGATCTGACCTTTCGGCTGGAACGGCTGATGCCGCTGTTGCGGTCGCTGTCCGATCAGGGGGTCACCGAGGTCGCCTTTGCCGGGGCGGTCCAGCGCCCCCGGCTTGACCCCGCGCTGTTCGACCCCGCCACCGCACAGCTGGTGCCGCGCCTGCTGGCCGCCATGCAATCGGGCGACGACGCCACCCTGCGCGCCTTTATCGGTATTTTTCAGGACGAGGGGTTTGCCGTGCGCGGCCTTGCAGACCTTGCCCCCGCATTGCTGCCCGGCCCCGGCCTGCTGGCAGGCATCTTGACCGAACAGGACCGCGCCGACGCCACCCGCGCCGCCACCATCACCACCGCCCTTGGCACCGTTGACGTAGGGCAGGGTGCCTGCGTGGCACAAGGCCTGTGTCTGGCGGTCGAGGCGCTGCCCGGCACTGACGCGATGCTGGCCCAGGTGGCCGCCATTTCCGCCACCCTGCGCCCCAACCCCGCCGATGGGCGCGGTCTGTTGTACAAGGCCCCGAAACCCGGGCAGGACACCCGCATCGACCAACCCGCCTTGGGCGTGCAAACCCTGATCAACGTCGCCGCCGCAGGTCTGGGCGGTGTGGCGTTTCAGGCCGGATCGGTGATCTGCCTGAACCTGCCCGCCATGCAGGCGCAGGCCGCCGAACTGGGCCTGTTCCTGTGGTCCCGCCCATGTTGAAACTGTTCCTCATCGCGGGCGAACCCTCGGGTGACCGTCTGGGGGCCGCCCTGATGGCAGGGCTGCGCGCATTGACGGATGTCGAGTTTCACGGCGTCGGTGGCCCGATGATGCAGGCCGCTGGCCTGAAATCGCTGTTTGCGATGTCCGAACTGTCGATCATGGGTCTGGTCGAGGTGCTGCCCAAGTATTTTCACCTGAAAAAACGAATCGCTGAAACCGCCGCCGCAGCGCTTGCGCTGAACCCCGCTGCCGTCATTTCCATCGACAGCCCCGATTTTTGCCTGCGCGTGGCGGCGATTGTGAAACAGGCGCGTCCAACCCTGCGCACCATCCATTATGTCGCGCCCTCGGTTTGGGCATGGCGCCCGCACCGCGCCGCCAAGATGGCCCGCGTGATCGACCACGTCATGGCCCTGTTGCCGTTCGAGCCGCCCTATATGACCGCCGCTGGCATGACCTGCGACTTTGTCGGTCACCCCGTCGTGGCCGAGGCTCTGGCCACAGATGCCGAACGCGCGCTGATGGCGGGCAGCGGCCCCCTGATTCTGGCCCTGCCGGGATCGCGCCGGGGTGAAGTGACCCGATTGGCCCCGGTGATCGGGGAAACCTTGGGGATAATCGCTAAAACTTATCCGACATTGCGGGTCGCCTTGCCCACGGTGCCGCATCTGACCGGGCTGGTGCGCGAATTGACGGCTGCGTGGCCCGTGGTTCCGCAGATCATCGAAGATGCCGCGACCAAACGCGCGGCCTTTGCTTGCGCCTCCGTGGCGCTGGCCGCCTCGGGCACTGTGTCGCTGGAACTGGCCGCCGCCCATGTTCCCATGGTGATCGCCTACCGCATGCACCCGGTGACGTTCTGGCTGACCAACCGTGCGCTGCTGATTGACACAGTGACGCTGGTCAACCTTGTGTCGCAAACCCGTGTCGTGCCCGAGTTTATCGGCGGGCGCTGTCAGGCCAACCTGATCGCCCCTGCCGTGTTGGCCCTGCTGACCGACCGCACGGCGCAGGATGCCGCAATGACCCTGACGATGGACCGTCTGGGTGCGGGCGGCGAGGCACCGGGCTTGCGCGCCGCAAGGTCGGTTTTGGCCCATCTGTAGCCAAGATGGGCAAACCCCGCGCTTTGGCCAAGGCCAAAGCACAAGGACTGCCCATCCTACAAGTCACGTTTGTGGCCGTAGGCGGGTCTTAATATCACGTTAAAACTGATATTTAACCCATTGATTTTGAACGATTTGACAATCTGTCCGCGCGCGGACAGTCACCGCCCGCGCCAGACCCAGCCACCGCCAAAGACGCGCGACCCCTCGGGCGCATAGAATACGCAGGCCTGCCCCGCCGCGACCCCATCCTCGGGGTCCAGCAGTTCCACCTCGGCCTCGGTCGCGGACAGGGGCCGCACGATCGCCGTGCGGGGAGGGCGGGTCGAGCGGACCTTGACCTGCAAATGCCATTCGGGCTGGCTGTCAAACGGGGCATCGCCCAACCAGTTGATTTCGCGGACCGGAATGACCCGCGTGGCCAGCGCCTCTTTGGGCCCCACCACGACCCGCCGCGTCGCCGCGTCCAGCCGCACGACATACAAAGGCTCGCCGAGCCCGCCGATGTCCAACCCCCGCCGCTGCCCGACGGTGTAGTGGATAACCCCGCGGTGCTGGCCCAGAACCCGACCGTCCAGCCCGACTATCTCCCCCGGATCGGCCGCACCGGGGCGCAGTTTTTCGATGACGGCGGCATAGTTGCCATTGGGGACAAAGCAGATGTCCTGGCTGTCAGGTTTGTCAGCGACCGGCAGCCCATATTTCGCGGCCAAGGCCCGCGTTTCCGCCTTGGACGCCAGATGCCCCAAAGGAAAGCGCAGATATTCCAACTGGTCTGGCTTGGTCGAGAACAGAAAATAGCTTTGGTCGCGATTCGCGTCGCTGGCCATGTGCAGTTCCGGCCCGATCCCCATCTTGCGCTGGATGTAATGACCGGTGGCCATGCAATCGGCGTTCAGATCCTTGGCCGTGGCCAGCAGATCCTTGAACTTGACGCGCTCATTGCAGCGGATGCAGGGGACAGGCGTCGCGCCGGCAAGGTAGGCGTCGGCGAATTCCTCGATCACCGCCTCGCGGAAGGTGTTTTCATAGTCCAGCACGTAGTGCGGAAATCCCATGGTTTCCGCCACACGCCGGGCATCGTGAATGTCTCGACCGGCACAGCAGGCCCCCTTTTTGGCCAAGGCGGCGCCGTGGTCGTAAAGCTGCAAGGTCACCCCCACAACGTCATAGCCTTCTTCGGCCAGCATGGCCGCCACGACCGAACTGTCGACCCCACCTGACATCGCCACCACCACGCGGGTTTGGGAGGGGGGCTTGGGCAGACCCAGCGAATTGAGGGGGAGATCAAGCATGATTGCGGCTTTCCGGGGGAATTCGCTGATCAATATAGGAAAATCCCTCCTACTCTCAACCCCCTGTCCGCCAAGGCTTCACCCTTGTTTAAGGACGTTAGGGCAAGTTGACCGCTGTTGGACGAGGATGTTGACATGTATCTCAAGAAAGTGGACGGCCCGCGACACGTAAATCTGCCCGATGGGTCGATCCTGACGCGCGCTGATCTTCCCCCACCAGAAACGCGCCGCTGGGTTGCCAGCCGCAAGGCTATCGTGGTCAAAGCCGTGCTATATGGCCTGATTCCCCAATCCGAGGCGCTGGAACGCTATGCCCTGTCCGAAGAAGAGTTCGGTTTCTGGCGTGTCGCCGTGGAAAGTCACGGCGACAAGGCGTTGCGCGTCACGACAATACAAAAATACCGACAACTTTAAGTTGTTTTTGATTGCCGTTCTGGCAGAGTAACGGTCCGTTAACCATTGATCGCCAAAGTCGTTAACGAACCTGGTGTTAGACGGAGTGAATGGAATGCGTGTATTGCTTGTTGAAGACGACCCGACCACGTCGCGCAGCATCGAGTTGATGCTGACCCATGCGAACCTCAATGTCTATTGTACCGACTTGGGCGAGGATGGGATCGACCTTGCCAAGCTGTATGATTATGACCTGATCCTGCTGGACCTGAACCTGCCGGACATGAGCGGGCATGAGGTTTTGCGCCAATTGCGCCTCAGCCGCGTCGACACTCCAATTCTTATCCTGACCGGGTCAGACGACACGGAAAACAAGATCAAGAGTTTTGGCTTTGGCGCTGATGACTACCTGACCAAACCCTTCCACCGCGAGGAGTTGGTAGCCCGCATCCATGCCATCATCCGCCGGTCCAAGGGCCATTCGCAATCGGTGATCCGCACTGGCACGGTCAACGTCAACCTTGACGCCAAAACCGTCGACGTGGCGGGCGCCACCGTGCACCTGACCGGTAAGGAATATCAGATGCTGGAGCTTCTTAGCCTGCGCAAGGGCACCACCCTGACCAAAGAGATGTTTTTGAACCACCTTTATGGCGGCATGGACGAGCCTGAGTTGAAGATCATCGATGTCTTCATCTGCAAATTGCGCAAAAAGCTGGCCGAGGCGACGGGTGGGCAGAACTATATCGAAACGGTCTGGGGGCGCGGATATGTCCTGCGCGAACCTGCGCAGGCATCGGAACCCAAACTCGCCGCTTCAGCCTGACCTCTGGACCTCTTCCGCCTCCCCCCTTACCTTGTAGCAAAAAGGGGGGACGCGGATGACGACACCATCAGCCAAGGAAAACCCGGTTGACCAATTGACCGCGCCCGAGGCGCGGTCCGAACTTGACCGTCTGGCGACCGAACTTGCGGCGGCCAACAAAGCATATCATACTCTGGATGCTCCGCAGATTTCTGACGCCGACTATGATGCCCTCAAGCAGCGCAACACGGCAATCGAAGCGCGCTTTCCCAACCTCAAGCGGTCAGACAGCCCGTCCGATCAAATCGGTGCCGCAGTGGCCTCCGGCTTTGGCAAGGTGGCGCACCGGGTCCGCATGCTCAGCCTTGAAAACGCCTTTGCCGATCAGGATGTTTTGGATTTTGACGACAGGATTCGCAAATTCCTGAACCATGACGGCGCCTTGTGGTTTACTGCGGAACCCAAGATCGACGGTTTGTCCCTGTCGCTGCGATATGAAAACGGCCAACTGGTTCAGGCGGCGACGCGAGGCGACGGTGAAGTCGGTGAAAACGTGACGGCAAATGCGCTGACCATGGCCGATATTCCCAAAACAGTACCAGATGCCCCAGCCGTGCTGGAAGTGCGGGGCGAGGCCTATATGAGCCATGCTGATTTTGCTGCACTGAACGAAAGGCAGGTGCAGGCAGGGGACAAGACCTTTGCCAACCCACGCAATGCTGCGGCAGGATCGCTGCGCCAGTTGGATGCCGCGATCACTGCGGCGCGCCCGTTGCGTTTCTTTGCCTACAGTTGGGGGGAGGTTTCGCAACCGCTGGCCGCTTCGCAAATGGCTGCGATTGACCGGTTGCGCGCGATGGGGTTTCAGGTGAATCCATTGACGGTCATGTGCGAAGGCCCAGCCGACCTGCTGGCTCACTATGCCCGGATCGAGGCACAGCGTGCCACTTTGGGCTATGACATTGACGGCGTGGTCTACAAGGTCAACGACTTGGCCCTGCAAGTGCGGTTGGGGTTTCGGTCAACCACCCCGCGCTGGGCCATTGCGCACAAATTTGCCGCTGAATTGGCATGGACCCGGCTTTTGGCGATCGACATTCAGGTGGGGCGCACTGGGGCATTGTCACCCGTGGCGCGGTTGCAGCCCGTCACAGTGGGCGGTGTCGTGGTGTCCAACGCCACCTTGCATAACGAGGATTACATCGCCGGACGCGACGCCAAAGGCAACAAGGTCCGCGATGGCAAGGATATCCGGGTGGGCGATTGGGTACAGGTTTACCGTGCCGGCGATGTGATCCCCAAGATTGCCGATGTGGACCTGTCGCAGCGGCCAGACATCGCGCAACCCTTTGTTTTTCCGAACACCTGTCAGGAATGTGGCTCGCCGGCCCACCGTGGCGACGGCGATGCGGTCCGGCGCTGCACCGGGGGCCTGATTTGCCCCGCTCAGGCGGTGGAACGGTTGAAACATTTCGTATCGCGTGGCGCCTTTGACATCGAAGGTCTGGGGGCCAAGCAGATCGAGATGTTTTTCAAGGACGCCGATTTGCCCATCCGTGCCCCTGCCGACATCTTTAGTCTTGCCGCCCGTGATGGCCAGAACCCATTGAAAAAGCTAAAAAACCGTGATGGGTTCGGGGAAAGGTCGGTCGCCAATCTGTTCGCCGCAATCGAGGCCAAACGCACCATTCCGCTGGACCGTCTGATTTTTGCCCTTGGCATTAGGCATGTCGGCGAACAGGTGGCCAGCCTTCTGGCCCGCCATTATGCGACCTGGACCGCGTTCGAGGCAGGCGCGACCACGGCGACCCCGGGAAATCCAGCTTGGGTCGAATTGACCGCCATTGACGGCATCGGTGATGTCGTGGCCACCAGCCTGACCGAAGCATTTCAGAACCCTGCCGAACGAGGCGCTTTTGACCAGCTGACAGCTTGGCTGGATGTCCAGCCGATTGCCACACGCCAGACCGACGGCTCTCGCATCGCGGGGCAGACGCTTGTGTTTACCGGCACCCTTGAAAAGATGAGCAGGTCCGAGGCCAAGGCCCGTGCCGAGGCGATGGGGGCCAAGGTGGCAGGCTCGGTTTCGGCCAAGACCGATCTGGTCATCGCAGGTCCCGGCGCCGGGTCCAAGGCCAAAGCGGCCGAGGCTTTGGGCATCCCGATCATCGACGAGGATGCGTGGCTTGCCCTCGCCGGGGTGACATGAGCCGCCCTGAACTGCTGTTTCCGCTGTTTGCCGAACTGGAAACCTTGGCTGGCATTGGCCCCAAGGTGGCCAAGAACTTTGCCGCACTTGGCGTATTGCGGCCCAAGGATCTGTTGTATCTGTTGCCCCATTCGGGCACCGACCGCAGCGTGAAATCCAGCCTGCGCGATGTGTCCCTGCCCGCAACCGTGACGGTCGAGGTTGAGGTGGGCAGCCATTTTCCACCCGCCAACCGGGGACGTCCCTACCGCGTGATGGTGCGCGATGCCCAACTGGAGTTCATGCTGGTCTTTTTCCACGCCAAGGGGGATTACCTGCAGACCCTGTTGCCGACCGGACAGCGCCGCATTGTTTCGGGCAGGGTCGAACTGTTCGACGGGGTGGCGCAGATGGCCCATCCCGACCACGTCCTGCGTCCCGAGGAGGCGGCAAGCCTGCCCGCGTTTGAGCCGGTCTATCCGCTGACTGCGGGTGTCACCCAAAAACTGGTCAGCAAGGGCGTGGCCTCTGCGCTGGAACGGACCCCCGACTTTCCCGAATGGATCGACCCGCCCCTGATGGACCGCGAGGGGTGGCCTGCTTGGCGCACTGCCATGTTGGCCGTTCACAGCCCGGCCGGGCCGCTGGACATCGCCCACACCGCGCCTGCCCGCCAGCGTCTGGCCTATGACGAACTGTTCGCCCACCAATTGACCCTGTCGCTGGCCCGCGCCAGTCTGCGCCGGGGCAAGGGGCAAGCCACCCTTGGCACCGGGGTTTTGCAGGCCCGCGTCCTGAACGACCTGCCCTATCCGCTGACCAATGCGCAGACCCGTTCAGTCAAGGAAATCGCCGCTGACATGGCCGCGCCCCAGCGGATGAACCGCTTGTTGCAGGGCGATGTGGGGTCGGGCAAGACGCTGGTCGCCTTCCTTGCCCTGCTTGTCGCGGTCGAGGGTGGCGGGCAAGGTGTGATGATGGCCCCCACCGAACTGCTGGCCCGCCAGCATTTCGAGGCTTTGGCCCCTTTGGCCAGGGCGGCGGATGTCCGGCTGGAATTGTTGACCGGACGTGACAAGGGCGCCGAACGGCAGGCCAAACTGCAAGACCTTGGCGCGGGCCGCATCGCCATTCTGGTCGGCACCCATGCCGTGTTTCAAAAGGACGTCGCCTTTGCCGACCTGCGGCTGGCCGTGGTGGACGAACAACACCGCTTTGGGGTGGCCCAGCGTATGGAATTGGGCGCCAAAGGGCAGGCCGCAGACGTGCTGGTGATGACCGCCACGCCCATCCCACGCTCGCTTGCGCTGGCGTCTTATGGCGATATGGACATCTCGGTGCTGGACGAAAAACCGCCGGGCCGCAAACCGATCAAGACCGCCCTCATCGCCTCAAACCGCATCACCGAGGTGGTCGCCCACCTGCAGCGCGCTGTGGCCGAGGGCAAACAGGCCTATTGGGTCTGCCCCTTGGTCGAGGAGTCCGAGGTGCTGGATTACGCCAGTGCCGAGGAACGCTTTGCCGCTCTGCGCGCCGTGCTGGGTGAGGGGGTCGTGGGGCTGGTCCACGGTCAGTTGCCCCCCGCTGAAAAGGATGCCGCGATGGCCCGTTTTGCGGCGGGCCAGACCAACGTTCTGGTTGCCACCACAGTGATCGAGGTGGGTGTGAACGTGCCCAATGCCACAATCATGGTGGTTGAACGCGCTGAAATCTTTGGTCTTGCCCAGTTGCATCAGTTGCGGGGCCGGGTTGGGCGGGGGGCAGCGGACTCCACCTGTCTTTTGATGTATCAGGCCCCGCTATCGGAATCGGGTCGCAAAAGGTTGCAGGTGATCCGCGACACCGAGGACGGTTTTCGCATCGCCGAAGAGGATTTGTTGATGCGCGGGGCAGGCGACTTGATTGGCACCGCTCAATCGGGCCTGCCGCGATTCCGCATCGCGGATCTGGAACGTCAATCCGCCCTGATGGCCGTCGCCCAAAGCGACGCACGCAAACTGCTGCATGATGATCCCACACTGGAAACCCCACGCGGCAGGGCGGCACGGCTGTTGCTTTGGCTGCTTGATCAGGACCGCGCGATCCCCCTGCTGGGCGTTGGCTGACGTGGATCGCCCTTAATCTGCGTCAGATCGGCGGTCCGTCACGACAGGTAGGGGGTCACGACAGGCCGGGGTTCACGACAGGCAAGGCGTCGGTTGGATGCCTGTCGCGCTTTGTTCTCGAATGTTCTTAAAAAGTTCTTTACAGATGGTTAATCATATGAGAACAATAAGGCAACAAACCAGCGAGGACGCCATGATGACGACGGTAAGAAAGCTCTTTGTTCGCCCGACTTCTACCCTGCTCGAGGATGTGGCAGGCGTCTCTGTTCTGTTTGTTTTGCTGTTCGTCGGACTGAACCTGTCCGGCACGGCCTGAATTGCCTGCGTTGTGAACTTGCGGGCCTGCGGCCCCTCTGTCCCGAGGTGACCTGCCCATCCGCCGCCCGTATCTCTGACGCCACTTGCCTCCGCCTTTCCCATGGGATGCGCGGAGGCTTTTTTATGCGTCTTGCGCCATCGCAACAGCCTCGCAGGCCGCATCCAGTGCCAACAGGATCGACGCATGGCGATTCTTGTAATCGCGCGCCGGGATCAAAACCTGAAACCCCTGAAACGGTGGCGCGGGCGGGGCTGCCCCATCCTTCAGCATGGCGGCCAAACCATCCCGCGCCGCCTCCAGTTCGGCCAGACTGCGCCCGATCACCGCCTGCCCCAACACGGCTGCGGCGGCCTGACCCAGCGCACAGGCCTTCACATCCTGCGCAAATCCGGTGACCCGACCCTGTTCAACCCTCACATCCACCGTGACCGTCGATCCGCACAGCGGCGATCGTTTGCGCGACGTAGCCTGCGGCGCAGTCAACCGCCCCAGATGCGGGATATCCGCAGCCAAGGCCAGAATCTGGCCCGAATACAATTTGACAAGGTCACTGTCGCTCATGCTGTGGCTTTCGCTGCGGTTGCCGCATAGATAGTCGCGCCCAAGCCCGCCGCCAAGGAGAACAAGGTGCCCTTCGATCCCCTCACACTGAAATATGATACCAACGGCCTGATCCCCTGCATCACGCAAGACGCCACCTCGGGTGAGGTTTTGATGTTCGCCTGGATGAACGCCGAGGCGGTCACGCGCACCCTTGCCACCGGACATGTCACCTATTGGTCGCGCTCGCGTGCGGCGTTCTGGGTCAAGGGTGCGACCTCGGGCCATGTCCAGGCCCTGCACGACCTGCGCATCGATTGCGACCGTGATTGCCTGCTGGCTTTGGTACATCAGACCGGTGCCGCCTGTCACACCAACCGTCGGTCTTGCTTTTACACCGCCGTCCGGGACGGGTCGGAACACGAAATCCTGCAGCCGATGGTCTGATTTGGCCGGGTTTTTGGCGCATGTGTCCGGACTTTCGTCATTTTCGCAAGGTGTTGATCGCCGGACACTGCTTCGCCCGTTGCCCCTTCGGACCATCTGTGGCAAAGGTAAGCGGCAATTCCCAGCCGCAAGAGTAGCTGAATGACCGATTTTTCCGCCCGCCGTGTCATGATGGTCGACACTCAGGTTCGCCCATCCGATGTGACCAAGTTTCCGATCATCGCCGCCATGCTGTCTGTCTCTCGCGAGGACTTTGTGCCTGACGCGCGGCGCGAGGCGGCCTATATCGGCCTGAACCTGCCCCTGACCGACGGTCGTGTCATGCTGGAGGCGCGGTCTTTGGCCAAGTTGCTGGATGCTCTGGATATTCAACCGGGCGAACGGGTTCTCGATCTTGGGGCCGGGTATGGCTATGCTTCGGCGATAATGGTGGAACTTGGGGCCAACGTCGTGGCCGTGGAAGAGGCGGCAATGGCCCCGCACGCCAGGGCCAAGCTGGACGCGGCAGGCTGCACTCAGGTGAAACTGGTGCACGCTCCCCTGTCGTCCGGGGCGCCTGCCGAGGGCCCCTATGCGGCGATCGTTGTCCAGGGCGCAGTGGAACAGATGCCGGATGCGATTCTGGACCAGTTGGCCGACGGTGGCCGGATTGGCGCAATTTTCATGGAGGGCGCATTGGGCGTCGCACGCATCGGTCACAAGGCCGACGGACATGTGACGTGGCGCTATGCGTTCAATGCCACAGCCCCGGTCATCCCGGGATTCGAGACGCGACGGACTTTCGTACTATAAAGATTGAATGGGGCGGGGCAGGGGTTCTGTCTGGCTGATCAAGGGGATATGCGGATGCGGAAAATCTGGACTGTTATCGCGGCAGGTCTTTTCAGCGTGTCACCGCTTGCCCTGCAAGCCGAAACCCTGACAGACGCGCTGATCGCGGCATATCGCAACTCGAACCTGTTGGAACAAAACCAGGCTGTTCTGCGCTCCGCGGATGAGGATTTGGCAACAGCGGTCGGAACCCTGCTGCCGGTTTTCCGTTATTCGGTCGATATTGCGGCAAGTGGGACGTATAACTACAATCCTGGCCGTGGCTTTGTGAATGGCCAGTTCGTGACCCTGCCGAACCAGTCCGAAATCGCCACCGGCACCACGCTGTCGCTGATCGCCGAGATCCCTCTTTTTGACTTTGGTCGCAGCGACAACGACATCGCGCTGCGGAACGAACTGGTTCTGTCCGCCCAGCAAAAGCTGGTTGCCGTGGAACAGGACGTTTTGCTAAGCGCGGTTACGGCCTATGTCGACCTTGGTTTGCAGGGCGAACTGGTTGCGGCGCAACAGTCTAACGTCCGCCTGATCACCACTGACCTGCGCGCCGCCCGGGACCGGTTCGAGGTCGGTGAAGTGACGCGTACCGACGTCGCCTTGGCCGAGGCGCAGCTGGCCTCTGCCAATGCCTCTCTTGCGGCGGCTCAGGGCAACTACAATGTCGCCCGCGAACGTTACAAGGCGGCAATCGGACACTATCCGAACAAGCTGAGCAGCCTGCCAAAGCTGCCCACGACGGCCCGCACCATCGCAGGCGCGCGCGACATTGCCCTGCGCACCCACCCCTCTATCCAGCAGGCGCAGCATGATGCCAAGGCGGCGGATTATGGCGTCGAACGGGCCCGTGCCGAAATGTTGCCCACGATCGATGGGTCGGCGTCGCTGACGCAAGGGTTCACGGGTAACGATGCGCCGCCCTTGTTTTCGGGTGGTCGCAGTGGTGCGGTCGTCGAAAGGTTTGGGATTCGGATGAGCCAAACCATTTATGCCGGTGGGCGCCTGTCGTCGGCGCTGCGCAAGGCAATTGCACAACAGCAAATTTCCTACGCCGGCCTGCAACAGACCGGCGTGAATGTGGACGAGGCTGTGGGGCGGGCATGGTCCAACATCCTGGTCGCCAATGTCTCGATCGAGGCGGGGGACCAGCAGATCCGCGCCGCCCAATCCGCCTATGACGGCGTCAAGCAAGAGGCGGAATTGGGGTCGCGGACGCTGCTGGACGTTCTGGATGCCGATCAGAACCTGTTGTCGGCCAAGGCCGCGCGCCTGCAAGCCTCGGCAAACTTCTACATCAGCCAGTACCAGCTGCTTTCGGCGATGGGCTTGCTGACTGTGGAACATCTGCGCTTGGGTATCCCGACCTTTGACCCCTCAGCCTATCTGAACGCGGTCAAGAATGCGCCCGCCACCTCGGGGCGCGGCGCAAAGCTGGACCGGATCCTCAAGACGCTTGGCAAGTGATTTTGGCAATCTGAAACCTTACTGACAGTTCGACACGTCAATTCCTTGTGTCGCGTCGGGTCCTGATCTACACTCACTGGCACAATGGCCGGTTCAGGAGCATATGAGCGTCAATGTCCGAAGCGATGAGTTCCGTCGAAATCGAGGATGTGTTGTCGTCCATTCGCCGTCTGGTGTCCGAGGATTTGCGTCCCGGCAACCGCGGTGCGGCAGCCAAAAAACCCGATGAAAAACTGATCCTGACCCCAGCATTTCGCGTTGTGGCCGAGGTTGCGCCCAGCGTGGCCTCAGTCGACCCTGCACCGCCAAAGACGTCTTTGCCCCGCCTGCATCTGGGTGCCTCGCCTGTGATTGAGGACCTTGCCGCCAAGCTGGAACGCGCGGTCGAGGCGCAGGATGTCGAATGGGAATCGGAAACAGGCGATCCTCAACCAATGGTTGCCCAAATGGAATGGACCGAGACTGGCTGGGCCCCGGTCGTGCCTGCCGCCGCACCCCAGCCAGAGCCGGTCCCGTCATGGGCGCAAACCGACGTCGAGGATTTGGCGGATGCGTTGGATGACCCTCCGCCAAGCCAAGCAATCGTCGAACCCGACGCGCATTGGGCCGATATGGCCGAGGCGGAAGCCATGGCAGAATTGCGCGACGAAATTGCCGAGGATGCACCCTTTGCCGCCGATGTCCGGCCCGAGGTCACCTTTGACGAGCAGGTTTTACGCGATCTGGTGCGTGATCTGATCCGCGAGGAGTTGCAGGGCAGCCTTGGTGAACGCATCACCCGCAATGTCCGCAAACTGGTTCATGCAGAAATCGCCCGGGCGCTTGCCGCGCAGGATTTCGAATAACCCCGCCACTCTTGCACCGCCCAAAATGCAAAACGCGCCCCACGGGGCGCGCTGCATATTGTTGGCTGTTGGCGGGATCAGGCCGCTTCGGCGTGTTCCAGTTCCAAGGCGTGGCGACGCTCGCTCTCTTCGCGCGACAACGCGACGGATGTGCGGACCCCTTTGGAAACGAATTCCATCAAACCTTTGACCACCCGCTCGTTCGGGTCAATCCCGGCGCAGGACAAAACCTCGCGGCCGTCGCGCGAACGTGCCCAACGGGCGATCTGGTCCGGACCGTTGCCGTACTTTTTGTCATCCGCGATTGCGTCGTCCAAAGCGGCCAAAACCACTGCGGCGAACAGTTTGCGCGCGCGCTGTCCCTGCTCAAAGTTGAAGGCAGTGCTGTCTATGAAATCGGCCATCTAGCGTCCTACTTCTTGCTCTTGTATTTTCTGACGTTCCGCGTGTGTAACCATTCAATGACGATTCGTCTCGTCCTTAATCGCATGACAGCTATGCAATTTGTGCATGACGGCCAAACTGGCACGCTGCATCTAGTTGGCTTGCCCCAGTCATACCGACCATATATAGGAGCGGTCGAGACTTCTTCAAGGTTTTGACAAGGTTTAGCCATAATGTCCAAGATCAACGGAAACGAAATCCGCCCCGGGTTCATCATTGACCACGATTCCGGTCTGTGGGCGGCGGTGAAAGTCAACCATGTCAAACCCGGCAAGGGTGGCGCTTTTGCGCAGGTCGAGTTGAAAAACCTGCGCGATGGTCGCAAGTTGAACGAGCGGTTCCGTTCGGAAGACAAGGTTGATCAAGTCGAGCTTGAGTACCGCGAACAGCAGTTCCTGTACGAAACCGACGGGCGTCTGGTGTTCATGGACAGCGAAACCTATGAGCAAACCGAAATCGATGCCGAACTCTTGGGTGATCGTCGTCCTTTCCTGCAAGACGGGATGACGGCGAAACTACAGTATTATGGTGAAGAAGCCCTTAACGTTACCCTGCCGCAAAAAGTGCGTTGCAAGGTGGTCGATACGGAACCCGTGCAAAAGGGTCAGACGGCCACCAGCAGCTTTAAACCGGCAATCCTTGACAACGGCGTGCGCATCATGATCCCGCCGTTTATCGGCCCGGACGAGGATATCATCGTTCATACCGAACTGATGGAATATTCCGAACGCGCCTGATTACAGGACCGATATCACCGCATCGCCCGCCGTCAGCGGCGCGGTGGTGCGGTCAAAACGCAAATAGGCAATGCCCTGACCGCCGGACTGGGTGTAAACTGTGCCCGCCTCTTTGCCGTCCGACAGGATCGCCGTGCCCACCGGAACCGCCTTGGTCAGGCTGACGCGCACCAAACCCTTGCGCAGTTCCGTCTTGTGCTTCATCCGCGCCGTAACCTCTTGGCCGACATAGCACCCTTTGCGGAAATCAACGCCGTGCAACCGTTCAAATCCGGTCTCTAGCAGATAACTTTCGTTGGGGATCAGTTCGATACCGGTTTCCGGGATCAGGTTGCGGACGCGGATTGCATCCCAATCCACCATATCCGTTCCGCTGGCACCGTACAGCCGCCAACCCAGATCTGGGTGCCGGGGGTCCGCCATGGCCCCCGCAGGCGCCTCGCCCAAACCGCGCTGCACCGCCAGACCCGAAGGCGCCAGCACCACATCAGCCCGCAGGCGGTACATCGACAAACGTTGCAAGGTGCTGTCGGCCACACTCTCGGGCAGGTCAATCAGCAGATCGGTTCCGGTGTTTGCGACAAAGAAATCGGCCAGATACTTGCCCTGCGGCGACAAGAATGCCGTCCAGACCAGCCCCGCTGCCTTGGCCAGCGGCAGAACGTCATTGCTGACCAGCCCTTGCAGAAACGTCAGGGCATCCGTGCCCGTCACCCGTATCACCCGTCTGTCGATTGCCGCTTTGGTCACAGGCTCAATCCTTGAATTGCAGGCGGTAAAGGTCGGCATATAATCCGCCGCGGGCCAGCAGATCGGCATGGCGTCCCTGATCGACGATCCGCCCCTTGTTCATCACGACAATCTTGTCAGCGTTCAGGATGGTTGACAACCGATGCGCGATGACCAGCGTCGTACGGCCCTTGGCAAGGCGCTCCAGCGCGTCGGTTACCAGCTTTTCAGACTGCGAATCCAGAGCCGATGTCGCCTCGTCCAAAAGCAGCACTGGCGCGTCACGCAGGACGGCGCGGGCAATCGCCACCCGCTGCCGCTGTCCGCCCGACAAGGCCGTGCCACGGGGGCCGGCTTGGGATTCGGCGCCTTGGGGCAGGCGGGCGATGAATTCCTCGGCATTGGCGTCGCGCAGCGCACGGGCCAATGCCTCGGGGCTGTGATCCGTGGCCCCCATCCGGACGTTCGAGGCGATCGCCTCGTCAAACAGCGCGGATTCCTGACTGACGACCGAAAATTGGCGGCGCAGTGCGTGCAGGTCCAGGTCGCGCAGGTCAGTCCCGCTCATCAGGACCTGTCCGGTTTGCGGATCGGCCATGCGTGAGAGCAGATGGAACACCGTGGTTTTGCCTGCACCCGATGGCCCGACCAGCGCCGTCGTCTGTCCCGCCTCGGCCACCAGATTGACATCGGTCAGGACCGGCAGGTCGTCATAGGCAAAGCTGACATTGCGCAGTTCCAGCCGTTGGCCGCCAACCGGGGTGGGCAGCGGCTTGGGTATGGCAGGGCCCACAATCGTCGGGGCGATGTCCAGAAGGCCGCGCATCCGCTCTAGGCTGGCGCGTGCCGCTGCCCACAGGGCTGACACCGACCCCAGACGGCGCAGCGGTTCAAAGACCAGCGCCATTGCGGTGAAAAAGCTCATGAATTCGCCCAGCGTCTTGTCACCGGCAAGGATCTGCATGCCGCCGTACAACATCACCCCGGCAAAGCCCAACGCCGCCACCAGATCGATCAGCGCCGGGATCGCGGCCCCAGCGGTCTGCGACCTGATCACAGCGCCCAGAAACCGCCGTTGCGCCAGTTGGTAGCGGCTCACCTCATGCGTTTCCGACCCGGTCAGTTGGACGGTCCGGATACCGTGGAACGTCTCGTCCAGTCGCACCGACAATTCGCCCGCCGCCTCGCGCGATTGCCGCGCCGTCGCCCGCACCCGGGCCTGCAACAAGGCCAGCGGCCCCAGAACCAGCGGCACCCCCACCACCGCAATCAGCGTCCAGCGCCAGTCCGTGATCACCGCCACCGTCAACAGCGACACCAGCGCAATCGTGTCACGGCCAATCGCCAGCATGAACACCGGCCACAAACCCTTTAGCGCGCCACTATCGCCCTGCACCCGTTCAATCATCCCGCCCGGCGGGTTTTTCAAAAAGAACCCCAGGTCCTGCCGCATCGCATGGGACAACAGATCGACCTGCATGTCGGCGGCAATCTTTTCGGACTGCCGCGCCATGATGACCCGGTGCGCGAACCCTGCCAGCGCCCGCGCGATGAACACCCCCGCGACCGACAGTGCCACCAGATAGACCACCGCCATATCGGCACCTTTGTAGATGCCGTCGAACATCGGCCGCACCAGATAGGACAGCGCCCCAACCGATGCCCCCTCGATCGCCATGAACACGAACGCCACCGACAACATCGCCCATCTGCGCCGCAGATAATCCTGCCAAACCCACACCAGCAGCCGCCGTGCCGGGATCCCTGCGTCAGGCATCGCCCAAATCCCTGTCGCCGGCCCGCCAGCGCGCAAAGGATGCCGTCACCAGCGCCGGATCATAGGCGGTGCGCAGCCAATCCATGAACCCGATGCCCGTGCGACCCTGTGCCGCCTCATACCACCGCAGCAAATGGTCCTGCACCCCGGCGGGCGAGTTTTCGACATGCAGATAGCGCAGGCTCAGTTGCCGCCGCGCCTCGGGATAGGGTCGCCCTTCGACCAGCAACAGATACAGCACCGCCGCCAATCCGGTCCGGTCAGCGCCCGATTTGCAATGGATCAGGAATGGCTTGGGCATGGTGTGCAGAGCGGCGATCACCTGTTCCAACCTTTCGCGCGTCGGTGCCACGCTGGCCGACATCGGCAAATCAATCAATTCAATGCCAAGCGCCGCACAGGCCTCGGCCTCGAACAGATAGAAACTGTTTTGCGACTTGCCGCGCATGTTCAGAACGGATTTCAGCCCGACACGCTGGTGCAATGCCAGCAGTTGACGGTCTGACGGCTGGTTCGACCGGTAAACCCCCGGCGCAATCTGATACAGGTTGCGCCACAGCGCCCGCAGAAAACCGTGGTCGACCAGCGCATAATGCCACCGCGCCGCCCGCCGCGCCGCGTCAGTCGAAATGTCGCCGCCAATCCGGGCGGTCAGGCGGCGCTGCCACGCGCCCAGACGGTCTTTCAAGGTCCCTATCATCGGGTCGCTACAGGTCCGGTCCCGGGTCGGCCGGAATGGCACCAAGGGTCTGCGCCGTCCTAGCTTTTTCGGCCCCCCCCCGCAAGCGGTCAGGCCGCATTGACCCCACCCACGGCGAAGGCTAGCCATAGGCGTTCATCGCCGGAGAGCCATATGCCCACCCCAGGTCGCCCCTATCTTGCCATTCCCGGCCCTTCGGTCATGCCCGACCGCGTGCTGGCCGCCATGCACAAACCCTCGCCCAACATCTATGAGGGCGAACTGATCGACATGGTGGAAACCCTGTGGCCCGATCTGCGCCTGCTGGCCGGAACAAAACACCATGTTGCGGCCTATATCGCCAACGGCCATGGCACATGGGAGGCGGCAAATACCAACCTGTTTTCACGCGGGGACAAGGCCTTGGTGCTGGCCACCGGCGCTTTTGGTCACGGCTGGGCCAGTTCGGTGCGCGGCCTTGGCGTCGATGTCACGGTGCTGGATTTTGGTCGCGCGGCGGCACCGGATTGGGCGCAGGTCGAACAGGCGCTGCGGGCCGAACCAAACTACAAGGCCGTGCTGGTCACCCATGTTGATACTGCCTCGACCGTCAAGACCGACATCCCCGCCCTGCGCGCCCTGATGGACGCCGTGGGCCACAACGCCCTGCTGGCGGTGGATTGCGTGGCCTCAATGGGCTGCGACACCTTTCTGATGGACGGTTGGGGTGTCGATGTCACCGTCGCGGCCAGCCAAAAGGGCATGATGACCCCGCCCGGCATGGGCTTTGTCTGGTTTTCCGACCGTGCCGCCGACCGCTGCGCCACCTCGGATCTGCGCACGCCCTATTGGAACTGGACCCCGCGCGCCCAAGCGGACGAGTTTTGGCAATACTGGTACGGCACCGCCCCCACCCACCACCTGTTCGGCCTGCGCGAGGCGTTGACAATGGTTCTGCACGAGGAGGGGCTGCCCGCCGTCTGGGCCCGCCATGCCCTGCTGGCGCGCACCGTCTGGGCTGCCTTCGACGGCTGGTCTGTGGGCAATCCCGCCATTGCGCTGAATGTGGCCGACCCCGCCGACCGGGGCCATTCTGTGACCGCCGCCCGCTTTGCCCGCCCCGATGCCACGCGCCTGCGCCGCTGGACCGAGGCGAATGGCGGTGTCACCCTTGGCATAGGCCTTGGCATGTCCTCGCCCGACGACCCGAATGCCGACGGCGCGCTGCGCGTGGCCCATATGGGCCATGTCAACGCCCATATGACCTTGGGGGCCTTGGCCGTGATGCAGGCCGGGTTGCAGGCGCTTGGCGTCCCGCATGGCGACGGGTTGGGGGCTGCGGCCGCCGTAGTTGCAGGCGGCTGACGGATCAAACAGGGGGACCAAATGACAGGCTATACCGCACATCCCGACCATATCATCGCTGACGAAGCGGCGTTGCGCGCCCTGTTCGCCCCGACCCATGCGATGGCAGCGATCAAAAGCCTGCCCCACCTTGATATCCATGCCCGCGCCTTCATCGCCCGCGCACCGTTTTTGTGCCTTGGCACCCAAAATGACGCGGGCCGCGCCGATGTCAGCCCGCGTGGCGACCCTGTCGGTTTTGTGCAGGTTCTGGATGACCACACCCTTGCCATCCCCGACCGC
>JANNAF010000308.1:0-5028 GCA_031384005.1 Rhodobacterales bacterium | reverse complement strand
GTCAACGCGGCCTCGATCGTGCCCAAGGTGCTGCGCAGGATCTGCTGATCGGGCCATGACGCGCGCCAAACCACGGCAACCGGGCAGTCGGGGCCAAGGATGGGCGACAGTTCGGCCACCACCTCGGCCATGGCATGGATCGACAGATGGATCGCCAGCGTCGCCCCGGTGCGGGCAAAGGCGGCAAGATTTTCGCCCGGCGGCATGGGCGAGGCGCGACCAGCGTGACGGGTCAGCACGACGGTCTGCGCCAAGCCTGGCAGTGTGAGTTCAGCGCCAAGGGCGGCGGCAGAGGCGGCAAAGGAGGGCACACCCGGCGTCACGTCATAGGGGATGCCAAGGTCGCGCAGACGGCGCAGCTGTTCCCCCATCGCGGACCAGATCGACAGATCGCCGGAATGTAGCCGGGCGATGTCATGGCCTGCGGCATGGGAGGTGGCAATCTCGGCCATGATATCATCCAGTGACAGGGGGGCGGTGTTGACGATGCGCGCAGCGGGCGGGCAATGCGACAGCACCGCAGGCGGCACAAGCGAACCCGCATAAAGACAGACCGGACAGGCCGCGATCAGATCGCGCCCGCGCAACGTCAGCAGATCGGCCGCGCCTGGCCCGGCCCCGATGAAATGAACCGTCATATGCCTTGCCCCTCGGCTATGGCCGCGACGGCAAGACCGTCGGGCGATGTGATGCGGACAGCCGTTAGCCGCGCCCCTGCCCCGGCGGCCGCCAGTGCCGCAGATTCCGCAACCGACCCGGTGCCATAAAGCGCGCGGACACGTGCAGCGCCCGGCCGGTCCTGTGCAGTCAGTGCCGCCCGGCTGACGGCGATCACTGGCACCCCCAGATGGTGGGCAAGATCGGCCAGACCGGCGGCCTTGCTGTCGACCGTGGCCACGGCATCCACTGCACCGCCTGCCAGCATCAGCGCCGCCTGCAGGCTGCCAATTGTGGCCGATGTGCGAAAACCGAAACCTGCCACCCTCATCGCGTGACACTCCACTGTACCAACGGGCGCTGGGGTTGCCAGCCGCGTTTTTGCCCCAAGGGCGCTGCATCAGCCAGTTCGATGCGCAAAAGGCTGCCACCTTGGGTTCCGTGCCACTGAATGAGCAACGCCTCGCTTTCCAACGTGACGGCATTGGCGACCAGACGGCTGCCGGATTTCAGACGCTGCCACAGCACCAAAAACAGCGCATCCGACGCGCCACCACCGACAAAGACAACATCGGGGTCAGGAAGTTCGGCCAGACCCTCGGGCGCGCGGGCCTCGGTCAGATGATAGCGGTGGGCCAGACCAAAACGGGCGGCATTGCCACGGGCTCGGGCGGCGCGGGTTGGGTCGGCCTCCAGCGCATGGGACTGGGTGCCAGCGGCGGCAAGCAGAAACTCGACCGAGATCGAGCCAGAGCCTGTGCCAATGTCCCAAAGCACCTCACCCGCGCGGGGGGCAAGGGCACACAGCGTCAAGGCACGGGCGGCACGTTTGGTGATCTGGCCGTCGTGGTCGAAAAGCGCATCCTCCAACCCCGGGGTGCGCGGCAAGCCAGGGCCGCCCACGACCAGAATACCCAAGGCCACGGGGGCAGAAAACAATTCTGCGCCAATACCTTGCGCTGTTCTGTTCACGCAATCCTCACGGGGGCCACCCAGCGATTGCAGGACATGCACCTGACTGGGACCAAAACCGTGATCGGTCAGATATGCCGCCACCTCGGCCACCGCCGCCCCATCGCGCAACAGGCAAATCAGCCTTTCGCCACGGGACAACACTGCTCGCAGGCGGGTCAGGGGGGCGGCGTGCAGCCCGATGCAGGTCACCTCCTCGATGCGCCAGCCCAGACGCGCGGCGGCAAGCGAAAACGTGGAAGCCGCAGGGAAAACCCGCCAATCATCAGGGGTCAGCACGGCGGACAACGTGCCGCCAACGCCGTACCAGAACGGATCCCCCGAGGCGAGCGCAACCACCCGCCGCCCGCGATGGGCCAGCAGCGGTTCCACACTAAACGGCACCGGCCAAGCCTGCCCCGCAACCCCAAGCAGTGCCAGATGCCGGGGCGCGCCAAAGACGATTTCGGCACTTTCCAGCGCGTCACGGCTTGCAGGTGTCAGGCCAGCCGGTCCATCCTCGCCCACACCGATAATCGACAACCAAGGATCAGCCATGACACGCGTCCTGCTTTTGGGCGGCACGACCGAGGCCAGTCTGCTGGCCCGCGCATTGGCTGCGGCTGGGGTCGATGCGGTATTTTCCTATGCCGGTCGCACGGCGGCACCCGTGGCGCAACCCCTGCCCCAGCGGATTGGCGGGTTCGGCGGGGTGACAGGGCTGACCGACTATCTGCGCGCCGAAGCCATCAGCCATATCGTTGATGCCACCCACCCCTTTGCCGCCGGCATGAGCCGCAATGCGGTTGAGGCGGCAGCCCTGACCGGCACCGCCTTGATGGCCCTGGAACGACCGCCGTGGCAGGGCGACTGGACCAGCGTGCCCGACATCCCCGCCGCCGCCACCGCCCTGCCCCAAGCCCCGGCCCGGGTTTTTCTGGCCATCGGACGACAGCATCTGGCCGAGTTTTCTGTGGCGCCACAACACCACTATATGTTGCGGCTGGTCGATCCGCCCGAGGGGGCGCTGCCCCTGCCCCAAACCGAAATCGTCATTGATCGCGGACCCTTCCGGCTGGAAGGTGATGTTGAACTGATGCGCAAACATGGCACCGAATGGGTCGTGGCCAAGAATTCGGGTGGAAGTGGGGCGCGGGCAAAAATTGACGCGGCCCATCTGCTGGGCCTGCCCGTTGTGATGATCGACCGGCCTGCAATCCCGCCGCGTCCGGCCTGTGCGACGGTTCAGGGCGTGATGGACTGGCTTGGTCATCCCACACTCCGCGGGGTGTAGACATGACGGCCGATCCGGCGGGTCGCCGAATTGCCCAGGATCACAACCGTCCGCATATCCGCCATTTCGGGCAGGGCATCTTCAAGGGTGACGGTCAACAGGTGTTGGTCGGGTGTGGACACGGCACGGGCAAAACTGATCAGCCGGGACGGTTCACATTCATCACGCAAGACACGTAAAACATGGGAAAATCCCTCAGGGCGGCTGGCCGAGCGCGGGTTGTAGAACGCCATGGCAAAATCGGCTTGGGCGGCCAGTCGCAGACGACGTTCGATGATGGCCCAAGGTTTCAGATTGTCGGACAGATTGATCGCGCAGAAATCATGGCCCAGGGGCGCCCCAAGCGCCGCCGCCGCCGCCAGCATTGCGGTGATGCCAGGCAGGATGCGGATATCCAGGGTGGCAAAGCGCGGCTGCGCCTCGACCGCCTCGAACACGGCCGAGGCCATGGCGAATACGCCCGGATCACCAGAAGAAACGACCACAACCTGTTGACCGGATTGGGCCATTTGCAAGGCATGTGTGGCGCGGTCCAGTTCGACCCGGTTGTCGCTGGGATGCAGGGTCAGGCCGGGCCGCGGGGCAATGCGGGCGACATAGGGGATATAGCCCACAACATCGGTGGCGGCATCCAGAGCGGCTGCCACCTCGGGGGTCAGCATGTCGGGATTGCCGGGGCCAAGTCCGGCGATGGTCAGGGACCCGGTCATCCCTCTCCCCCCGGACGCCGGCCATGACCATGGATCAGAACAATCGAGAAATACCCACAGATGTCTTCGGAGTATTCGGCCAAGCGGCCAACACGCTGGTTCGGCATGGTGCCGTTTTCAACGATCCACGCTTCTTCCAACCGCCCGACCTCGACCAACGCCGCCTTGATCCGTGGCAGATTGCGCCCGGTTTTCATGACGACAACGGCATCGGCATGGCGCATGTGGTGGACCATTTCAGCCTGCGGCAAGGTGCCCATCAGCACCGTCAACACATCGTCACCCCAAGTGATGGGGGCGCCTGTGGCGGTCCAGCAGCCGGACATACCGGTAATTCCGGGCACAACCTCGATCGCAACAACGCCCTGTAACCGGTTGTAAAGATGCATGAAAGACCCATACAGAAAGGGATCCCCCTCGCAGATCACAATCACATCGGCGGTTTGGCTGACCTCGGTCAGGCGCGCGGCCCAAAGGTCGTAGAATTCCGACAGGGCCCTTTCGTATTCGGGGCTGGCAAAGGACAATTCGGTCGTGACCGGATATTCCATCGCATATTCGGTAACACCGGGTGCCAGCATCCCCTCGACGATGCGGCGCGCCTGACCGGGGCGGCCGGCCTTGCGGAAATGGGCGACATGGGCCGCGGCGCGGATCAGGCGGTCCGACCGCACACTCATCAGATCGGGGTCGCCTGGACCAAGGCCGGTGCAGATGATCTTGCCCATGCTATTCCTTTCGCGCGGCCAAGGCGTTGACCGCCGCCACGGTGATCGCAGATCCGCCCAGACGCCCCTCGACCACGACCGATGGCACCGGCAGATCCAGCATCAGCGCCGCCTTGGATTCGGCAGCCCCGATAAATCCGACCGGGCAACCGATGATCGCGGCGGGGCGAGGGCAGGTGGGGTCCATCAGCATATTCAGCAGGTGAAACAATGCGGTAGGCGCGTTTCCTATGGCAACCACGGCACCGGCCAAATGGGGCCGCCACAGTTCCAGCGCGGCTGCCGATCGGGTGTTGCCCATCTGGCGCGCCATGTCGGGCACCTGCGCGTCGTTCAGGGTGCAGATCACCTGATTGCCCGCCGGCAGGCGGGTGCGGGTGATCCCCTCACTGACCATGCGCGCGTCGCACAGGATCGGGGCGCCGCCCTCCAACGCTGCACGGGCCGTGATGGCAAAGCCGGGGGAAAACCGGATATGGCGGGCAAGGTCGACCATCCCGGCGGCGTGGATCATGCGGACAGCAACAATCTCTTCCTCGGGGGTAAAGCGGGCCAAGTCAGCCTCGGCGCGGATCATCGCAAAGGACTGCAGATAGATCGCGGCACCATCGGTTACGTATTCATGCGGCATTACAGGGCCTTGAACAAAGGAGTTGTGGGGTCATAGGGCATGCCGGGGTCACTTGCA
>JANNAF010000231.1:0-20339 GCA_031384005.1 Rhodobacterales bacterium | reverse complement strand
GGGTTCTATCTGACCAACCCGATTGCCCGCGCCTCCAAGGTGATGGGCGAATTGGCGGCGATGGAAGTCGACCGTGCCAAGACCAAACTGGCGGCGGAATAATGAGCAAGCGGGCGGTGATTGTGGGGATGGCGGCGGTTTTGGCGGCGCTGTCGGCCTGCGATCAGCGCCTGGCAAAACAGCCCGATCCGGTGGCCATGCTGGAGGATCCGGATTTCCGGCCAGAGTACCGCGGCATCGAGACGACCCTGCTGGACGGCGATCTGGTGCAGTTCAACGTGGCGATGAAGGGTGCGCGCAACAAGCAGGATGTGGCAAACTATGCCGAATGTGCGGCGGCGCAGTATACGCTGATCCGGGGTTTCGGTTTTGCGCGCCACTTGCGGACAAATATCGCGGATAGTGGTGGAGTTTGGCGCGGAGATGCGGTTTACACCATCTCAGCAGCGCTGCCGAACGGGTTGCGGACGATTGACGCCGAAGTCACCGTGCGCAACTGCGGTTCTTTGGGAATACCGACGGTTTGACGTCGGGCAGGATGAGGGCGAAGAATGACTGACTTCTTTCAAACCGGGCTTGGGATGGCGGTTTTGATGGCCGTACAAAGCCTGTTGATTGTCGGGTTTGTGATGATCAGCCTGCTGTTTCTGGTGTATGGCGACCGCAAGATATGGGCCGCGGTGCAGATGCGGCGCGGGCCTAATGTGGTGGGTCCGTGGGGTCTGTTGCAGTCGGTGGCCGACGCGCTGAAGTTTATCGTCAAGGAAATCATTGTGCCTGCGGGCGCGGACCGTCCGGTGTTTTTCCTGGCGCCGATGGTGTCATTTGTGCTGGCAATTCTGGCATGGGCCGTGATCCCGTTCAATGACGGTTGGATTTTGGCCGATATCAACGTGGCAATCCTGTTTGTGTTCGCGGCCTCCAGTCTGGAGGTTTACGGCGTGATCATGGGCGGCTGGGCGTCCAATTCGAAATATCCGTTTCTGGGGTCGTTGCGGTCTGCGGCGCAGATGATTTCCTATGAGGTGTCGCTGGGTCTGATCATTGTCGGCATCATCCTGTCGACTGGATCGATGAGCTTTACCGCCATCGTGGCGGCGCAGGACACCGATTATGGCCTGTTGGGCTGGTACTGGTTGCCGCATTTCCCGATGGTGGTGCTGTTCTTCATCTCGGCTCTGGCTGAAACCAACCGTCCGCCGTTCGACCTGCCCGAGGCGGAGTCCGAATTGGTGGCGGGGTTCATGGTTGAATACTCCTCGACCCCGTATTTGTTGTTCATGGCGGGCGAATACATCGCGATCTTCCTGATGTGCGCGTTGATGTCGCTGCTGTTTTTTGGCGGCTGGCTGTCGCCCATTCCGGGGCTGCCCGACGGGTTCTTGTGGATGTTCGGCAAGATGGCGTTCTTCTTTTTCCTGTTCGCCATGGTGAAGGCGATCGTGCCGCGCTACCGCTATGACCAGTTGATGCGGATTGGCTGGAAGGTGTTTTTGCCGATGTCGC
Organism: Rhodobacterales bacterium; assembly: GCA_031384005.1. Taxonomy (GTDB): domain Bacteria; phylum Pseudomonadota; class Alphaproteobacteria; order Rhodobacterales; family Rhodobacteraceae; genus Stagnihabitans. The sequence goes on along the minus strand of JANNAF010000231.1, from coordinate 18,833 downwards.
TGGGTTGGGTCGTATTGGTCGCGTTTCTGGCCAAGTTCGGGGTATTGGGCACGTTCTGGGCCCGTTGGACGATAGGGGGCTGAGGATGGGACCGGTACAGACCACAGATTACGGACGGGCTGTAAAATACTTCTTTCTGTTCGACTTTATCAAAGGGTTCGGGCTGGGGATGAAGTATTTCTTTGCCCCCAAGGCCACGCTGAACTATCCGCATGAAAAGGGGCCGCTCAGCCCGCGTTTCCGGGGTGAACATGCGCTGCGCCGTTATGCCAATGGCGAGGAACGCTGCATTGCGTGCAAGCTGTGCGAGGCGATTTGCCCGGCGCAGGCCATCACGATTGATGCCGAACCGCGCGATGACGGGTCGCGCCGCACCACGCGGTACGACATCGACATGACCAAGTGCATCTATTGCGGGTTCTGCCAGGAGGCCTGCCCGGTGGATGCGATTGTCGAGGGGCCGAATTTCGAGTTTGCCACCGAAACGCGGGAAGAGCTGTTCTATAACAAGGACAAGCTGTTGGACAACGGCGCGCGCTGGGAAGCCGAAATTGCCCGCAATCTGGAAATGGATGCACCCTACAGATGAGTGACGATTTCGCCGCCATGATGAAAAAGATGATGGAGCAGGGTCAGGATATGGCCAAGGCCTTTACGTCATCCTTTGGCGCGATGCCTGCGATGTCCAAGGACATGCTGGAGACGTTTTTCGGCAAGACCTATAACCCCGAGGGGTTGGATGCCCGGACCCGGTTTCTGGTGACCATCGCCGCGCTGACCGTGCTGGGCCCCTTGGGCGAGGCGCAGTTGGGTTTGGCGGTCAAGAACGCGCTCGCCGCCGGGGCCACCAAACGCGAGATTGCAGAAGTGATCTGGCAAATGTCGATGTTCGCGGGCGCCCTGCCCATGCAAAAGGCGCTGGAGATTGCCCAAGGCGTCTTTGGCGAAACCGAGGAGAAAACGGCATGACCGTCGCTGATATGGCGTTTTACGCCTTTGCCACCGTGGCAGTTGCAGCCGCCCTGATGGTGACCTTGTCGCGCAACCCGGTTCATTCGGTGTTGTGGCTGATCCTGACATTCCTGTCCGCCGCCGGGTTGTTCGTGCTGCTGGGGGCAGAGTTTGTCGCGATGCTGTTGATCATCGTTTATGTCGGGGCCGTCGCGGTGTTGTTCCTGTTTGTCGTGATGATGCTGGACATCGACTTTGCCGAGTTGAAGGGCGAGATGGCCAAATACATGCCGCTGGGTCTGTTGGTGGTGGTGGTGATCATCATGCAACTGGCGCTGGGTGTGGGCGCATGGGTGCAGGCTGACGGTGCGATGGGACTGCGCGGCGCTGTCGCCCCCGATGCGGGGCAGGTGGAAAATACCCGCGCGTTGGGGCTGCTGATCTATGACAAATATCTGCTGTTGTTCCAATTGTCCGGCCTGATCCTGCTGGTGGCGATGATCGGGGCCATCGTGCTGACCCTGCGGCACCGCAAGGATATCAAGCGGCAGAACGTGCTGCACCAGATGTGGCGCGACCCGGCCAAGGCGATGGAACTGGTCGACGTGAAACCCGGGCAGGGTTTGTAATTCCGACGGCGGGGTGAACCCCGGCCTAGGCATGAACGGGTAGGGCGGGGTTCACCCCGCCACACCGGGAAAGATAATCGGGCCAAGACCCGGAGGGACGATGATGGTTGGACTGGAACATTACCTGATCGTGGCGGCGGCGCTGTTCGTCATCGGGATCTTTGGCATCTTTCTGAACCGGAAGAATGTCATCGTCATTCTGATGTCGATCGAGTTGATGCTACTGGCGGTCAATATCAACTTTGTCGCCTTTTCATCCATGTCGGGCGATCTGGTCGGGCAGGTGTTCACCATGTTCGTGCTGACCGTCGCTGCCGCCGAGGCGGCGATTGGTTTGGCGATCCTCGTGGTGTTCTTCCGCACGCGCGGCACCATCGAAGTTGAAGATGCGAATGTGATGAAGGGCTGAACCCATGATGACGACGATCATTCTGTTTGCGCCGCTGGTCGGCGCGCTGATCTGCGGTTTCTTCTGGACCCTTCTGGGCGAGAAGCTGGGGCAAATCATTGCCACCGCTTTGCTGTTTCTGGCCGCGGTCCTGAGCTGGTATGTGTTTTTGACCTTTGACGGGGTCACCCAGCACATCAGCTTGCTGCGCTGGATTGAAAGCGGGTCGATGTCGGCCGATTGGGGCATCCGGTTGGACCGTTTGACCGCGATCATGCTGGTTGTGGTGACCACGGTCTCGGCGCTGGTTCACCTCTATAGCTTTGGCTACATGGCGCATGACGAAAACTGGGGCCATGACGAGCCTTACCGGGCCAGGTTCTTTGCCTATCTGTCGTTCTTTACCTTTGCCATGCTGATGCTGGTCACCGCGGACAATCTGGTTCAGATGTTCTTTGGCTGGGAAGGGGTCGGCGTTGCCTCTTATCTGTTGATCGGGTTTTACTATCGCAAGCCGACGGCCAATGCGGCCGCGATCAAGGCATTTGTGGTAAACCGGGTTGGCGACTTTGGTTTCGCGCTGGGGATTTTCGGCCTGTATTTCCTGACCGACTCGGTCCGGTTTGACGACATCTTTGCGAATGTCGAGGCGCTGTCAAAGACCACGCTGCATTTCGTGGGGTTCGATTTCAACGCGGCCAATCTGATCGGCGTGTTGCTGTTCATCGGGGCGGCGGGCAAATCGGCGCAGTTGTTCCTGCACACCTGGTTGCCGGACGCGATGGAGGGGCCGACGCCGGTTTCGGCGCTGATCCATGCCGCAACGATGGTGACTGCGGGCGTGTTTTTGGTGTGCCGCATGTCACCGATTTACGAATTCGCGCCAGATGCCAAGAGCCTGATCGTGGTGATGGGGGCCAGCACGGCGTTCTTTGCGGCGACGGTAGGTCTGGTGCAAAACGACATCAAACGCGTGATCGCCTATTCAACCTGTTCGCAGTTGGGGTACATGTTTGTGGCTGCGGGCTGTGGGGTTTATTCGGTGGCGATGTTCCATCTGTTCACCCATGCCTTTTTCAAGGCCATGTTGTTTCTGGGTGCCGGTTCGGTCATCACTGCGATGCACCATGAGCAAGACATGCGGAACTATGGTGGTCTGCGCAAAAAGGTGCCCTTCACGTTCTGGATGATGATGATCGGCACGCTGGCCATCACCGGGGTCGGCATTCCGCTGACGCATATCGGGTTTGCAGGTTTCCTGTCGAAAGACGCTGTGATCGAGAGTGCGTGGGTCGGGTCCAACTATGCCTTTGTGCTGCTGGTCGTTGCGGCCTTTATGACCAGTTTCTATTCTTGGCGGCTGATGTTCATGACCTTTTTCGGCAAGCCGCGTGGCGATCATCATGCGCATGAAAATGCGCATGAATCCGGTCTGACAATGCTGATACCGCTGGGCGTGCTGTCGATTGGCGCGGTGTTTGCCGGCATGATCTGGTACGGCAACTTTTTCGGCGACGAAGCCAAGATGCGTGTTTGGTTCGGGATGGCCCCGGCGGCGCATCAAGAGGTTGCGGCGGAAGGCGAGGTGGCCCCCGCCGCCACCGAGCACACCACGACTGCGACCGAGCCTGCGACTGAGGCCGCGACCGAGACTGCGACTGCGACTGCGACAACCACCGCACCTGCAACGACCGAGGCAGGTCATGCCTCGCCTGTGCAGGGCGCCATTCACATCGGCGATACCAACACCGTGATCCATCAGGCGCATGAGGCGCCGGCTTGGGTCAAGGTTTCGCCCTTTGTGGCGATGGTGCTGGGGCTGTCGCTTGCGTGGTTGTTCTACATCCGCAGCCCGCATTTGCCGGGGCAGTTGGCGCAGCAACAGGCGCCACTGTATCGGTTTTTGCTGAACAAGTGGTACTTTGACGAGGTTTATGACGTGCTGTTCGTGCGCAGTGCGAAATGGCTGGGCAATTTCCTGTGGAAGCGGGGCGACGGTGATGTCATTGACGGCGGCCTGAATGGGGTTGCCATGGGGATCATCCCGTTTTTCAGCCGTCTCGCCGGGCGCATGCAGTCTGGCTACATTTTCACTTATGCTTTCGCGATGGTGATCGGGATTGCGATCCTGATCACATGGATGACGCTCTCGGGAGGAGCACGCTGATGGATAATCTCCTCTCGATCATCACGTTCATTCCGGCGGTGGCGGCGGCCATTCTGGCGTTGTTCCTGCGCGGCAATGATGCGGCGACGGCGCGCAATGCCAAATGGGTGGCACTGGCGGCGTCCACGTTAAGCCTGCTGGTGTCGCTGGTTTTGTTCAAAAGGTTTGATCCGGCGGATACCGGGTTCCAGTTTGTCGAGGATCATGCGTGGGTGTTGGGGTTGCATTACAAGATGGGGGTCGATGGCATTTCGATCCTGTTTGTGATGCTGACCACCTTTCTGATGCCGATCACGATTGCGGCCTGCTGGAATGTGGAAACCCGCGTCAAGGATTACATGATCGCGTTTCTGCTGTTGGAAACGCTGATGCTGGGCGTGTTCATGGCGCTGGATCTGGTGCTGTTTTATGTGTTCTTTGAGGCCGGACTGATCCCGATGTTCCTGATCATCGGGATTTGGGGCGGCAAGGACCGCATCTATGCGGCGTTCAAGTTCTTCCTTTATACTTTCCTTGGGTCGGTCTTGATGCTGGTCGCCATGGTGGCAATGTATTGGGCGGCCAAGACCACCGACATTCCGGCGCTGATGGCGTTTGATTTTGCGCATGAGCCGATGTCGGTGTTGGGCCTGCATGTCGCGGGGGGCTTGCAGACGCTGCTGTTCCTGGCGTTCTTTGCCAGTTTTGCGGTCAAGATGCCGATGTGGCCGGTGCATACATGGTTGCCAGATGCCCACGTTCAGGCTCCGACGGCGGGGTCGGTGGTTCTGGCGGCGATTTTGCTGAAGATGGGCGGCTATGGTTTCCTGCGGTTCAGCCTGCCGATGTTCCCGGTGGCGGCGGATCTGTGGGCGCCGGTGGTGTTCTGGCTGTCGGCTATTGCGATTGTCTATACCTCGCTGGTGGCGCTTGCGCAGTCGGATATGAAAAAGCTGATCGCCTATTCGTCGGTTGCTCATATGGGCTATGTGACGATGGGTATTTTCACGGTCAATCAGCAGGGGGTCGACGGCGCGATTTTCCAGATGTTGAGCCACGGCTTTATATCTGGCGCGATGTTCCTGTGCGTGGGCGTGATTTACGACCGGATGCACACGCGAGAGATTGACGCCTATGGCGGGTTGGTCAACCGGATGCCGGCCTATGCGCTTATCTTTATGTTCTTTACCATGGCCAATGTGGGCTTGCCCGGCACCAGTGGTTTTGTCGGCGAGTTTCTGGTGCTGATGGGGATTTTCCAGGTCGACACACTGGTCGCCGCTGTGGCCACGACCGGGGTGATCCTGTCGGCTGCATATGGTTTGTGGCTGTACCGTCGGGTGGCCTTTGGCCCGCTGGTCAAGGCGGCGTTATCGACCATTCAGGACATGTCACGGCGCGAGCGGGCGATTTTCGCGCCGCTGGTCGTGATGACGCTGCTGCTGGGGGTTTATCCGGCCGTGGTGACTGATATCACGGGTGCGTCGGTTGGCGCGCTGATTACCGAATTCCGTGCCTCTGTCCCGGCGGTTGAAGCCGTCGCAGCGGTCGAGTGAAGGACCAAGATGATGTCTGACTTTGCAATTGCTTTGCCCGAGTTGATCTTGAGCCTTTATGCCATGTTGGCGCTGCTGGTCGGTGTGTACACCGGCAAAGACAATCTGACCGATGCCCTGACTTGGGCCACGGCGGGGCTGATGGTGGCCTTGGCGCTGTGGATCGGTATTGGACAGAGCGGCACGCAGGTTGCCTTTGGCGGGATGTTCCTCGATGACGCATTCGGTCGGTTTGCCAAGGTGACAATTTTGTTGTCGGCGGCGGCGGTTTTGGTGGTGTCGCGCGATTTCATGGCGCGGCGGGGCTTGGGGCGGTTTGAATATCCGATCCTGATTGCCCTGTCGGTGGTTGGCATGCTGGTCATGGTGTCGGCGGGCGACCTGATGGCGCTGTATATGGGGTTGGAACTGCAATCGCTGGCGCTGTATGTCGTGGCGACCTTGCAGCGGGACAATGCCAAGTCGACCGAGGCGGGGTTGAAGTATTTCGTGCTGGGTGCCTTGTCGTCGGGACTGCTGCTTTATGGCGCATCGCTGGTTTATGGCTATGCCGGGACCACGCTGTTCTCGGGGATCCTGAGCACGGTGGCGCAGGACGTGCCGGTCGGGCTGTTGCTGGGCCTTGTGTTCATGATTTCCGGTCTGGCGTTCAAGGTTTCGGCGGCGCCGTTCCACATGTGGACGCCCGACGTTTATGAAGGCGCGCCGACGCCGGTGACCGCGTTCTTTGCCACGGCGCCCAAAGTGGCGGCGATGGCGTTGATTGCGCGGCTGGTACAGGACGCGTTTGGCGGGGTTTCCGGCCAGTGGAGCCAGGTTCTGGGCGCGCTGTCGGTGGCATCGATGTTCCTGGGGGCCGTAGCCGCCATCGGGCAGACCGATATCAAGCGGCTGATGGCCTATTCCTCGATCGCCCACATGGGTTTTGCCCTGATGGGTTTGGCCGCAGGAACCGAGACCGGCATACAGGCCATGCTGATTTACATGGCGATTTACGTGACCATGAACGTCGGCACCTTTGCCTTTATCCTGTCGATGGAAAAGAACGGCAAACCGGTCACCGACATTGGCAGCCTGAACCAATTTTCCAAGCGGGAACCGTTGAAGGCATTGGCGATGCTGGTCTTGTTGTTCAGTTTGGCGGGTGTGCCCCCCATGCTGGGCTTTTTCGGCAAGTTTTATGTGCTGAAGGCGGCGGTGGATGCCGATATGGCGTGGCTGGCATTGGCAGGGGCGGTCGCGTCGGTGATCGGTGCATTCTATTACCTGCGCATCGTGTTCTTTATGTATTTCGGGGCCGAGGTTGATGGCGCCGAGAGCCGGATGGTGCCGGTACAGTGGTTGGCGCTGGTCGCGGTGTCCGCAATCATGTTGCTGGGGATCATCAACTTCTTTGGCATCGAGCCTGCAGCGATTGCTGCGGCGAAATCGCTTGTCGGTTAAACCGCACTGGCCGCAGGGTGTGGCACGCCACATTCTGGAAACGGTTGACAGCACAAATGCCCATGGCCTGCGTGTGGCCCCGACACTGTCGGGGCCAACGTGGTTTTTGGCGCTGGAACAATCGGCAGGGCGTGGTCGGCGGGCGCGACCGTGGTCCAGCCCGCGCGGCAACTTTCACGCGACATTCGTCATGCGGCCGACCGAAGCGGCGGGCACCGTTGCGCTGCGCAGTTTTGCGGCGGCCTTGGCGGTGCGCGACGCCTTGGCTGCGGTGACCGGCCTTGCGGCCGGATTGACGCTGAAATGGCCAAACGACGTTTTGTTGAACGGCGGCAAGGTTGCGGGTATTTTGCTGGAAAGTCAGGCCGCCGGGGCACAGGTATCGCATTTGGCGATCGGGATTGGCGTCAACTTGATCGCGGCGCCTGATCTGGCCTTGTTGGAGGCGGGTGCGCTGCCTGCAGTGACGGTTCTGGCGGAGGCGGGGTTGCAGGTCGGTCCCGAGGCGTTTTTGGACCATCTGGCACCGGCCTATGCCCATTGGGAGGCAATTTTTGCCACCCAAGGCTTTGCGCCGCTGCGTCGGGAATGGTTGTCTCATGCGGCCCGGTTGGGCGAGGTGATCCGGGCACGGACCGGAACCACCAGCCGCGAGGGGCGGTTTGAAACGATAGACGAGGCGGGCGCGTTGATCTTGCAGATGGCGGGTGGGGTCGTGGCCATTCCCGCTGCCGAGGTGTTTTTCTGAAATGGGGGGCAACCATGCTTCTGGCGATTGACTGCGGCAATACCAACACCGTTTTTTCGATCTGGAACGGCACGCGTTTTGTTGCGACCTGGCGGATGGCGACCGATCACAAGCGCACGGCGGATGAGTATTTCGTCTGGCTGTCCAGCCTGATGGCGCTGACCAAGACCGAGGCGCAGGTGACCGAGGCGATCATCTCGTCAACTGTGCCGCGCGTCGTGTTCAATTTGCGGGTCTTGTGCAGCCGGTATTTTGACTGTCGACCGTTGGTGGTGGGCAAGCCGGAATGTGCATTGCCGGTGCCGCCGCGTGTGGATCAGGGCACCACGGTCGGGCCGGACCGGTTGGTCAACACGGTGGCCGGGTTTGACCGCCATGGCGGCGATCTGATCGTTGTCGACTTTGGCACGGCGACGACCTTTGACGTGGTTGACACCGATGGTGCCTATGTCGGCGGTGTGATTGCGCCGGGGGTGAACCTGAGCCTTGAGGCGTTGCATATGTCCGCTGCGGCCTTGCCCCATGTCGATGTGACCAAGCCCTTGCGTGCAATTGGCACGAATACGGTGGCCTGCATGCAGTCGGGCGTGTATTGGGGCTATATCGGCCTGATCGAGGGCATAGTGCGCGAAGTGCGGAAGGAACGCGATAACCCGATGAAGGTGATCGCGACCGGGGGCCTTGCGTCCTTGTTTGCCCAAGGAACCGAGCTATTTCACAGCGTTGAAGACGACCTGACGATGCACGGTCTGGTTCTGATCAACGAGTACAACAAAGAGAATTCTGATGGCCCCAACTAAAGCTGGTGAGCGACTGATCTATCTACCCTTGGGTGGGGCCGGCGAAATCGGCATGAACGCCTATGTCTATGGCTATGGCCCCAAGGGGAAAGAACGGCTGATCCTGGTCGATCTGGGCGTCGCCTTTCCTGATATGGACAGCAGCCCGGGCGTTGACCTGATCCTGCCGGATATCTCTTGGCTGCTGGCCCGTCTGGACCGGCTGGAAGCGATCTTTATCACCCATGCGCATGAGGACCATATCGGCGCCTTGGCCCATCTGTGGCCGCAGTTGAAAAAGCCGGTTTATGCCCGCCGTTTCACCGCCACGATTGGCCGGATGAAGTTCGAGGAGGCGGGTCTGTCCCCCAGCACGATCCAGATTGTCGAGGCACGTCCAGCGGCGGTGACCGCGGGCCCGTTTACCGTGCAGTTCGTACCGGTCAGCCATTCGATCCCCGAAAGCGCCGCATTGGTGATTGATACGCCCTTGGGGCGCATCGTCCATTCCGGCGACTTCAAACTGGACGCCAATCCGGGTGTGGGCGAAGGGTGGGATGACGCCCGCATGGCCGAGATCGCCGCCGAAGTGCCGGTCAAGGCCTTGATGTGCGATTCGACCAATGTGTTTTCGCTGCATCCGGGCCGGTCAGAAAACACCCTGCATGGCCCGATTTCCGAATTGATCGCCGGGGCGGGGGGCATGGTTGTAGCGACCACCTTTGCGTCGAATGTGGCCCGTCTGAAAACCTTGGCCGAGGCTGGGCGCGCGGCGGGGCGGTCGGTGTGTCTGCTGGGCCGCGCGATGAAGCGGATGGTGACGGCGGCGCAGCAGTCTGGCGTTCTGGACAATTTTCCGCCCAACATCACCCCCGAGGCCGCATTGGAAGTGCCGCGTCGCAACCTGATGCTGATCGTGACGGGCAGTCAGGGTGAGCGGCGCGCCGCATCGGCCCAATTGGCACGCGGCAAGTATCTGGGGCTGGAGATGAAAGAGGGCGATATGTTCCTGTTTTCATCGAAATGCATTCCGGGCAATGAGCGTGAGGTTGGCAAGGTCATCAACGCCTATTCCGAAATGGGCGTGAATGTCGTGGATGACAGCAATGGCCGCTATCACGTGTCAGGTCACGCCAACCGGCCCGATCTGGAGCATGTGCACCGTCTGTTGCTGCCCGATATGGTGATCCCGATGCATGGCGAGCATCGTCATCTGCGCGAACATGTGCGCATCGCCCACGAATCCGGTCTGGCCGCAGCGATTGCCCCGAATGGCACGATGCTGGACATTTCGGGCGACACGCCCAAGGTGGTTGAACGTGTGGAAACCGGGCGCACCTTCCTTGACGGGTCGGCTTTGGTTGGGTCGTTGGACGGCGTTGTCCGTGACCGGATCCGTATGGCTCTGAATGGCCACGTGACCGTCACGTTGATTCTGGACGAGAACAACGATCCTTTGGGCGAGGCTTGGGTGGATATCCGCGGGCTGTCGCCGGTTGGCAAAGGATCGCGCGATCTGGCCGAAACGCTGGAAGATGAACTGACCGAGTTTCTGGAGGCCGCCAGCAAAAAGCTGTTGGCCGATGATGACAAGCTGGAAGAGGCGCTGAAGCGCGTGGTCCGGCAAGTTGCCATGGAAGAGATCGGCAAAAAGCCCGAGATGACCGTTGTGATCAGTCGTTTGGCCGCAGAATAACAAAAATGGGGGGCGTAAAGCCCCCCAAATTCGCGGTTTGGTGCCAAAGGCGTCAGGTGCTGACGGCGTCTTCCTCGGTGTCTTCTGTGGGCGCGGTCGTGATTGCAAAGCTGCGCAGGATGAAGTCCGGCACATGATCGCCCATGCCGACGACACGGTCACCACCACCACTGCGAGCAGGATAGCGACGTTCGTCGTTGTTGCGTGTGTCAGCCGAGGGGCGGCGGTCTTGGTTGCGTCCTGAACTGCGGCGGTCATCCTGGCGCGGTTCGGGGGCGGCTGCGATTTCAACGACCTCGGTCTCGACCGATTCGATGACCGGCATGACGTCGACCACCGGTTCAGCCGGTTTTTCGGTTCTGCGCCCTTCAGGGCGTCCTTCGGAACTGCGGCCTTCTGATGCACGTCCACCGCGCGAGCGGCCCGACGTTGAACGACCGCTGGCCGGGCGATTTTCCGTTTCGGATGCACCGTCCAAGGCGCCCTCGGGCACGACACCAACCGGGATAGATGCCTTGATCAGTTGTTCGATCGCAGCAAGGTATTTGTCGTCATGTGGCGTTGCGATGGTATAGGCGCGGCCCAGACGACCAGCGCGGCCGGTGCGCCCGATGCGGTGAATGTAATCCTCGGGGTGCGAGGGGACGTCAAAGTTGAACACATGGCTGACGGCTGGAATATCAAGGCCGCGCGCCGCCACGTCAGAGGCGATCAGCAAGTGCACCGACCCGTCGCGAAAGCCGTCCAAAGTGCGTGTGCGCACCGATTGGTCAAGGTCGCCGTGGATGGGTGACGCATTGAAGCCGTGCTGTTTCAACGACTTGGCGACCACATCCACATCCATCTTGCGATTGCAAAAGATGATGGCGTTGGTGCAGGCGTCGCCCTCTTGCTTGATCAAGGCGCGCAAGACGGCGCGCTTGTCGGCAAAACTGCGGTCTTTGCGGGCGGGGGTAAACTTGATCAGTTGCTGGTCGATGGTCAGCGAAGCTGAGGCCTGACGGGCCACCTCGACCTTGGCAGGGTTTTTCAGGAACGCGTTGGTGATCCGTTCGATTTCGGGTGCCATGGTGGCGCTGAAGAACAGGGTCTGGCGACGCGGCGGGGTCAATTGGAAGATGCGTTCGATATCGGGGATGAAACCCATGTCCAGCATACGGTCCGCCTCGTCCACGACCATGATCTCGACCCCGGTCAGCAACAACTTGCCACGTTCGTGATGGTCCAAAAGGCGGCCGGGTGTGGCGATGAGGACGTCGACACCGCGGTCGATCAGCTTGTCTTGCTCACCGAATGACACGCCGCCGATCAGCAGCGCCTTGGTCAGTTTGGTGTATTTGGCATAGGTGTCAAAGTTTTCGGCAACTTGGGCGGCCAGTTCGCGGGTCGGTGCAAGGACCAGCGAACGTGGCATCCGGGCGCGAGCGCGTCCCTGACCCAACAGCGTGATCATCGGAAGCACAAAGCTGGCCGTCTTGCCCGTGCCGGTTTGGGCTATGCCCAACACATCCTGACGCAGCAGGGCAGGCGGTATGGCCTGGGCCTGAATGGGTGTGGGGGATTCGTAGCCGGCGTCACTGACGGCTTGCAGCACGCGGGGGTCCAGCGCGAGGTCGGTAAATTTGATCATATGCGTCCTAAGGAGCGGAGCAGCACCCAGCAGGGCACAGACCGCGTTTGTATTGGGACGCATGTTTCCCGGCGTCCCGGCGTCAAGGTTCCCCCAATGGGAACATGATCGCGTTAGCGGATTATTCCGGCGAGGTCAACCGATGGGGGGCATATTGCATAGATTGCAGGGATTTAGCGGCCCAAAATACGCAAGAATCGTCGAATAGGGCTGCGCATTGGGTAATTTTGGGTACCGAATCGCCATGGCATCAGGACAGTGGACTGCTGGTTGCAAGGCGACCGTATCCCGGGCGGCGCGCGCCGAACCGTTCCGCCAGCCGGTCCGCCAATCGTACTCGGTCGGCATCCGACAGGTCGAACTTGGCACCGATATCGGTGTCACGTCGCCACTTTTTCGTGGCGCTGAACCGCCCGACACCGTGAATTTCCAACAAAAAGGTGTCGCCCTCGAACACCTTGGCGGACAGGCGGTCCATACGCACCATGGCACCGCCAGCAGAAACGCTGAGCATCCGCACGGCAATGGTCATGCCGGGGGCGGTCAAGATTGCTGACACGTCGGTGTCGTACCTTGCCGCTTCGCGTGGTCCATTGATCTGATTGGGCATGGGTGTTCACCTGTTGCACGGGGATGGTCGAATTGTTGCGGTTTCCACCAGCACCCTAGCCGCCCGGAATTGCGGCAAGGTTAACGCAAAAAGATCAGCGCCAAGCCCAGAATGGCCGTCACCGCCCCGCACCAACTGAGCAGGCTGGGACGTTGCCGGGTCCGCAGCCAGATCAACGGCAGGATGATCACGGGCGACGTGGCCGACAGGGTGGCGACAATGCCGGTTTGCGACCCTTGCAGGGCAAACAGGAACAGGGTCATGCCGACCAACAGGCCAATGATGGCGGTGGCAGCCGTCAGGATCAGCGTTTTGGTCGAGATGGTTTTGGGGGCAGGTGGCCCAAGGGGCGTCAGGGCGATCAGCGCCATCACCGCGCCAGAAGCTCCGACCCGGGCCAGCGAAGCCAGGTAGGGATCGATGCCGCCCAGCATGAGCGGCCGCGCGATCAGCGATCCGGTGGCCTGACCCAACGCCGCGCCCAGGCCCAACAAAACGCCCAAGGGCAGGGTGCCGGCCAACGCCTCCGGACGGTGGGCGTCGCTGCGCTCACGGCCCATGATCGCCAGTGCCACCCCGCCAGCCGTGACCGCAATTCCAATGACGGCCTGTCCCTCCAGTCGTTCGCCCAGGACGGCCCAACCCAAAAGGGCGGCCATCGGCGCGTTCAGGGCAAAAACTGCCCCGGCACGGCGGGGGCCGATCCGCCCCACTGCGGCAAAGTTCAAGGTATCGCCCAATAAGATCCCAATGACACCCGACAGGGCCAGCACGGCCATCGCGGTCCACCCGGGTGCCGTCAGTGCCCCGCTGCCAACCACAACGGCGATCAGCAGGATAGTGACCAGACCCTGACGCAACAGGTTGAAATGGAACGCCCCAAGCGCGCGGACCGCATCAGCCGAGATCAGGCCGGTCAGCGCCCAGCAGGTTGCGGTGCCAATCGCTGCAAGTTCGTGAATGGGCAGGGTCATCCGGTCACCTCGGCGTCCCAAGTGCCTGAATATGGGGCAAAAGCACAGACCAAAAGTCACGGGTAATTCGGCATGTTTCCTGTGTTGGGCAAGTGGCGTGATCCAAGGCATCGAACCGTTGCAAAACTGATGTCAATTCGTAACGGCGCTGACACAGCGTTGATAGGTTGGCCCGCTAACGCTGGACCGATGTAGCCCTGTGGAGCCGATGCCATGCAAAAACACCTCTGTTCAAGTCTGATTGTCCTGTCGGTGGCTGCGTCCCCTGCGATGGCAGAACAGCAGTTCCCGGCAATGCTGGCCGGCCATGCCTTTATTCCGGCAGCAACCTTTGTCGCGGCACCCGCCGATGCCCCGGTCGACGCACAGATGCCCGGCAAATTCACAGGCGCAACCCGCAATGGGGTGGCGCAAAGTGTCATGGGCGATACGGGGGCGACGCATGGCAAGCGCCCAACGGGTGTCAAGTTGCCGTTTGTGGGCCAGCCGGTTCAGGGACTGTCCGGATATGCGATGACCCCCGCAGAGGATGGGTCGATCTATGTTCTGACCGACAACGGCTTTGGCGCAAAGGCAAACAGCCCGGATGCGTTGCTGTATTTTCACAAGATGGCCCCGGACTTTGCAACCGGCGCTGTGGCCATTCGGGAAACCGTGTTTTTGTCTGACCCTGATTTCAAGGTGCCGTTCAGGATCGCCTATGAGGGCAGCGAAAGCCGCTATCTGACCGGGGCCGATTTCGATACCGAAAGCCTGCAAGTGCTGAATGGCGAGGTTTGGATCGGGGATGAGTTTGGTCCATACCTGATCCGTGCCGATCTGAAGGGCCGCGTGATTGCTGTTTACCCGACAATGGTGGGTGATACGGTGGTCAAGTCCGTCGATTTTCCCGGGATTTCGGGTCTGTCTGTTGCGGGCAAGGATTGGACCGTGCAGCGGTCCGGTGGTTACGAGGGGATGGCGCTGCAGCCGGGCACGGGCCTGTTGTGGGCTATGGCCGAAAAGCCGCTGCTGGGTGAGGATGGCAAGCCCGAGGGTACCTATCTGCGGGCGCGGGCCTTTGACACAGCGACCGAAAAATGGACTGGGGCCGAGTTCAAGTTTCAGTTGGCCGAGGGGGCCAATGCAATTGGCGACGTCAATTTCATTGACGCCACGCGTGCCTTGGTGATCGAGCGTGACGGCGGCGAGGGCGATCCCAGCATGAAGTGTGAAGGCGACGCCAAACCCGACTGCTTTCCGGCACCTGCGTTGGTCAAACATGTTGTGTTGATCGATACCGCCCAGATCGATGCGGACGGCTTTGTCAAACGTCTGGGCTTTGTCGATCTGATGGATGTGGCCGACCCCGAGGGCAAAAACCGATTGGAAACCGTCGCCAAGCGCGATTTGGCGGGCAAGTTCACCTTCCCATTCTTTACCATCGAAGATGTAATGATGGTGGACGATCGTCACATCATGATCAGCAACGACAACAACTTGCCTTATTCTTCTGGCCGCAAGCTGGACGCGGCATCGGATAATGAGTTTGCGCTTTTGGCGGTGCCGGAACTGTTGGCGGCACGCTGATCCTGCAACCGGCAGGGGGCTGTGACCTGCCGGTTGATTTCCTGCCGGATTTGACATGAGGTAGCCGCAGAGATGATCTGGAGAGCGAAATGATCGAAAAATCTGCAAGTGCAGTCTGGACCGGCACCCTTAAAGAGGGTGGCGGTACCCTGACAAGCCAAAGTGGCGCGCTGAACAACACGCCTTATTCCTTTGCCACGCGGTTCGAGAACGGCAAGGGGGCAAACCCCGAGGAATTGATCGGGGCGGCCCATGCCGGGTGCTATGCGATGTTCCTGTCGGCCCTGATGAGCGGGGCGAATATCGTGCCTGACCGGATCAGCGCCACCTCGACCATCAAACTGGACCCTACGACTGACGGCAGCCCGACTGTGGTTGGCGCGCATCTGACGGTGGTGGTCAAAGCCCCGGCAGAGGAAGCCGTGATCCGCGATCTGGCCGACAAGGCCAAGGCCGGATGCCCGATTTCCAAACTGCTGAGGGCCGAGGTGACCATGGACCTGACGGTTGGTTGACCGTCAGACCATCATTTCCTTGGTCGCGGTCAGCTTGACCGCTGGATAGTCCCGTTCGACCCGGTCGATGTCCCATTTCAGCCGGGTCAGGAACACCATGTCGCCGTCACTGTCGGTGGCCATGTGGCCCTTGTTGACGTTCACCAGCTTTTCCACCTCGGCCTTGGCGCCCGATACCCAGCGGGCGGAGGTGAAGTTGGAAGGTTCAAAGCGGACGGGGAGGGAGTATTCCTCTTCGATCCGCGAGGCCAGAACCTCGAACTGCAACTGGCCCACGACGCCGACGATATAGCCTGAGCCGATCATGGGTTTGAACACCTTGGCGGCACCTTCCTCGGCGAATTGCATCAGCGCCTTTTCCAGATGCTTGGCCTTCATCGGGTCCATGGCGCGGACGGTTTGCAACAGTTCCGGTGCAAAAGAGGGGATACCGGTAAAGCGCAGCGCCTCGCCCTCGGTCAAGGCGTCACCGATGCGCAGCTGGCCGTGGTTCGGGATGCCTATGATGTCACCGGCCCAGGCCTCCTCGGCCAATTCGCGGTCGGCGGCAAGGAACATCACCGGGTTTGCGATGGCCATGGGTTTCTTGGTACGGACATGCAGCAGTTTCATGCCACGTTCAAAATGCCCCGAGGCAAGGCGGACAAAGGCGACGCGGTCGCGGTGTTTGGGGTCCATGTTGGCCTGAACCTTGAACACAAAGCCCGCCACGGTGGGTTCGTCGGCGCCGACCTGACGGGTGTCTGCCTTTTGTGGCTGGGGTTCGGGGCCGTATTCACCCATGCCGTCCATCAGTTCCTTGACGCCAAAGGAATTGATCGCCGAGCCAAACCAGATCGGTGTCATCGAGCCATTCAGGAAAGAGGCGCGGTCGAAGGCGGGCAGCAGTGCGCGGGCCATCTCCAGCTCTTCCTTCAGTTTGGCGAGCAATTCGGCGGGGACGTGCAAGGCAAGGTTGGGGTCGTCAAGTCCATCTATCTTGATCGATTCCGCGACCTTGTTGCGGTCAGCGCGGTCCATGATTTCCAGACGGTCGTGCAGCAGGTCATAGGCCCCGACGAAATCGCGGCCAACCCCGATGGGCCAGCTTGCCGGGGTCACGTCGATGGCGAGGTTTTCCTGGATCTCGTCGATGATTTCGAACACATCGCGGCTTTCGCGGTCCATCTTGTTGCAAAAGGTCAGGATGGGCAGGTCGCGCATCCGGCAAACCTCGAACAGCTTCTGGGTCTGCGACTCGACCCCCTTGGCACCGTCGATCACCATGATGGCGGCATCCACCGCCGTCAGGGTGCGGTAGGTATCTTCGGAAAAGTCGCTGTGGCCGGGGGTATCGACGAGGTTAAAGCGCCATTGGCGGTAATCATAGCTCATCGCCGAGGCGGATACGGAAATCCCGCGTTCCTGTTCCAGCTTCATAAAGTCGGACCGGGTCCGCCGTGCCTCGCCTTTGGCGCGGACCTGACCGGCCATCTGGATTGCACCCCCGAACAGCAGGAACTTTTCGGTCAGCGTGGTTTTGCCCGCATCGGGGTGCGAGATGATCGCAAAGGTCCGGCGGCGGGCAATTTCGGGCGGGAGTTTGGGGGCATTGTCAAGCATGGGGGGCGTGTAGCGGAAAATGGGCGCTTGGTAAAGGTAGCGGAGTTTTGCCGCCTGGGCAGCGTCCAGATCTGGACACTTTTTAAAGTTGTTCAAAATCAGTGACTTAGTTTTGGAAAATTAACCCCGTGTTAATCGTTGGCCTTTGGGTGGGTGCGGGGATTGCCAGTGATGTTGTCCCAGATGTGGATCGCCATTGATCGCGTCTCGGCTGCTATTCTAGGCAGATCCTCCATCCGTGGCTTGCGGTAGTAGGTCGTTACCCCGATATCAGGCGCGATCAGGAAACGTGACCGGCAGAGCGGGCCTTCCCAGATCTTGGTGTTGCACTCCAGCAGGAACGCCTCGGCTTCAACAACGGGTGTGGTGGCGCTGGTGTCGATTTGCGACCACTGGTCTTTGTCGAACGGATTGGCGGGCAGTTTTTCGTTGTAGACAAAGGTCATCTCATGCTGCGGCAGGATTTTGCATCAGTCGGCAGCTTGCGGATCGGTGCGCCGGTTGCACCAGTCGCGCAGACTAACCGGACGGATGAAAATGCTGCGGATGTCGGGTGGGGTGGACAGAGTGCCGCCCTGAGGTCCGGAAAGGCGAAATCCCACGGTGTCCAAGAATGGCGTCCTGCACCATTTGGGTCTTTTGGAACCGGGAGGCGAACAATCGTATTCCAGGCCAATATTCGGCGCGACTGGCAAGTAAACCAAAGAGTCGCCAACCATTGCCTGGACGGTGGACTGTTGAAAGGCAGCCAGTCCAGTCTGTTGCGCGGCCAGCCCGTCAGACCTTACCTGATCCAGTTTCAGCATAGCCCCGAACGGCCATGCGACAGAGAGGATTGCGAGAGCGGAAAAGACCAGCCGATTATTCCAAAGGGAGCCGGCAATGGCCGCAATAAAGCTGCCCAGGCCGAAGGCGATCAGCGGAACACCGATGCCAAGACCCAGCAACTGCAATACAATACCGGTGTAGTGGCTTGTCATTGCAGTGCGGGTCAGCAGAAGGGCCGCGACACCGCCGCACACCATGGGCAAAAGACCTGAATAGAGCGGCAGCCGGACGCCCCGCCAGATGCGCCAGTAGCCGAAAAGAAGACCGGCCAGATAGATTGCGACCAAAAGGTATCGAAGGTTTGGCACGCGGTTTGCCTTTCAGTTTGTTGGATCGGCTTCCTCAGCGCCCCTTGAACAATCTTTCTGGCCCGATCGCATCCAGAAACTGGCGTCCGGCCTCGGTGCCGAAATGGGGGTTTTGGGTCAGGCCGGGAAACCGCGCTTTGACCTCGGCGGCGATGTCGGGGGGCAGGCGGTTTACGGTCGCATCATTGACCATCAGCGATTCCGACGGGATCCCCTCGGCATAGATGATTTCGTGGTGGTCGAACACGAGGCTGAAATAATCGACATAGCCGCCGGTGCGCAGGTAAACCCGGTCTTCATCAACAAAATGCCGCGCCTGAACCAGCAGTTCTGACGTCGACAGGCCCGGGAGTTTCTGGCGTTGGTACAAGAACACACGGTGATGTTGCGACAGGATCAGATCGCCGCCGTTGCCAAGGGTGCCCGAGGAGATCACCACAGGCGCAAAGGCACCCACGGCG
>JANNAF010000290.1:0-8906 GCA_031384005.1 Rhodobacterales bacterium | reverse complement strand
CGCAAACTGGGTGTCGGCATCCGTGACATTTATGGTCGCCTGATTGATGGTCTGAACGGGGCCGAAGGCGTGGTCCGCTCTGGTGGTGACGCCGGGGCGCAGGCCCGCCTGCAATCGCCCCCCCCGACCGAGGAACTGGTGTCCTACTTTACCGGCCCGGTGCAGGTCGGCCCCGATGGCTATGCCCGTGTCAGCTTTGACCTGCCGTCGTTCAACGGCACGGTCAAGGTGATGGCCGTCGCTTGGTCCAACCGTGGCGTTGGCCAAGCCAGCGCCGATGTTCTGGTCCGCGACCCGGTCGTCGTGACCGCCAGCCTTCCCCGCTTCATGGCCCCCGGTGATGAAAGCCGCCTTCTGCTGGAGATTGTCCACGCCACCGGCCCCTCGGGCGAAATGGCGCTGGCGGTTTCCTCCAACGGTCTGACCCTTGGCGCCGTACCTGCCACCTTTACCCTTGGCGATCTGGCCAAGACGGTCTTTGCTGTCCCGGTCACCGCCAACCCGGTCGGTCTGCAAACCATTCAGGTCACCTTGACCACCCCGGATGGCAAGGTCCTGACCAAAGAGCTGAAAATCCCGGTGCAGGTCAATGACCCCGTCGTCGCCCGCACCAGCCGCCTTGATCTGGATGCTGGCCAAACCTTCACCTTTGATCAGGCGGTGTTTGACGGGTTGATGCCCGGTACTGGCATGGCCACTATGGCCATCGGCCCCATCGCCCGCCTGAACGCCCCCGGCCTTCTGGCCTCGCTGGACGCCTATCCTTACGGCTGCACCGAACAGATCACGTCCAAGGCGCTGCCGCTCTTGTACTTCGATCAGGTCGCACAGGCGATGGGTCTGCCCGGTGCCAACAACATTCAGGGCCGCATCGAACAGGCGATCACAGCGGTCTTGATGAACCAAAGCTCCTCGGGCGGCTTTGGCCTTTGGCGGCCTGCGGACGGCGACATGTGGCTGGACGCTTATGTCACCGATTTCCTGTCACGCGCCCGCGCCCAAGGGTTCACCGTGCCAGATCAGGCGTTCCGCTCGGCGCTGGATAGCCTGCGCAATCAGGTCAACTACTACTCTGACTTTGACCGTGGCGGTGAACCCCTGGCCTATGCGCTGATGGTTCTGGCCCGTGAAGGGGCCGCCGCCGTGGGCGACCTGCGCTATTACGTCGACGTCAAGGGCGACGCCTTCGCCACACCGCTTGCCATGGCGCAGGTCGGCGCGGCACTGGCCAACTATGGCGACCAACCCCGCGCCGACGCCATGTTCGCCCGTGCTGCGGCGGCGTTGAACGCCCTGCCACCCGAAACCGAACAGCTGTGGCGCGCCGATTACGGCACCAACTACCGCGACACAGCCGCCGTCCTGACCCTCGCGGTCGAGGCGGGTTCGAACGCGGTGGACCGCGAGGCGCTGTCAGACCGCATCGCCACCTCGCGCCGCCTGTCGACGCAAGAGGCGACCTGGGCCCTGCTGGCCGCCAACGCCCTGATCGACCGCGACACGGCGCAGACCATCACCATCGACGGCGCACCCGCCACCGGCCCCTTGGTCCGCGTGCTGGACGCCAACTACCGCGACCCGGTGATCGTGGAAAATATCGGCCGCAAAACTACCCTGACCGTCAGCACCTTTGGCGTGCCCATCGTGCCGGAACCCGCAGGCGGCAACGGTTACGCCATCACGCGCAGCTACTATACGCTGGACGGCGAACCCGCTTCGCTGGAGGGCCTGAAAACCGGCGACCGCCTTGTCGCCGTGCTGGAAATCACCCCCTTTGGCAAGGGTGAGGCGCGGCTGATGGTCAACGATCCCCTGCCTGCGGGGCTAGAGATTGATAACCCCAACCTCATCTCGGGCGGTACCATCCGTGGGCTCGACTTCCTTGAACTGGCAACCGACGTCGCCCATTCGGAATTTCGTCAGGACCGCTTCTTGACGGCCATCGACCGTACCAACGCCGATGTCTTCCGTCTGGGCTATATCCTGCGGGCTGTGTCACCGGGCACCTTCCACCACCCCGCCGCCTCGGTCGAGGATATGTACCGCCCCGACTTTACCGCCCATACCGACGCGGGCACCGTCACCATAGCCGAGTGATGCGGGCGCGCTGGTTCATCGGACTGGCGGCGGGCCTGGCACTCGCCGCCACCGCGCGCGACGCCCTAAACCAATGGATCGACGCCACGGTCCTGCCCGACCTGACCGTGCAAACCTCGGTCGAGGTGCTGGACCGCAACGGCGATCTGCTGCGCGCCTATACCGTGGCCGATGGCCGCTGGCGTCTGGCGGTAGACCCGGCCCAAGTGGACCCCTTTTTCCTGCAAATGCTGCTGGCTTATGAGGACAAGCGGTTTCGCGACCACAACGGCGTGGACCCCCGCGCCCTGTTGCGCGCCGCTTGGTCCGGCCTGACGACAGGCCGCGTCACATCCGGTGCCTCCACCCTGACCATGCAGGTCGCCCGGCTGCTGGAAGACTCAGGCACCGGCCAGCTGACAGGCAAACTGCGCCAGATGCGTCTGGCGCTGGCCCTTGAACGCCACCTGTCCAAGGATGACATCCTGCGGCTCTACCTCCACCTCGCTCCCTATGGCGGCAATGTCGAAGGCATCCGCGCCGCCGCGCTCGCGTACTTCGCCAAGGAACCGCGCCGCCTGACCCCGGCCGAGGCGGCGCTGCTGGTCGCCATCCCGCAATCCCCTGAATCCCGCCGCCCCGACCGCGCCGCCAGTACCGCGACCACGGCCCGCGCCCGCGTGCTGAACCGCGCCACCCGCGACCACCTGATCGACGCCGACCAATCCCGTGCCGCCCTGACCGAACCCGTCCCCACCGCCCGCCGCCCGTTTCCCACCCTCGCCCCCCACCTTGCCGACCGCGTGGTTGCCGAACCCGGCACCCGCCACCAAACCACCCTCGACCGCAGCCTGCAACGCAGCCTCGAACGCCTCGCCGTTGATACCGTGGCGACCATGGGCGACCGGATGCAGGTCGCCATCGTCGTGGCCGACCATACCACCGGCGAAATTCTAGCCTCGGTCGGCTCCGCCGCCTACCGCGCCGACCAGCGGCAAGGCTTCGTCGATATGACACAGGCCCTGCGCTCGCCCGGCTCCACCCTCAAACCGCTGATCTACGGCCTCGCCTTTGACGAAGGCCTCGCCCATCCCGAAACCCTGATCGACGACAGCCCCACCGATTTCAACGGCTACCGACCGCAAAACTTTGACCGCCAGTTCCGCGGCACGATCCGCGTGCGCGAGGCGCTGCAACTGTCCCTCAACCTGCCCGTTGTGGCCCTGACCGAGGCACTGGGCCCCGCCAAACTGCTGCAATCGCTGGACCGTGCCCAAGTGAAATTCGCCCTGCCTACCGGCCAACCCGGCCTCGCCGTCGCCTTGGGTGGCATCGGCGTGACCCTGCACGACATGGTGCAGCTTTATGCCGCCATTGCAAACGGCGGACAGGCGCAGCCCCTGCACCACCTGCCCATCGACCTGCAGGATGCCCAGCGCGTCCTGACACCCGCCGCCGCTTGGTCAGTGGCTGATATCCTTGCCGGCCTTGCCCCGCCACCCGGCGCCCCGGAAAACCGCCTCGCCTATAAAACCGGAACCTCCTATGGCCACCGCGACGCATGGGCAATCGGCTTTGACGGCCAGCATGTGGTGGGTGTCTGGCTGGGCCGCCCCGATGGCACCCCGGTCCCCGGCGCGTTCGGCGCCGACCTCGCCGCCCCCGTGCTGTTCCAAACCTTCGCCCGCCTGAAACCCACCCTGACTCCGCAACCCGCCGCGCCCCCGGCCACCCTGCTGGTCGCCAACGCCCAACTGCCACAACCCCTGCGCCACTTCCGCTCGCGCTCTGCCGCCTTTGACCCCGCCGCCAACGCCCCCGCCGTTACCTTCCCCCCCGACGGCTCCGAGGTTGAACTGCTCCCCGAGGGTCTGATGGTCCGCGTCGAGGGCGGCACCGCGCCCTTCACCTGGCTCGCCAACGGCCTGCCCGTCAGCACCGCACAAACCGGGCGCGAACAGATGCTGGACGCACTCGGGCGTGGCTTCATCACCCTCAGCGTGATTGATGCAACGGGCCGCTCGGCCCGCAGTTCTGTCCGCCTCAGGTAATCCTGAAACCTGCCTGAAACTTCGCCAATTTCATCTGTCCATAAATATCCCACAGGGGTCCGGGGATGTGAAATCCCCGGCGGGGTCAACCCGCCAACCCGATGTCCGGATGCGCCGCCGCCACCGCCGGCACTTCTGCCAACCGCGCGGCAATCCCGAAAATCCGCCCAAACGCCGCCATATCCACCTGCAAACGCCCCGCATTGTAAACCTGCGGCACCAAAACCACATCAGCCAGCGTCAGCCGGTTGCCGTGGCAGAACCGCCCCGCCCCGCCATCACCGAGCATCGCCTCCAACCCGGTGAACCCCTTGATGATGTAATGCCGGTTCCAGTCATTCGCCGTCATCGCCCCACTGCTTAACGCCTCGACATGGCTACGCACCGACAGGTTGCCGATCGGCGCAATCTCCATCGCCACCGCATGGGCCAGCGCCCTGACCCGCGCCCGGCCTGCCGGGTCCGCCGGCAACAACAAAGGTCCCCGCGTCTCCTCTAGATATTCCAGAATGGCCAGCGACTGCGTCAGGACCAGCCCGTCAATCTCCAGCGTCGGCACCAAACCCTGCTTGTTGACCCGCAGATTGGCGTCGCCGCGCTGCGCCCCCTCCAACAGATCGACCGTCACCTTGTCATAGGCAATCCCATACAGCCCCAGCGCAATCCGCACCCGGTAAGAGGCGGATGACCGCCCGTATTCGTGCAACCTGACCATGACACCCCCAGCCGCCCCGGTTCACACCAAACCTGCGACCTGGGCCGTCGCGATGCAAGCCCACAAAAGGGCCAACCATCAGGACGATGAAAAACGCCAAGCCATAGAGAAATAGAGGCTTTCACTTTTGCCCGGATGCGCAGGGACCGCCAATCCGGTTGACGACACCCCCGACACGGCGCTACCTGCCGGCGACCTTTGCGCAGGAAAGACCCCGATGTCCCCCCATCCCCCCTCGGATCAGCGGTTGCCCCTGCTGATCGCTGCCATGGCCAGCTTTATCCTGCTGGGGGCCTATCAGGCCATATTGGGGCCGACACTGCCCGTCTATCAAACCCTGTTTTCCATCGACAGCGCCAGCGCGGGCTGGCTGATCTCGACCCTTGGGATTGGCAGCTTTATCGGCATCGCGGGCATGTATTTTGCAGGCTCCCATGTCACGCCCCGCGCGGCACTGGGCACCATGACGGCGGGGGCGGCGCTGCTGGCAGCGGCGCCAAACTGGTTGACCACGCTGGCGGGCGGCGTGCTGTTTGGCATCGGCTACGGCTCGGTTGCGGCCCTGTTCAATGCGCGGATCCATGCAGCCTTTGGGCCGCGTGGTGCGGCCATGGTCAGCCTGATCAACGCGCTGTATTCGGTCGGGGCCATTGCGGCCCCGCTGATCTTTGTCTGGCTGGGCAGCAATCCTTCCGTGATCTTCTGGATCATCGCGGCGCTGGCGGCCCTGACCATCCTTGCCTCTGGTCCCGCAGGCCGGGCGCCGGCGGCGGGCACTGTCAACACCTCGGGCTTTCGGTTGCATCTGCCCATCCTTGCCTTCGGCGCCGTCGCCATCGGACTGGAAGTGTGCCTGACCGGCCTTGCCCCCAGCGCCATGATCCGCGCCGGGATCCCGGCAGATCAGGCGGCGGCGCTGTTGTCGGCGTTCTTTGTGGCCTTTCTGATCGGGCGGCTGGTCCTGACGGTCGTGGCCCACCTTGTCCCACCGTTTGCGATCTATCTGACAGGTGTCAGCCTGACGGCCCTGCTGACGCTGGGCTGTGCGGTCTATGATCCGGTCTGGTTCTATCCGCCGATCGGCCTTGCCGCAGGGCTGTTCTTTCCCGGTTTCTTTGTCACTGCCACAGCCAAGATGGGCACCGATGCCCGGGTGGCACCTGTCATCCTTGGGACATGCCAGATCGGCGCTGTCATCGCCCCACTGATCGTGGCGCAGGCGGTCGGACCGATGGGGGACAAGGGCTATTTCTGGCTGATGTCCGGGGTGGCCGCTGCCATGGCCGTGTTGGCCCTGTTGTCTTATCGTCCGCTGGCCAGATAGGGCACCGGCCTGCGCCCCGTTGACGTCAGTTCCCAGGCCTCGCGCCCCTCGATCACCACCGCCGTCAGCGGGCCACCATAGGCTGCGCTGGAATCGATGTTCAGCCGGTTGCCGTAATGCATTGCCCGCTCGATGGCAGTATGGCCATGCACGACGAGGCCGCCATGGTCGCGCGGGTCATCCAGAAAATCCTTGCGGATCCAGACCAGATCGGTCTCGCGCTGGCGGTCCAGGGGCAGGCCGGGCCGGAGGCCGGCATGGACAAAGATTGCGGCACCTTGGGTGAACAGGGTCGGCCGCGTCGCCAGAAAGTCGCGATGTGCCATCGGCACCGCCGCCACCGCCTCGGCATGGACCGGGGCCAAGGGTCGGTCCCCGGCGTTGGCCACGCCATAGGACGCCAGCGTCGTCGCGCCACCAATCCGCGGATGCAGATAAGACATGTCAGGTCTGAGGCCGGGATCATGCCAAATCATGTCGTCCAGAAAGCCTGAAAACATCCGATCGTGATTGCCCTTTAAAACGACCCAGTCCTGGCCCGCCGCCACACCCACCGCCAAAAGGTCAACCACCCCCTGGCTGTCCGGTCCACGGTCCACCAGATCACCGATATGCACCACGGTCCCCGCCCCATAGCGGGCCTGATCGTTGGCAATGCGGTCATGCGCCTGTTTCAACAGGTCAAGATGGCCGTGGATGTCGCCGATGGCATAGCTGTGCATGGGGTGCCCTGTGTTGGGACCCCGGGGGCGCCGCCCCCGGACCCCCGGGATATTTATGGACAGATGAAGGGGGTCAGGCCACCTCGAACTGCAACGCCTTGACCTGACTGAACATGCCGGTCGATTCCAGCGTGTCCACCACCTTGGGGTCGATCGCCTGATCCAGATATAGGATCGCGATGGCGTCCTGACCCACACCGGACCGGCCCAGAGTAAAGTTGGCGATGTTGACGTTGTTCTTGCCCATCGTCATGCCCAACAGACCGATGATGCCCGGCACGTCCTCGTTCGTGGTATAGAGCATGTGCGCCCCGATCTCGGCATCGATATTGATGCCCTTGATCTGGATAAAGCGCGGTTTGCCATCGCTGAAACAGGTCCCCGCAACCGACCGTTCGCGTTTGTCGGTGACCATGGTAACCTTGATATAGGCGTCAAACACCCCGGTCTTTTCCTGCCGGGTGGTGGAAACCTGAATGCCGCGTTCCTTGGCGACGACGGGGGCCGAAACCAGGTTCACATCCGGGTTCGCCGTCTTCATTACCCCGGCAATCACGGCCGAATTGAGGGCGGCCAGGTTCATGTCGGACACGGTGCCGTCATACAGGATGTTGATCGCCTTGATCGGTTCATCCGTCATCTGGCCGATAAAGGACCCCAGATGGCTGGCCAGCTTGATCCACGGCCCCATGACGGCGGCCTCTTCTGCCGTGACATTGGGCATGTTCAGCGCGTTCGACACCGCCCCGGTGAGCAGGTAATCCGACATCTGTTCGGCCACCTGCAGGGCTACGTTTTCCTGCGCCTCGGTGGTCGATGCCCCCAGATGCGGGGTGCAGACGACGTTGGCCATGCCGAACAGCGGGCTTTCGGTGGCGGGTTCCACCTCGAACACGTCCAGTGCCGCGCCTGCGATATGACCAGAGGTCAGGGCAGCGGCCAGCGCCGCCTCGTCGATCAGACCACCGCGGGCGCAGTTGATGATGCGCACACCCTTCTTGGTCTTGGCGAGGTTTTCGGCCGACAGGATGTTGCGGGTCTTGTCGGTCAGGGGCACATGCAGGGTGATGAAATCGGCGCGGGCCAGCAGGTCGTCCAGATCGACCTTGGTCACGCCCAGTTGCTTGGCGCGTTCGTCGGACAGAAAGGGGTCATAGGCCACCACCTTCATGTGCAGGCCCACGGCGCGGTCACAGACGATGCCGCCGATGTTGCCGGCGCCGATGACGCCCAGGGTCTTGTTGAACAGCTCGACCCCCAGAAAGCGCGACTTTTCCCACTTGCCGGCTTGGGTCGAGGCGTTTGCCTCGGGCAGTTGGCGGGCGACGGCGAACATCATGGCGATGGCATGTTCTGCGGTGGTGATCGAATTGCCAAAGGGTGTGTTCATCACGATCACGCCCTTTTTGGACGCCGCAGGAATATCGACATTGTCCACGCCAATCCCGGCGCGGCCCACCACCTTGAGGTTGGTGGCCAAGGCAAGCAGTTTGTCGGTGACCTTGGTGGCGGACCGGATGGCAAGGCCGTCATATTGGCCGATGATTTCGGCAAGCTTTTCCTTGTCCTTGCCCAGCTTGGGCATGTAGTCCACCTCGACACCACGGTCGCGGAAGATTTGCACGGCGGTTTCGGAAAGTTCGTCGGAAACGAGTACGCGAGGTGCCATATCGAAAATCCTTATAGGAGCGGTGGGTTGACACCCACCCTACGGATGAAGGGGTAGGGTGGGTGTTATCCCACCACTGGTTCAAAGTTGTGCGGCGATTTCCGTGTCGAACGCATAGGCAATCCACGGCATCAGGGCGGCGACATCGGCGGTTTCCACCGTGGACCCGCACCAGATGCGCAATCCGGGCGGGGCGTCGCGGTAGGCACCCATGTCCAGACCGGCCCCGGCCTTTTCGATGCGCTTGGCGACCGCCTTGGCAAAGGCCTCGCCATCCTTGATGCGCGGGTCGGTGAATTTCAGGCAAACGCTGGTGGTGGACGCGATGTCCGCCGTCTCGGCCAGATTG
>JANNAF010000237.1:0-5359 GCA_031384005.1 Rhodobacterales bacterium | reverse complement strand
GCAGAGCCTGTTCGACCACGTCTACCTCGCCGTCCCCCATGGCCCCAAAGGCTGGAGCGCGCGGTACAAGGACATTACCCGCCTTTGCCGCAGGCTGGGTCTGGGTCTCCTCGCCGTCCACCTGACCGTCCCCCCCCATGTCGAGGCGCATCTTGACCCCGGCCCCTATGCCCCGCGCCAGAACACCGCCAAATCCGCCCGCCTCTTGCGTGAGTTTCTGCGCCGCGACGGTGACCCCAACCTTGGCGGCACCACGGGCGTCAAACGGATGACCGCCTACCGTCAGGACGCCCTGCGTGTGGCCGCCCATCTGGCCAGCCAGGGCCCCTCCAGCCCCGCCCGCATCGCCAAAGCGACCGGAGTGTCCCGCGCGGCCACGCTGCTGCGCGCCAACCATTACGGCTGGTTCGACCACGTCGCGCGGGGCAGCTATGCCCTGTCCGCCCTGGGGGCCACTGCCACAGCCTGACCGGGCGGGGTGGGGTGGGGTGGGGTGGGGTGAGGCGATGGCGGAAACCCTGCACAGCACAATCACCCATCCGGCCAACTGAAACCTGGCCAATTACCTGACCCAGCGCCGATCAAACCGCCAGAACCTTGGGCCCGGCAACCACGATCAACCCCCTGACGTCACCCACCAGCCCGGCGTCCAGTGTCACCATCGCATGCGCCCTGCAACAGCGTCAGCGCCACATACTCGGCCCGCCCGGTGTCAACCGATCCCAGACGCCGTGCCACATCCCACGCCCGACGCTGCAACACCCGCCCCCCAAAGGCCTGATCCGCAGCTGGCGCAGGTGGTCCAGCCGCCCCCCTGCGGCGCGCCGGTCGATCTGCCCCGCCTGCACCAGAGCATAAAGTTGCGACAAAACCTGCGACCGCAGCAGGGTCGGCGCGACCAGACTGTGACCGCGCCGGCACCAGTGCCCTGTGGCCCGCCATCAACAACGCCACTCCACCATCCACCACGAACCGTGTCACGCCATCCCCTGCGAACGGCCCAACTCAAGATCGGCACAGCATTCCGGTTGGGGCCCTCCGGATTTGCAGCCAAACAGCCCGCGCCACCCTGCACCGACCCGACCTCGCCCCCCCCACCCGCCGCATATACCGCGGCGCTGTCCCAGACATCCCGAACGACCCGGTGCATGCCTTCCCCTGCCTTTTCATCCAACGCCACCGTGTCACATCGAACACCAAAACGTCGAAAATAGTTAAGGCCACCTGAACAAAATTCCAACTCTCTAACCATTTCAATGCTTTACTCTGGCGTCCAGATCTGGACACCCGCAGCACCTTGCGTCATCCTGCACTGAACCAGGGGGGACCACTTGACCAATCTCATCATCGGGGCGGCCGGCATGATCGGTGCCAAAATCGCCAAAAGCCTGTCCAACGAAACGCTGGTGCTGGCCGATGTGGTGCCCGCAACACCCCTGCCCGGTGCGACCGCCCTGACCCTTGACCTGACCGACCCCGACGCACCGATCCGCCTGTTGGATACCCGCCCCACCACCATCTACCATCTGGCCGCAATCGTGTCAGGTGAGGCCGAGGCCGATTTCGACAAGGGTTACGCCGTCAACCTCGACAGCATCCGTACCCTGTTGGAGGCGATCCGCCACACCCCGAACTATCACCCCCGCGTGGTCTATGCCTCCTCGGCCGCCGTGATGGGCCGCCCGTTTCCCGACGTGATCCCCGACGATTTTCACACTGTCCCCCTGACCTCTTATGGCACGCAAAAGGCCATTGCCGAGCTTTTGATCAACGACTATTCCCGGCGCGGCATCATCGACGGGGTGTCGCTGCGCCTGCCCACCATCTGCATTCGCCCAGGCCTGCCCAACCGGGCCGCCTCGTCGTTCTTTTCCAATATCTTGCGCGAACCCTTGGCGGGCAAGACAGCCAATCTGCCGGTGCCCGAAACCACCCGCCACTGGTTCGCCTCACCCCGCACCGCCGTTGGCTTCTTTCGCCATGCAGCCACGATGGACACCGCCCCACTGGGCACTGACCGCGCCGTGACCGTACCAGGCCTGACCGCCACAGTGGCCGATCAACTGGCGGCGCTGGAACGTGCTGCGGGCCCTGCCGCACTGAAACTGATCACACGCAATCCCGACCCGATGGTCGAAAAAATCGTCGGCGGCTGGGCACTGGCGTATGAGGCGAAACGCGCCCTTGCCCTGGGCTTCACTGCCGACGCCAGCTTTGACGACATCATCACCGCCCACCTGGCCGAAACCGCGGCATGACCCGCCCCCTGCACCCCACCGCCCTTGTCACCGGCGGCAACCGGGGCATCGGGCGCGCCATCGCGGCCGGCCTGATCGCCAAAGGCGCGCGTGTCACCATCGGTGCCCGCAATAAAGACGAGGGGCGCGCCGCCGCCACCGCGCTCGGTTGCAGCTACGCTCCGATCGACCTGACCGACGCCGACAGCTATTTCGATGCAGTGACGGCGGCAGGTGGCTTTGACATCCTGCTGAACAATGCAGGCATCCTTGGCCACGCCTCGCTGTTGTCCCGCGAGAGCGATTTCGATACGGCGATGGAGGTGATGGTGAATGCCCCCCTCGACCTTGTCCGCCTGTGCACGCCACACTGGAAACGCACCGGCTGGGGCCGGATCGTCAACATCTCCTCGGGTTGGGGGTCGCATGCCCAAGGCCTTGGCGGCCCCGGTGCCTATGGTGTCGCAAAAGCCGCGCTGAACGCACTGACCCATGCCCTGCCGCGCGACCTGCCAAAGGGGGTCAAGATCAACGCCTGCGACCCGGGCTGGGTGGCCACCCGCATGGGCGGCACCTCGGCCCCGCTGACCCCCGAACAGGGTGCCGACACGCCGGTCTGGCTTGCCCTTTTGCCCGATGACGGCCCGACCGGCGGCTTTTTCCACAACCGCCAACCTGCCGCCTGGTAACGCAGATCCGCCGAAACTCCGACGCTACCCCTCGACAGGCAATGAATAGAGGATAAAATCGCTCTTCGGTCGGTAGCTGTCATAGAGCGTGCGGCCGGCATAGTTGAACTCTTGGGTCAACCAGCGGACGTTGGATATCCCTGTGGCGCGGGCAAAGCCGATCACATGGTCGATCAAGGCCCGGCCATACCCACCGCCCCGCACCTCGGGCCGGACAAAAAGGTCGGACAGGTAGCAGACCTTGGCCCCGGACAGCGACCGGTGCATCAGCTGGTACTGCACCAGCCCCACCACCTGTCCCGCCTCATCCACCGCCAGATCGCACCAGAAATCCGGATTTTCTGCGAAAATCCACGCCCAGACTGCCGCCTTGGCCTCGCGGGTAACGGCGGTCTTGTAAAATGCCGCATAGCCGTCAAACAGCGCCTCCCATGCGGCACGATCCGCCGGGGTGACCGCCCGGATCATGCCATTCCCCCGGCAATCAACCGCTGCGCGAGCCGCAGATAGGGTTCGGCCAACGGACTGTCCGTCGCCGCAATGGGGGTGCCGGCATCCCCGGCCAGCCGCACGTCGATATTCAGGGGCAACTCGCCCAGAAAGGGCAGGTCCAGCCTGGCCGCCTCGGTCGCCACGCCGCCATGGCCAAAGATATGTGCCTCATGGCCGCAATTGGGGCAGATATAGGTCGACATGTTTTCGATCAGACCCAAAACTGGCGTCTTGAGCTTGACGAACATGTCCAGCGCCTTGCGGGCATCCAAAAGCGCCACATCCTGCGGGGTCGACACCACCAGCGCCCCCGTCAGATGGGTGCGCTGACACAAGGTCAACTGAATATCCCCGGTGCCGGGTGGCAGGTCGATGATCAGAATGTCCAATTCCCCCCATGCCACCTGAGAAATCAGCTGCTGCAAGGCCC
This sequence comes from Rhodobacterales bacterium, assembly GCA_031384005.1. Classification (GTDB taxonomy): domain Bacteria; phylum Pseudomonadota; class Alphaproteobacteria; order Rhodobacterales; family Rhodobacteraceae; genus Stagnihabitans. The sequence goes on along the minus strand of JANNAF010000237.1, from coordinate 1,511 downwards.
CCATGATCATTGGGCCGCGCCAGATCACGGCCTCGTCCTCTTTCAACATCAGGCCGATCGACATCATCGTCACGCCATGTGCGCGCAGAGGCTCGATGATCTTGCCATCGGGCGAGGCCGGGCGTTTGCTGACCCCCATCATGCGCGGTTGCGACGGGCCATAGATATCGGCGTCCAGCAAACCGACCCGTCGCCCCTGCCGCGCCAAGGCAACTGCCAGGTTGCTGGCGACCGTTGACTTGCCAACCCCGCCCTTGCCACTGGCAACCGCGATGATCCGGTCGACACCGGACACGCGCTGCGGCCCGCCTTGCTGCGGCGTCGGATGTTGCCCGATCTTGAAGCTGGGCGCAGGCGGCTTGGCCACCGCCCCATGCGCCGTGGTCACCACCGATACCTCGGTGACCCCCGGCAGGGCCCTGACGGCCATTTCGGCGGCGACCTGTGCCGGGGCCAGCGTGCGGGCCTCTTCGGGGGTTGGCGCCTCGATGACGAACCGTACTGCGCCCCCGTCGATCGTCAGCGCGCGAATCATGTCGCGGGCCACCAAATTCCCGCCGGTGGGGGTTGAAATTCGGGACAACACTCCCATCACTTCATCGCGCAGGTCTGCCATTTTGTTTTTCCTCTGCTTAACCTTGCGGCAGCCTGTTCCGCTTTGCAGCAAAGGGCAAGGCTGTGTTGACCAAACGCTCAAAAAATCAGCGAAGCGGCTGTTAATCATGAACTTTTTGTGAAGATGAGCCATGCATTTGCCGCATAGCAGCATTGATTGAGCAGCGTATTGTGCAGACGCAGCAATTGCCCCATGTTTGCCCTAACAGCGCGACAGGATCGGTTCGGTTCGCGAAACGGTCCGGCGCCAAAGTAAAAATGTGAGGCTTGAAAATGGCATATGTAAACACTCGCTCGGCATCTGTGGGCATCGCGGACCGCGTCGCCAATATCGTCAAGTCGGTCAAAGACGCTGTCGAACGCCGTCGCGTCTACGCCCAGACAGTGCGTGAACTGTCGTCATTGACCGACCGCGATTTGACGGATCTGGGTGTGGCCCGCGCCAACATCCACGATCTGGCGCGCGAAGCGGCCTACACGAACTGATCTTTGCCGGACCGTCAACCTCCTCCCTGACGGTCGTAGGCACCGCGGCGATGCTCTCCTCCTCCCTGCATCGCCGCCCTTTATTCGGCAGTAATTTCTGCCAACGACGTTCCCAAGGGCCTCACCTCCTCCCAAGGCTCCCGGACCAGCGGCACCCTCAACCTCCTCCCTGAGGGTGCCGAACTTATTCAGGCCAATCTGGCCAACGACGTTCCCAAGGGCCTCACCTCCTCCCGAGGCTCCCGGACCAGCGGCGCCCTCAACCTCCTCCCTGAGGGTGCCGCACATATTCAGGCCGATCTGGCCAACGACGTTCCCAAGGGCCTCACCTCCTCCCGAGGCTCCCGGACCAGCGGCGCCCTCAACCTCCTCCCTGAGGGTGCCGCATCTATTCAGGCCGATCTGGCCAA
>JANNAF010000234.1:0-1900 GCA_031384005.1 Rhodobacterales bacterium | reverse complement strand
CACCCCCGCCCGCCCCACGCTGGACCGTGTGACGGTGGAATCCCTGCGCAATGCTTGGGGCGGCGGTGATGCGCGCTGGCTGAACCCCGGCGTGGCGGCTGAATTTGCCATTGACCAGATGCCCGCCAACCTGTGGGACGTGTGGGCCGGATTGCAGGGCCTGTTGGTGGACCTGATCGTTCAGCCGACCGAGGGGCGGCGCAAGCGGGTGCTGTTGGCCGATATGGACAGCACGATGATCCAGCAGGAATGTATCGACGAACTGGCCGATGTGGCGGGTTTCGGCCCCCGCGTCGCCGCCATCACCGCCCGCGCGATGAATGGCGAACTGGATTTCGAGGCGGCGCTGCGCGAACGGGTCAGTCTGTTGCAGGGGCTGCCCGTGGCCGTCATTGATCAGGTGATCCACAGCCGCATCACCCTGATGCCGGGCGGCCCCGCCTTGCTGGCGACGATGAAGGCGCACGGCGCCCATGCCGCCCTTGTGTCGGGTGGATTTACCGCCTTCACCGCCCATATCGCCGCCACATTGGGTTTTGACGAACACCGCGCCAACACTCTGCTGACAGATGCAGGCCACCTGACCGGCCATGTCGCCGACCCCATCCTTGGCAAACAGGCCAAGGTCGACGCCCTGCACGACATCACCGCCCGCCTTGGCCTGACCCCGCAGGATGTGCTGGCCGTGGGGGACGGGGCCAATGATCTGGGCATGCTGGGGCTGGCCGGAACCGGCGTGGCGCTGCATGCCAAGCCGTCTGTCGCCGCGCAATGTTCGGTGCGGGTCAACCACGGCGACCTGACGGCGCTGTTGTATATGCAAGGCTACTCTGTGGACGACTTCGCGCCATGATCCTCCGTGACGCAACGCCCGATGATGCCATCCAGATGGCTGACCTGATCAACCAAGTCATCGCCGTCGGCGGCACAACCGCGCATCAGCACGCCCTGACGCCCGAGGTCATTCGCCACTACAACATCGACGGCCCCGAATGTCATGCCTGCGTTCTGGCCGAAGTGGCGGGCCAGGTGACGGGTTGGCAATCCCTTGCCCGATGGATGGACGGGGATCATATCGGCACGTTCGTGCGCCCGGGCCTGCAGACCAAAGGCACAGGCCGGGCGATGTTTGCCCGCACGCTGACCCATGCAATGCGGCGCGGACTGCCCTCGATCCATGCCTGGATTCGGGCCGACAATGTGGCGGGTCTGGCGTTTTATGGGCGGCTGGGCTTTGTCGACTATGGCGGTGACCCCAGTTTTGCGCTGGACGATGGGCAAATCGTGGGCCGTATTTTCAGGCGCTATGATGTGGTTTGAGGTGACGGCCGATCTGGCCGCCCTTTTGATCATCGCCGCCTTTATTGCGGGTCTGGTCGATGCCATCGCCGGCGGGGGCGGATTGATCACCGTGCCCGTCCTGCTGCTGGCCGGCGCCTCCCCGCTGCAAGCCTTGGCAACCAATAAACTGCAAGGCACCTTTGGTGCCGCAACCGCCGCCCTCACCTATGCCCGTGCGGGCCAGGTCCGGTTGCAGGACCAACTGGCGATGGCCGCTGTCAGCGCCGTGGCCGGGGCAGGGGGTGCGCTGGTCGCCCATGCGGTCCCGGCGGATGTGCTGCGCCTGATCATGCCCGTGGTCCTGATCGCCATCGCCTTGTTCTTTGCCCTGAAACCCGGCCTGACCGATGCGGCAAGGACCCGGCGCCTGACGCCCGCCCTGTTCACCCTGACCGCTGTCCCGCTGATCGCCGCGTATGACGGCTTTTTCGGCCCCGGCACCGGGTCATTCTTTATGATGGCCTTTGTGATGCTGGCCGGGTTTGGCGTGCTGAAGGCGACGGCCCATACCAAGATGCTGAACTTTGCTTCCAATCTTGGATCGCTTTTGGTCTTTGCC
>JANNAF010000192.1:0-1712 GCA_031384005.1 Rhodobacterales bacterium | reverse complement strand
AAGGTCTGAACCGATCAGCGCGCCGTGGCCCGTTCCCGCATCGAGATATAGATGGCGCAGGAAATCAGGATGCCGACCCCGACAAAGGTCCAGCTATCCGGGAAATCGCCAAAGAATACATAGCCCATCACGACCGAGGTGATCATCTCGGTATAGGCCAGCGGGGCCAGCAGGGACGCCTCGGCATGGTCATAGGCCCGTACGATGCAGTAGTGCCCGATGTTCGCAATTGCGGCCAGTGCGACGAACAGCACCCAGTCGCCGACCGTGGGCGTCACCCAAACCAGGGGCACCAGCGCGCAGGTGATCGCCGCCCCCAGCAGGTTGGTGTGAAACGTGGTGACGATCGCCTTGTTTTCCCCCGATATCCGCCGCGTCATCAGGAAATACAGCGCCAGACTGGTCCCCGCCGCCAGCGCCAGCAGCGCGCCGGGGTTCATCGTGCCAAACCCCGGGCGAATGATGATCAAGGTGCCGATAAAGCCGACGCAGACCGCCGCCCAGCGCCGTGGCCCGACATGTTCGCCCAAGACCAGCGGTGACAGGGCCGTCACGATCAGCGGCTGCACGAAAAAGATCGCCAGCGCATCGGCGATGGGCAGGAATTTCAGTGACCAGAAAAAGGTAAAGGTGGCAAGGATCAGCAGGCTGGCCCGCAGCGCGTGATATAATGGCCGGTCCGGCAGCAATCCGCGCGGGCCGGTATGGGGCAGCGCCAAGGGCAGCGTCATAAGTGCGCCAAAGGTCAGCCGTGCCCAGACAATCTGCAAGATCGGCATGCCATTCTGGCCCAGATATTTCGCGATGACGTCGATGCCGGGCAGCACCGCCATCGCCACCAGCATCAACCCGACCCCGATCAGGGGCGCGGGCGACCCCGTGATCAAAGCCATGGCGTCAGCACAGCCGCCAGATTGTCGCCCAGTTCGGGGCACAGATACCCGCCCTCTTGCACAATCAGCGTGGGCAGACCGGCGCTGCGCACCGCCCGCCCGATGGCCCCAAAGCCCGCCGTCGTCACCGCCAGCCCGGCAAACGGGTCACCTTCGAACGCGTCCAGACCCAGCGCCAGCACCAGCGTATCGGCGCCCCAGTCGCTGATCTTTTGCAGCCCCAGGTCCAGTGCCCGCAAGAACCCGTCGTCCCCGGTGCCACGCGGCAAGGCCAGATTCAGGTTCGCCCCATCGGCCCCCTGTGCCCCCGTTTCATCCGGGTAGCCCCAAAAGAACGGGTAATAGCGTTCGGGATGGGCGTGGATCGACACGGTCAGCACATCGGGCCGGTCATAGAAAATCCCTTGGGTGCCGTTGCCGTGGTGCAGGTCGACATCCAGAATGGCGACCTTGCGGCCCTGCAGGGTCAGCGCCTGCGCCGCAATGGCGGTGTTGTTCAGATAACAAAACCCGCCCGCTTGATCGGTAAAGGCGTGGTGGCCCGGAGGCCGACACAGCGCATAGGCCATCGGACCGGTCAGCAACATCTCCGCCCCCTCGATCGCGGTCTGGGCCGATGCATAGGCGGCGGCCCAGGTATGGGGGCCGATCGGGGCGGAGGTGTCGGTCATGTGAAATCCGGCCTGACCCACGGCAGACAGCGGATAGCCGTCGTCGCGGGATCGCGGATGGATGTTCGGGATCACCTCGGCGCTTGCGCCGTCGATTCGGCTCCAGCGGTCGTGGATGGTTTGCAGAAATGTCAGATAACGTTCGGGG